>NZ_CAMFLP010000011.1:0-128255 GCF_945957625.1 uncultured Chitinibacter sp.
AAACGGTTTGTTCATTGTAGACCAGCTGTGTTTTCACACAGCCTCCGGCCTTAGCGGTCATTCACCTGTCGTTGCAAATACGCCGACCATCTTAGTTTTCGTTAACCTCTCGATGAGCCAGCAATGCCCCAACGGAAGGTCGTAGTTGATCAAGTATTTATTGCAATGCTTCCAGAATGCGATAAGCCGCTTCCACACGAGCAGGATTGGGGTAGCTTTTGTTTGCCAACATCACAATACCGAGGTTTTTTTCAGGGATGAAAGCTACATAGCTGCCAAACCCACCGGTTGAGCCGGTTTTATGTACCCAAGAGGCTTTTAATGCGGCTTCTGGTGGAGAAATTTTAATCGCACTCTGCGGGGCAAGTGCGACTTTATTATCACTTCCTTCGATTATAGTTTTCGCTTGCACTGGCCAATTTAACATCTCCCAACCCAACCCCTGATACATGTCGCCAACATGCCAGTAACGTGACTGGGCAAGCATAATTCCCACTTTTAGCGAGGCATCTTTTACATCGGTGGGCGTCATGTTGATCTGCACCCACCTGGCCATATCCTCTATCGACGATTTCACGCCATAGCTTTCTGCATCTAGCATTCCAGGAGAAACATGAACCGCTTTCTCGCTGCGATAGCCCCAAGCGTAGTACTTTTCTTCTCGCTGCGGAATATTGATCCAAGTATGAGTGAGCTTTAAAGGATGGAATATACGTTTGATCATTGCTTGCTCAAAGTCCATGCCCGACGGTTTGACCGCCAGTGAGCCAAACAAGCCAATACTGGCATTCGCATAAAGGCGTGTCGTTCCCGGCTTCCACTGTGGCTGCCAAGTTTGATAGTAATTCTGCAGCGACGCTTCGTCGGTAACATATTCTGGCAACTGTAGTGGTAAACCACCGGCAGTATAGGTGGCCAGATGGAGCAAACTAATCCCCGTCCATTGCGTACCCGAAAGCGCTGGCCAGTATTTGTTGACTGGATCGCTAAGTTTGATTTCACGACGAGCAACGGCATCACCACCTAATACCCCTGTGAATGTTTTACTGACCGAACCAAGCTCAAAAAGAGTCTGCTGCGTAACTGGCTTTTTGCCAGCAATGTCGGCCAGCCCCCAAGTAAAGAAGTAAGGCTTACCCTGATAAATCACTGCTACCGCCATGCCTGGAATCGTCTGTTTTTCCATCAACGGAACAATGGTGCTATTAACAATGTCTGTAATTTGTTTTTCCGTTTGCGCCGCGGCCAATACGGATGTTGACGCCGTAAGCAGCAGTACAAAGGTAAAGAAATTTTTCATTAAGGCAAGCTTCCAAAATTCAGCGTTAGGGTGATGTTCGAGTCTATCAGACGCACGGAGTTCTGGAGGTAGGTAAAATTGACACTTAAGGTAGAATAGCGACGCATAAATTTTGGCTGTCGCCAAAGAAATCGTGAGTATCCTTTAAGGCCGATGTGTCGATGCCGGCAGGTGGAAAGGCTGCAAACCATCTGGTTGCGGCCTTTCGTTTTTGCGGGGCATTCTTGTGCTACTCGGCCAAAGCGGAAATGTGCTCACTTCCATCGTTGATGTTCAGTTATTTCGAACAGCGGGTAAATTGATTAGCCAAGCACGGAATCCTTTAGTGGTTAAACCACTCTCGATCTATCGCTTGAATCATTTGCTCAGGGCTTATTTGCTGCGTCATCCGTCCGCGCAACATGCGCCGATGCTCGAAGGACTTCGCTCCTCGTGCCATAACTTTGTCCTTGAATTTGGCAATGTAATCTTCACCGATATGGCTATTGAAGGTGTTGAACAGCACTACATTTTGTCCATCGAATCGGTTGTGCTCAACAAAAGCCCAAATCGGCGGAGCGGGACTATACAGCCATACAGGAGAGCCGAGGTAAACGGTATCAAAGAGCGTCAGATCGAGCGTAGACGGGCTAATTTCTGGCAAAAAATCGGGCTTGGCTCGGCGCGCATTCGCATCCTTGATTGCATGCACCAGACCCAAAGTCCCTAGTTGATAGTCTGGCGCAGCCAAAGGAAATAATGCCGCATTGAGTCGCGTTGCAATATTGCGCGCAGCCAGCGCGGTATTGCCTGAGCGCGAGTAATACACCACCGCTGTACGCGAAGTGCTCGCCTGCTTAAATTGAAAAGGCAGCATATTTTTCAAGCGCATTGCCTGCCTGCTTTCAATCCAGGCTACTGCCGACATATAAGTCATCACGAACAGAAATAACACCGCAAGCAAGGCAATTATCCAAAATATTGTCGTCATCGAATTTCTCACATCAATCTAGGTGTATTGCTGTCCTACGCTCTGTTCAATTTGGCTGTTTACAGATGCGTTTCAAAGAATGGGACGAGCTTGGCCATCGCAAGAGCAACGGGTTCAGGTTTGTCATATAGGTCATAATGCGACCAACCTTCAGCCACAACAATTTCCTTGTGTTGTGATGCTGCTCGGCCATAGATTTCCCAGCCATCGCGATATGCACCAAACGCGCCCGGCTTGTCACCAATCACAACCATCAAGGGTTGATTTAACAAGACTTCGGCTTGTTGAAAAGCGTCCCAGCCCATCGCCGCGCTATTAAACGAAAACAGAGCGCTAGTCGCGCCGCGAGCTTCTTGGCCCCGCGCTGTTTTGTAGTAATCAGTCGCTTCCAGCACATCAATATCCGTCATGCCAGCCTGACGGCCAGCCTCAACTGAGTCGGGTAGATAGTTAATCACATGGCGCGCACTACCTTGGGCTTCTGCTGTACGCTGTGCTGCCATCGCTTGCAGTGCGGCAACTGGATTGAACTGGCTAAATCCTTCACGAATCAGCCGACCGAAGTTGACGCCAGTGATCGATGCCAAAGCTTTGATGCGGTAGTCGGTCATCGCGGCATTGATCGTATATGCACCGCCACCGCAGACGCCAATCGCGCCAATTCGCTCGGTATCAACATAAGGCTGCGACTGTAAATAGTCGATAGCAAAGCGTATGTCGGAAACACGGATGGCTGGATCTTCGATATAGCGCGGTTCGCCGCCACTTTGCCCTTGGAAACTTGCATCGTACGCCAGCACCACAAAGCCCGCTTCAGCGAGTGCTCTAGCATAGACATTGCCTGCAGTTTGCTCTTTGCAGCTGCCGATGGGATGCGTACTGACAATGGCTGGATAAGTTTTACTGGCATCAAAATTGGGTGGCAAATAGAGGTCTGCTGCGGTATCCCAACCTAGATTGCGATAGCTAACGTGTTGAATGTGCGTGTGCATGATGTACTTTCCTTTATGAGTTCGGGATAGGCTGGCGCATTGGTGGTCATTGCCAGCCTCAGTCGTGCTTAGTTCAGTGTGCGTTGAAAAAACGGCACTAAGTTAGTCACGGCCTCAGCCACGTATGTGGGGATATCGTACAGCGACATGTGATTCGCGCCCTCGACGATGTACAACTGCTTGTCGCTACTTGCTGCACGCGCAATCAAGTCATCACTCATCCATTTGCTGCCGGCGACACTGCCAGCAATAGCCAGTACGGGTTGAGTTAAAAAGGCTTCGGCTTTGTTGTACGCGTCGTAGCTAATCAATAGCGTCAGACTACGTGTCAGCATAAATCCAGGTGCATTTGGATGCTCGCAGCGTGGCGTGTGGTAATACTCCCAAGCTTCGCGTAGCTCGGCATTCGGTGCGTCTTCTTCGCGCATCGGCGCCAGCGGCAATGTCGCCAATTCTGCTTTAGCAGCATCAGTGCTGCGGGCTTGCGAGCCAAAATCCAAGTAAGCCATCGCATCAGCGTCTTTCACCGTACCTTCCCAGCCGTTGCGAAACATCGAGCCAATATTCACTGCGCTCACTGTTGCCAAAGCTTTGATACGCCGATCATTGATCGCGGCATTGGCCGCATAGCCGCCGCCAGCGCAAATTCCCATTGCCGCAATGCGTGTCGCATCGACATAAGGCAGAGTCGTCAGGTAGTCGATGACTGCGCTGATGTCTTCGGCGCGGATATAAGGATTTTCCAATTGGCGTGGCATGCCGGTGCTGGCGCCTTGATATGAGGCATCAAACGCAATGGCGACAAAACCATTTTCAGCCAGTTTGCTGGCGTATAAACCTGCGGTCTGCTCTTTAACGCCACCACCCGGATGAGTGACCACAATTGCTGGGTAGCTTTGGCTGGCATCAAAATCACTAGGTAGGTGAATATGGGCTGCCATCGTGATGCCTTGGCCATTCAGATTTTGAAATTGAACGCTTTGCATGGTGATACTCCTTGTTTGACTCTGATTTAAAAACCAACCGCCACTGAGGCTATGGCTTGCTGCTGTCTTGTTGTTGAGTGAATCTTAGGCGCTTGATTGATTAAAAAGAAGAGCACAAAATAAAGCACAGTAGTAAGTAATACTTAACAATCAAGGAGGGAGAATGGATCCTTCGTTACTGCCGTCTTTAGCGTGGTTTGCGCATGTGGCTAGGCATCACAGTTTTACGCGTGCGGCCGATGAAATGGGCGTATCGCGAGCGGCGCTGTCGCAAAACCTGAAAGCGCTAGAGCGCAAGTTGGGCGTGAAACTGCTGTATCGCACGACACGTGATATGTCGCTAACCGAAGAAGGACAACGGCTATATGCCGTGCTGCAAGGCGCTTTGCAATCGATCGATGGCGCGGTGAGAACAGTGGGTGACTCGCGCGCAGAAGCATCGGGACTGCTGCGGATTAATAGCTCGCGATTTGCCGCCAAAACGCTAGTCGAACCGCATTTACCCGAGTTTTTTGCACGCTATCCAAAGCTGCAACTGGAATTGGTCATCAACGATGGCTTTGCCAATATCATTGCCGAAGGCTGCGATGCAGGGATACGCTTAGGTCAAAGTTTGGCCGAGCATATGACGGCGGTGCCGATTACGCCGCCACTCGAAATGGCAGTTGTGGCGACACCGGCATATTTTGCTGAGCATGGAGTTCCCTCTACTCCCGCTGATCTGGCCAACCATAATTGCCTGCGCTATCGATATGCCAGTAGTGGCGGTGTACACCATTGGGAGTTCGCGCCACCAGGTACGACGGGACAGGATTTTGTGCTGGAACCGATGGGTAATTACACCACGAACGACGATGAAGGCATGATCCGCGCCGCGCTACAGGGCATTGGCGTGATGCAGCATATCGAAATCACGGTGCGACAGCATATCCGCAGCGGAGCTTTGCAGCGGGTACTCCAGCCTTGGAGTACCCCGTTTTCGGGCTGCTATTTATACATCCCAACGCGCGAGCAATTACCAGCCAAGGTGCGTGCTTTTATGGACTTCATGATTGAAAAACGGGATGACTGGAAAATTTGAAGTGGAGAGCTCTAGATTTTGTGTCAGGAGATTAAAAGTAGATGACAGTTTGCTAAGGTCGATGTTCTATGGTTCTGACTGGACAATAATAGTCCGCAAATATTTCTATAACGGCCTTTCACCCCTTAAAGTATGCAAAACGATCAATCCGACATTGGTGTCGTTTGAATAATTAAACTCCTTTTAACCCCAAGGAGTTAATCATGTCTCTCGATACTCACCATGAACCATGGAATAAAGGCAAGCTTGTTGGTCAGAAACCGCCGCTAAAGCTTAAGGAAATTTGGGCTATTCGAATTCGATTGCAACTAGGTAAAAAAGTGCGCGATCTTGCCATGTTCAACTTAGCGATCGACAGCAAGTTACGGGGTTGCGACTTAGTTAATTTAAAGGTACGAGACGTTTGTCATGGCAACCAAGTAGCATCACGCGCCTCTGTACTCCAGAGCAAAACCCAACGTCCTGTGCAATTTGAAATTACAGAACCAACACGTGACGCTGTTTCTGCTTGGATTTCTCATGCAAAACTACGTTCTGATCAGTATTTATTTCCAAGTCGACAACGTCAGTTGTCGCCGCACATTTCGACTAGGCAATATGCCCGCATTGTAAATCGCTGGGTTAGTTCAATTGGTTTAGATCCAACTGAATACGGCACGCACACCATGCGAAGAACTAAGGTCACGCTGATATACAAGCGTACAAAAAACTTGCGCGCAATTCAGTTGCTGCTTGGACATGCAAAAATGGAGAGCACCGTTCGTTATCTTGGCATTGAAGTTGATGATGCTCTCGAAATATCAGAGCAGACTGAAATATAGCGAACTACCGTAGCTGGATGACAAAGGGCTAAGGCCGCAACCCGATGGTTTGCGGCCTTTCGTATTTCAGACGACGGCATCGACAGATCGGCCAAAGCGGACAAAGCTTTAGCGGGGAAAGGCAATCTTACCGCCCTCCGACAAAAGGATGGTCTGAGGCGCATATGTGGGGTTGGCGTTTGGATTTTGTGGCGCAAGCTCGACCCACGCGCTCAGCATATGCTTTCCATCTTGCATTTTTTCGAACAGCTCTTTGAAAAACCGACTAAATCCACTTCCGTTACGATCTAGTGTAAAAACTATATTTGCGGTTCTCGAGCCTGGCAGAGTTACCGCATTTTTGATGCTGATTGCAGAATTAGGCGATGCAAGAACCACAATTGCGGCATTTGTAAGCTGAACAATTTGCCGAATGCCAGATCGCGTTGGACCTTTGATTGTTCCATCCTCGTTTAAGTGAGCGTAAACGAAGAGTATTTCCGCACTCGGGATCTGATGGGCTGCCACAACCCGTGATCGCGTAAAAAGTGGCGATAGGATCTTTGCATCTTCAGATACGAGGGTACTGAGATCATCGCCAGAAAGATTCGCAAATCCGATGGTCAGTGGGATTTTAGGAAGTTCTGTAGCGGAAACAAATAACGGGGTTAGTAATAAGATAGCTAGGAGCGAATGCAATAGAACGATATATTTTTTCATAGTAGAAATATGCAACGTATACAGCCACATATTTGATTTGTAATGTGTAGAGCTCTTGATAATACAACTTCTAAGCATTGGCTCTCCATGAGAAAGATGGCGAGTGTCTGATAAAACATCAAAAATAGGACTGCGGCACTGCGTCGACACTACTGCTTTGGCATGATCCGTTAATCATTAAGGCCGCTACCACATGGTTTGCGGCCTTTCGTATTCTGGAGTCATGCTTGTGCTGCTCGGCCAAAGCCGACAATGATGTGCCGCCATCACCACATCGGTCATCTTACTTTTGCGTCAGATTCCATGTGGGTCGACAATTACCCGTCAGCTGAAGGTAGTCGGCCAAGAGCGGACGTTATGCCAAAATGAAATTTGAAAATTATAGTAATGAAATAATATTTGGCAATCTGCCCTTTTTCGTACCATCACTCCTCCATATTCAAATAAACACCAAATAATTAGGCGACACGCATGAATCTTGCCCAGACTGACTACCTGTTGTTTGGAAATTTGTTTGGAATGCCTGTGGTCGGATTTTTTGGAGGGCTTTTTGCAGCCATAGCCTATCGATTATTGAATCCAGAGATAAATGGGACTAAGTCAGTTTCTGAGGTAATCGGCTCAGCTATCAAGCGTATTTTTGTGGGGGGGGTCATAGCTTTTGCTGTTCTTCTTCTTGCTATTCTCTCCGCCATTCCGTATGGGGGAGGGGGCTCCGGGCTTATTTTCGGCTTTCGAGTTGCATTAGTACTCGCACCATTTTGGGCTGCCTTTGCAGTTGTTGATATTCATTCAGATCCAACAAAGGATGATGCCGAACGAAGTGAGTCGGGTGACCATTCGAGTGAAAAAAGGAAAGTTCTTATCGGCATAATTCTAGCCTGCCTTTCGGTTGGAATAGTATTGAAAGCTATGTTAGCTAAGCCGCCACCTTCTGCCGAAGAAACTGAACAAAAAAAGCGTGACAAACTGCGTGAGCTTGCTATGGCTCAATGTACTCGCGAAATTCAGAATGTTGCTGATGAATATAATATCGATAGCCTGTTGCTTGACGCGAACAAAGTTAAAGAATCCACTTTGATTTCTTTGCTCGGGGACAGGGGCGTTAGGTTTGTGGAGTTAAGAGCAGGTCGACTCAAAGGGCGAGACAACCGAGGCGAAGAATTTGACATGTGGGGAGTAGCTCAAATTAACGGCGATGAATATAGTCGCCTTGAAATCGAGGCGGATTCACAATACGTGAAATTCGATTTGGCCAAAAAAGGAGATCCTCGGTGTAGAACGTATTCATCACCGTTTAGCATGCAAGACAGCCCCCACTCCCCATTTGCACCAAACACATGCCTTCGTGCAATCCCAAATAAAAAATCTCTCGCATCTCACGCAATAAAAGCCCTCCCTGCAAATGACGGCACTGGATTTATCCGGTGGTCCTTAGTAGAGCAATCCACAGGTAATGTACTTGTTGCATTAACCTCATCGGATTCGCCAAATAATCCAGATACGAATGAACGTGGCTCCAAAAATGAGTGGAAAATCGCCAAGTTTGGAGCTGTCAATTGTGGCAATCCATATTTTAGTCTGACCAATGCGATAAAAGGTTTGCCGCAAAATACAAGACAGTCATTATCGCTGGTACGTCGAGTGATTGAACCCAAGATTGTTGATTTGACTTCGGATGCAATTATTTGGTCGGAGATACGAGTCGACGAAATCGAGGCTCCCGACGCTGGCACAAGAGTGGGACAAGAACGGACCTCCGCATGGGGGGGAGACTGGGAAATCGCCTACCGAAAAGCTGAAGTTGATGGTTTTGCTGATGTTGGCGATGAATTGATCGATTACAAAGCCGGTGAGTTGCTCTCATTGTCATTGAGGGAGTTGAAGTACAGCGAAAAGTGGGTGTCGAAAAGTGTAGGGGCATCGTCTAGTGGTTTTGTCTTTGTCTTTGTCTTTGAACACCCTAATGGAATTCGCCTCGTTCGATTTGGTATTAATGGAGAATTGCAGTGGCAAGGAAAAATACAAGTAAATGGTCGTGACAACACCGACTCCACAAGGCCGAGCATAATAAACGTCAAATGGTCAGGCAGTGAGCTGCGGATTTATGTTAGCAGAAGAAGCGGAAATCGTAGTTCAGATTGGTTAATACGGATTCCAAATTCAACAATCGGCGTAGGAAAATAGTTGTAACCACTTAGTAACTATTTGAAGATAGAGTGTAGTGGCAGAGTGATTTCGGCCATCAATCAATAGGTTTTGACTGGCCGCTTTGGCCGAATTACAGACAAAAAGAGGCCGTTCAAATCACCAGAGCCACCACACTACCAGTAACTTTGTTCGACCGATAACCCAGCGCAATTTGTTCTCCATCCTCAGCTTAAAACTGATACTGCATTCGGATAAAACGAATAGACACGTAAGCCATGCGAATTTATGCTCGAATCATGTATGGCGCGCTTTAGTTGTAATTTAGCTTGTGCCACGCAAGCACAGTGCGCCCGCAGCCCCAAGTACAAGTTCAAAAACAGGATCAAGCCATGGCTAAATATCAGTTTTTCCAACGCGGCAGCGGCCACAGCAAAGAAGTGCGGTATTTATCGACTGAGCGTAGCGATTTTCTCGCGGCCAAGGAAGCGTTGTTGGCGGCTGGTTTTGAGGTGCATGGCGATATGATTTATGCCGCTGACGACGCGAGCGCGATTGCTCATTTCAATAGCGGCATGATTTATCCGCTAGAGGAATACAACAAAGCCCACAGCATGGGTGGTTTGTATTATTTTCTTACCGGCATTGCGAGCAGCATTCGCCAGTATTGGGCGCGCCGGGCCAGCTGATTGAAGACTAAGCCGCGAATACCCACCCGTGGTACTCACCTAAACACCAATATTTGCTTTACGTTCAAGCAAATACCCATAAAAAAGCCACCCGAGGGTGGCTTTTTATTTAGATCAATTCAACGCTTGAATTAGATCATGCCTTTTGATTTCAGCAATTCAAACATGGTTTTGCCGATTTCAGCTGGGCTGCGGGTGTAGGCGATACCAGCGCGCTCGAAGGCTTTGAATTTCTCTTCAGCAGTACCTTTACCGCCAGAGATGATCGCGCCAGCGTGGCCCATACGTTTGCCTTTCGGCGCAGTAACACCGGCGATGTAACCAACAACTGGCTTGGTTACGTAAGATTTAGCGAATTCTGCCGCTTCTTCTTCCGCAGTACCGCCGATCTCACCGATCATCACGATCGCGTCAGTATCAGGATCGTCTTGGAACAGTTTCAGTGCGTCGATGTGGCTAGTGCCTGGGATTGGGTCGCCACCGATACCGATACACGTTGATTGGCCCAGACCCAGAGCGGTGGTTTGCGCTACCGCTTCGTAAGTCAGTGTACCAGAGCGTGAAACGATACCAATGCGGCCTGGGTTGTGGATGTGCCACGGCATAATGCCGATTTTGCACTCGCCCGGGGTGATGATACCTGGGCAGTTCGGGCCGATCAGGCGCACGCCAGCTTCATCCACGGCTTTTTTCACGTACAGCATGTCGATGGTTGGCACGCCTTCGGTGATACATACGATCAGTTGCACACCCGCATCAACCGCTTCCAAGATTGAATCTTTTGCGAAAGCTGCAGGTACGTAGATGACAGAGGCATCGGCTTGAGTCTGCGCTACGGCGTCGCGCATGGTGTTAAATACTGGCAGGCCAAGGTGCTCTGAGCCGCCTTTACCTGGGGTAACACCACCCACTACTTTGGTGCCCACTTTCAGCGCTTGCTCAGCGTGGAAAGTACCATTCTTGCCGGTGAAACCTTGCACCAGCACTTTGGTGTCTTTATTTACTAAAACGCTCATTTTTTTTCCCTTTGTGCTGAGATTACAAAGCCGCAACTGCAGCGACGATTTTCTCGGCTGCGTCGTTCAGACCTTGGGCAGAAGTCAGTTTCAGACCTGATTCGTCAAGGATTTTCGCGCCCAATTCGGCGTTATTACCTTCCAGACGAACCACTACAGGTACAGTGACGTTTACTTCTTTCACGGCCGCGATAATCGCCTCAGCAATCATGTCGCAACGCACGATACCACCGAAGATGTTGATCAGTACGCCTTGTACTGAGGTATCGGCCAGGATCAGTTTGAAGGCTTCGATGACGCGCTCTTTGGTTGCGCCGCCACCAACGTCCAGGAAGTTGGCTGGTTGGCCGCCTTTCAGTTTGATGATGTCCATCGTGGCCATCGCCAGACCGGCGCCATTCACCATACAACCGATATTGCCTTCCAATGCCACGTAGTTCAGATCGAACTCAGAGGCTTTCACTTCGCGCTCGTTTTCTTGCGATTTGTCGCGTTGTGCCAGCAGCGCTGGGTGACGGTACAGGGCGTTTGAGTCGAGGTTGATTTTGCCATCCACGCAAGCCAGCTCGCCGTTTTCACGCAGGGCCAGTGGGTTTACTTCGAACAGGGCGAAGTCGTTGGCCACGAAGGCATCGTAAGCGCCCAGCATCAGTTTGGTGAACGCGCCGATTTGCGCGCCTTCCAGGCCCAGCGCAAAAGCGGTTTCACGCGCTTGGTATGGCTGCATGCCAACCAGTGGATCTACTTCAACTTTGATGATTTTTTCTGGGGTTTCTTCAGCCACTTTCTCGATCTCAACACCACCTTCGGTTGAGGCCATGAATACGATGCGCTGAGTACCACGATCGACTACCGCGCCCAGATACAGCTCGCGTTGTACTGGGTACATGTCTTCACACACCAGTACGCTGTTCACCGGCTGGCCGTTGGCATCAGTCTGGTAAGTAACCAAGTTGGTGCCGATCAGGCGGGTAGCTTCAGCCGCTGCTTCTTCACGGCTTTTTACTACTTTCACGCCACCGGCTTTACCACGGCCACCCGCGTGCACTTGCGCTTTCACCACGGCGAATTTACCGCCCAGCGTATCGTAGGCAGCCGCGGCTTCTTCAGCAGTGTGCGCCAGAATCCCTTTCTGGACTGGCAGACCATATTTCGCCAGCAGTTCCTTGGCTTGATACTCGTGCAGATTCATCTCAATTTATCCTTTGTGAGGAGTGTGTTTGGGGCAGCTCACGCTGCCGTTTCGTACTACGTAGGCCAGACAGTGTCCGCCTGGCCCATTACAATCGGGTTAACTCAGGGTTAAACCCTTTGGATTCGCTTGGCTTAAGAGTGCAGACCGCGCTTGTCGCAACCGAGCGCCGCTTCGTGCATGGCTTCGGCCAGTGACGGGTGCGCGTGCACGATGCGGGCGATGTCTTCGGCCGAGGCGTTAAATTCCATTGCCACGACGGCTTCGGTAATCAGCTCAGACGCAAATGGGCCGATGATATGCACGCCCAAAATGCGGTCGGTTTTGGCGCACGCCAGCATTTTCACAAAACCGGCAGTCTCACCCAAGCCCAGCGCACGGCCGTTCGGGCTGAATGGGAATTGGCCTTTTTTGTATTCAACGCCTTCGGCTTTCAGCGCTTGCTCGGTTTTACCCACCCAAGCCATTTCTGGGCTGGTGTAGATCACCCAAGGCACGGTGTTGAAATCAATATGTGGGTGCTGACCCGCAATACGCTCCGCCACGGCCACGCCCTCTTCCGAGGCTTTGTGCGCCAGCATCGGGCCACGCACTACGTCACCAATCGCCCACAGATTAGGCAGGCTGGTGCGGCATTCGCCATCCACCACCACGAAACCACGCTCGTCCAGCGGCAGGCCAACGCTGTCTGCAGCCAGATTCCAGGTGTTCGGTACGCGGCCGATTGAAACGATCAGCTTGTCGAAGGTTTCGGTAAACGCATTGCCATCGGCGTCGCTGTATTCCACGGTGACGTCGTTCGCGCCCTTGGTCACATTGCCGATTTTCAGGCTGGTTTTGATCACCAGACCGAGGTCTTTGGTGAAGATTTTGTGTGCTTCTTTGGCGATGGCTTCGTCAGCGGCCAACAAGAAACCAGGCGCGCCTTCCAGAATGGTGACTTCCGAGCCCAGGCGTTTCCACACCGAGCCCATTTCCAGACCAATCACACCCGCGCCAATGACGCCCAGACGTTTTGGTACGGCTGGAATCGACAGCGCGCCTTCGTTATCCAGCACCAGTACGTTATCGACTGGGGCTTGTGGCAGCTGGCGTGGGGTAGAGCCGGTAGCCAGAATCACGTGCGTGGCTTCTACCACTTGCACTTGCTCGCCATCCGCCACTTCCAGTTGCCATTTGTCGCCGTTGCGGCCCACGATCTTGCCGTGGCCATGCAGGCTGGTCACTTTGTTCTTTTTGAACAAATAACCAATCCCTTGGGTCAGCTTGCTCACGATGCCGTTTTTGCGCTCGAGCATGGTGCCCACATCAAATTTCATGCCTTCCACGGTAATGCCGTGGGCGGCGAATTTGTGCTCAACACGCTCAACGTTTTCTGAAGATTCGAGCAGGGCTTTGGATGGAATACAACCCACGTTCAGGCAAGTGCCGCCGAGTGACGCTTTGCCTTCCTTGTTTTTGAATTCGTCGATACACGCGGTAGTAAAACCCAGCTGTGCCGCACGAATCGCCGCCACATAGCCGCCAGGGCCTGCGCCGATTACGATGACGTCAAATGATTGTGACATGTTTTTTCCTGTGTGCCCGGCTGGACAACCAGCCGGGGTATCTCATTACAAGCAAACAGGTATATAGCCTACAGAGCTATACCCCTAGCAATAGGCTTACAGGTCCAGCAACAGGCGCGCTGGATCTTCGATCGCATCTTTGATCGCCACCAGGCTCAGTACGGCTTCGCGACCGTCGATGATCCGGTGATCGTAAGATTGCGCCAGATACATGATCGGGCGAGCTACAACTTGACCGTTTTCTACCACGGCGCGCTCTTTGGTCGCGTGCATGCCCAGAATGGCCGATTGCGGTGGGTTGATGATCGGCGTAGACATCATCGAGCCAAAAGTACCGCCATTCGAGATGGTGTAAGTACCGCCAGTCAGCTCTTCGACGCCCAGCTTGCCTTCTTGGGCGCGCTTGCCAAAGTCAGCAATGGTTTTCTCGATGTCAGCCAGGCTCAGCTGGTCGGCGTTACGGATGATCGGCACCACCAGACCACGTGGGCTACCTACCGCCACACCGATATCGAAGTAACCATGGTAAACGATGTCGTTGCCATCGACTGAGGCATTCACGATCGGGTATTTTTTCAGCGCAGCAACGGCGGCTTTCACAAAGAAGCCCATAAAGCCCAGTTTCACACCGTGCTCTTTTTCGAACTTGTCTTTGTATTTATTGCGCAGATCCATCAGCGGCTTCATGTTGACTTCGTTGAAGGTCGTCAGGATGGCGTTGGTTTGTTGTGATTGCAGCAGACGCTCGGCCACGCGGGCACGCAGACGGCTCATTGGCACGCGTTGCTCTGGGCGCTCGCCAGCTGGTACGGCCACAGCAGGCGCAGCGGGCTTAGCCAGATGGTTTTGTACATCTTCTTTCAATACGCGACCACCGCGGCCAGTACCGGCCACGTCGTTTACGTTCACGCCCGCATCAGCGGCGAGTTTTTTCGCAGCTGGCATAGCGCTGCTGCCGGCTACTGCGGCAGCAGGCGCTGCAGCTGGAGCAGCCGCGGCAACAGGGGCTGCGGCCGGTGCGGCAGCAGCTGGCGCCGCTGCGGCGACAGCGGCGGTATCAATCTTGGCAATCACTTGCAGGCTGCCAACGGTAGCGCCATCTTGCGCCACGATTTCGGTCAGTACGCCGGCTTGCGGCGCAGGGATTTCGAGCACGACTTTGTCGGTTTCGATGTCGATCAGGTTTTCATCACGGGCAACCGCTTCACCGACTTTCTTTTTCCAAGAAATCAGGGTGGCTTCGGATACGGATTCTGGCAGCTGAGGTACAACGACTTCGATTACGCTCATTGGATTTACTCCGGTCAATTTTTTAATACTGCTGTTTTGCCCCCACGCTGGAGCGGCAAACGCCAAAAACGCGGCCACCCTTGCGGGTGCCGCGTGCTGGATTACAAGGTCATCGCCTCTTCGACGAAGGCTTTGAGCTGAGCATTGTGCTTACTCATATAGCCAACCGCCGGTGAAGCTGAAGAAGGTCGGCCGGCGAAGCTCAGAGCTTGCTTAGGTGCCAGCACCGCTTCGAGACGGTGGCGAATCTGGTACCAGGCGCCCTGATTTTTCGGCTCTTCCTGCACCCACATGATTTCCTTGGCATTCGAGTATTTGGCCAATTCGGCTTGCAACTCTTCGGCTGGGAATGGGTACAGCTGCTCGATCCGCACAATCGCGATGTCTTTGATATCGCGCTCGGTGCGGCCGGCCAGCAGGTCGTAATACACCTGACCGGAACAGCAAATCACGCGTTTCACTTTCTTCGCATCGATGTCTTGCGCCTCGCCAATCACGGGGCGGAATTCGCCGCTGGTGAAGTGCTCGATCGGGCTGGAAGCGTTTTTCGCTTTCAACAGACGCTTGCTCATGATGATGATTAGCGGCTTGCGATATGGGCGCAGCATTTGGCGGCGCAGGGCATGGAACATCTGTGCTGATTCAGACAGCATCACCACTTGCACATTGTGCTCGGCACACAGCTGCAGATAACGCTCAACGCGCGCAGACGAGTGCTCTGGGCCTTGGCCATCGTAGCCGTGCGGCAACATCATGGTCAGGCCACACAGACGGCCCCATTTGGTTTCCCCAGAGGTAATGAACTGATCAATCACCACCTGCGCGCCGTTGGCGAAGTCACCAAACTGCGCTTCCCAGATGGTCAGCTCATCGGGCGCTGAACACGCGTAGCCGTATTCAAAAGCCAGCACCGCTTCTTCATTCAGGATCGAATCGATCGCCAGGAAGTGGCCTTGATTATCCGACAGGTGTTGCAATGGCACGAAAGTACCTTGATCCCACTTCTCGCGGTTTTGATCGTGCAACACGGCGTGACGGTGGTTAAACGTACCGCGGCCTGAGTCTTCACCAGAAATACGGACACCGATGCCTTCGGTCAGCAGGGTGGAATACGCCAGATGCTCGGCCATACCCCAATCCACCGGCAGCTCGCCTTTGGCCATCTGCACGCGCTCTTTGATGATTTTCTCAACGTTGGCACGCAGCTTAAAGCCATTTGGAATGCTGGTGAATTTCTCGGTCAGGCGCACCAGATCCGCTTGTGGTACCGAAGTATTCACCGGATGACGCCAGTGCGTACCTAGGTATTTAGTCCAGTCTTGCGCGTATGAGCGTTTGTAGTCGGTGAGCGTGGTTTGCTCAACGTGCTCGCCACGATCCAGCGCATCGCGGTAAGCCTGAATCATGCCTTCGGCTTCAGCTTGGGTAACCACACCTTGGGCGATCAGCTGATCGGCGTACACTTTGCGTGGGCCTGGGTGGGCCGCCACTTTTTTGTACATCATCGGCTGAGTGACAAACGGATCATCCGCTTCGTTGTGGCCGTGTTTGCGGTAGCAAACCAGGTCGATAACCACGTCTTTGTGGAATTTCTGGCGATATTGCAGCGCCGCTTCCATACACAGACACACTGATTCAGGATCATCACCGTTCACGTGCAGAATCGGTGCTTCTACCATCTTGGCGATGTCGGTGCTGTACAAGCTAGAGCGGTTATCGCGGATATCTGAGGTAGTAAAGCCCACCTGGTTGTTGATCACCAGATGCACCGTACCGCCGGTACCGTAACCACGGGTTTGTGACAGATTGAACGTGCCTTGGTTAGTACCCAGACCGATAAAGGCTGAATCACCGTGGATCAACAGTGGCAATACTTGATCGCCAGTCAGGTCTTTACGGCGATGCTGACGCGCGCGCACAGAGCCTTCGACTACCGGATTCACGATTTCCAGATGCGATGGGTTGAAAGCCAAAGTCAGGTGCAGCGGGCCACCTGGAGTCGGAATATCCGAGCTGAAACCCATATGGTATTTCACGTCGCCGGAAGCTAACTGGGTGTTGTAGCGGCCTTCAAACTCGCCGAACAAATCGCGTGGCTGTTTGCCCAGGATATTCACCAGCATGTTCAGACGACCACGGTGAGCCATCCCGATCACGATTTCCTGCACGCCGGCGGCGCCAGCAGCTTGAGCAAGGTAATCAACCGCAGGAATCATGCTATCGCCGCCTTCCAGCGAGAAGCGTTTTTGACCTACGTATTTTTTGTGCAGGTATTGTTCCAGCGTTTCGGCCGCAGTCACTTGCTTCAGAATGCGTTTTTTCTGCTCAACATTAAAACTTGGCTGCGAGCGACGCGATTCGAAAAATTCTTGCACCCATTTGCGCTCATCACCATTGGTAATGTGCATGTATTCCAGGCCCACGGTACCGCAGTAGGTTTGCTGCAGAAAGCCCAGCACTTCAGTCGGCGTAGCGCGCTCAAGACCATTGATATTGGTACCCAGCTTGATCGCCATATCGCTGTCGGTCAGGCCATGGGTTTTCGGGTCGAGCTCGGGGACAGCGACTTTATCCATCCGCTGCAGCGGATCGAGTTTCGCCTGACGGCTACCCATAATGCGGTAGGCTGAAATCAGGCGCAGCAGGTTCACTTGGCGCTCTGTGGCGGCTTCATCAGCCACACCGACCGCACGCAGTGGTTGACGTGCTAGCTGGCGGAACGATTCTTCGATCGGGGCCCGCACGACGTCGCGCGCCACCGCGCCCGGAGTTTGTTGCAGCTGGTCAAAATAGCCGCGCCATTGCGCATCGACCGACGAGGGGTCGATCAGATATTGTTCGTACAGTTCTTCGACGAACGGCGCATTCCCACCAAACAGCTGGGAGTTGGTTGAAAGTTCTTTCATCATTGCCGTGTATTTCCGTTGTGTGCTGCTGGCGCAGGTTGTCTTCCCTGCTTCGCCATTAGCCGGTCATTGCCGCGGCGCCGCCATCCTGTCGGCGCCGCAACGCGCAATTAGCCGCGTTTATCCAAAGGTACGTAGTCGCGTTTCTCGGCGCCGGTGTATTGCTGGCGCGGACGACCAATCTTCATGCCTGGATCGGAAATCATTTCGTTCCAGTGGCTGATCCAGCCCACGGTACGAGCCAGCGCGAAGATCACGGTGAACATCGGTACTGGGATGCCCAAGGCCGATTGAACAATACCTGAGTAGAAGTCAACGTTTGGATACAGCTTGCGCTCGATGAAGTACGGATCTTCAAGCGCAATTTTTTCCAGTTCCATCGCCAGTTTGAACTTCGGATCGTCTTGCAGACCCAGTTCGTTCAATACTTCGTGACAGATGCGGCGCATTACATTGGCGCGTGGGTCCATGTTTTTGTAAACACGGTGACCAAAGCCCATCAGTTTGTGGGTTTTGGCTTTCACGCCTTCCATAAAGGCCGGCACGTTTTCAACCGCACCGATTTCGTCCAGCATCAGCAGTACAGCTTCGTTGGCGCCGCCGTGCGATGGGCCCCACAGACAAGCGATACCGGCAGCGATACACGCAAATGGGTTCGCGCCAGAAGAGCCAGCCAGACGTACGGTTGAGGTCGATGCGTTTTGCTCGTGGTCAGCGTGCAGGGTGAAGATCACGTCCAGTGCGCGCACCAGAACTGGGTTTGGTTCGTATTTTTCGCACGGAGTTGAGAACATCATGTGCATGAAGTTCGCGGTGTAGCTCAGGTCGTTACGTGGGTAAACGAATGGCAGACCTTGGTTGTAGCGATAGCACATGGCGGCAATCGTTGGGATCTTAGAGATCAGACGGAACATCGCCACTTTGCGGTGTTCTGGGTTGCTGATATCCAGGCTGTCTTGGTAGAACGCTGACAGCGCACCCACCACACCCACCATCATGGCCATTGGGTGCGAATCACGACGGAAGCCTTTGAAGAAGGCCGTCAGTTGCTCGTGCACCATGGTGTGGCTCATCACGGTTTTTTCAAACTCGGCTTTTTGCGCTTGGTTTGGCAGCTCACCGTTGATCAGCAGATAACATACTTCCAGGTAATCAGCTTCTTCAGCCAATTGCTCGATTGGATAACCGCGATAGTACAACTGACCTTTGTCACCATCGATGAAAGTGATTTTCGATTCGCAGCTGGCGGTCGCCAAGAAACCGGGGTCAAACGTGAACATACCGGTTTTGGAGAAGCTGCGGATGTCGACCACATCCGGGCCCAGCGTTGAATTGAGAACCGGGAACTCCAGTGTGTCCTGGCCATCGTTGTAAGTCAGTGTGACTTTCTTATCCATCGTGTTGCTCCTGTAAAACGGCTCGGCGATGCCGAGGTCCATTATTGTTGTGCCGCACTAATGCGCGCGATCATCGTGGCAAGCTCCGGGTCCGGGCAGACCGACTTGCCATTCACATACTCTAGAAAATCCCAGTCTGGCAGCATCAGAACTTGTTCGTAAACGGCCAGCTCGGCGGTGGTCAAGGTTGGCAGAACCTGTTCAACAAATCGTTCGAGCTGCAGATCCAGCTCGAGCAAACCGCGGCGGGAGCGCCACAGAATGCGCTTGAGTTCTACTTCATCCATTTCTCACCCCAGGCGGGTATATCCCTGCAAGCTCAACTGACCTTGGCCTACAGGGCTATACCCCTTACATCAACTAATGCGTTTGACCATCAGGTCTTTGATCTTGCCGATCGCTTTGGTTGGATTGAGCTCTTTCGGGCACACATCCACACAGTTCATGATGCTGTGGCAACGGAACAGGCGATACGGGTCTTCCAGATCATCCAGACGCTCGCTGGTTGCTTCATCGCGGGTATCAGCAATAAAGCGATACGCCGCCAGCAAACCAGCTGGGCCGACGAATTTATCCGGGTTCCACCAGAATGACGGGCAAGATGTCGAACAGCAAGCGCACAGAATACACTCATACAAGCCATCAAGCTCTTTACGATCTTCCTGGCTTTGCAGGCGTTCGCGATCCGGCGCCGGGCTGTTGTTGATCACATACGGCTTGATCGAGTGGTATTGCTTGAAGAACTGCGTCATGTCGACGATCAGATCGCGCACCACTGGCAGGCCTGGCAATGGACGTACTTCAATCGGCTGTTTCAGGCTGGCCAGATCGGTAATACAGGCCAGGCCATTTTTGCCGTTGATGTTCATCGCATCCGAGCCACACACGCCCTCACGGCATGAACGGCGGAATGACAGAGATTCGTCCACTACTTTCAGTTTCACCAATGCATCGAGCAGTTTGCGCTCGGTGCTTGGATCAACTTCTACACTGATGTCTTGCATGTACGGCTTAGCGTCTTTATCCGGATCGTAGCGGTAAATGCGGAATTTAACGGTTTGGGTAGTCATCTTCAGCAACCTCTTAATACGAACGGGTCTTCAGCGCGATCGTCTCGACGCTCAGCGGTTTCAGATTTACGGGCTTGTAGGTCAGACGATTGCCTTCGCGATGCCACAGTGTATGTTTCAACCAGTTCTGGTCATCACGGCCGTTCGGGTTTTCTGCGGTATCTGCCGCATCATCACGCACGTGGGCACCACGCGATTCTTTGCGCGCCTCGGCAGAGATCATGGTGGCTTTGGCCACTTCGATCAGGTTTTCGAGTTCCAGCGCTTCCAGGCGGGCCGTGTTGAAGGTTTTCGATTTGTCGGCGATGACCGTGTTTTTCACCATCGCTTCCACTTCGAGGATTTTCTTCACGCCTTCTTGCAGCATGTCATTGAAGCGGAATACACCACAGTGCGCTTGCATCGTACGCTGCATCGCAGTGCGAGCTTCATTGACATTGGTGCCCTGAGTTTGGTTATCCAGACGAGCTACGCGCGCTACTGAGCGCTCAACGTCATTCATTACCAGCTCTGGCAGATCTTTTGGCTGACCTTTGATGAAATCGATCATGCTGTTGCCGGATGATTTACCAAACACCAGCAAGTCGAGCAGCGAGTTGGTACCCAAGCGATTCGCGCCATGGACTGATGCACATGCACATTCGCCGGCGGCGTAGAAGCCTTTCACCACCTGATCTTCCACCACGACTTCGCCGCGGTAGTTGGTCGGAATCCCGCCCATCTGGTAGTGACAGGTTGGCACCACTGGAATTGGCGCTTTAATTGGATCAACACCGGCAAACTTGATCGAAATCTCACGGATGCCTGGCAGTTTTGACATGATCACTTCTGGATCGAGGTGAGTGATGTCGAGCAGCACGTGATCTTTATTCGGACCACAGCCACGGCCTTCGTTAATCTCAGTCACCATCGCACGCGACACCACGTCGCGTGAAGCAAGGTCTTTGGCGTTTGGCGCATAGCGCTCCATAAAGCGCTCGCCATTGGCATTGCGCAAGATACCGCCTTCACCGCGAACACCTTCGGTAATCAACACGCCAGCACCGGCCACGCCAGTGGGGTGGAATTGCCAGAATTCCATGTCTTCCAGCGGGATGCCGGCGCGCGCCGCCATACCCAAGCCATCACCGGTATTGATAAAGGCATTGGTCGATGAAGCGAAGATCCGGCCCGCACCACCCGTCGCAAACAGCGTGGCTTTGGCTTGGAAAATCACGATTTCCGAGGTTTCCATTTCCATGGCCACCACGCCTTGCACATTGCCTTCGCTATCGCGAATCAGGTCCAGCGCCATCCACTCCACAAAGAATTGGGTATTGGCGCGTACATTGCGTTGGTACAAAGCGTGCAACATGGCGTGACCAGTCCGGTCTGCGGCCGCACAGGCGCGACGCACCGGCTTTTCACCGAAGTTGCTCATATGGCCGCCAAACGGACGCTGGTAGATCGTACCGTCCGAGTTGCGATCGAATGGCATCCCGAAATGCTCAAGCTCAATCACCACGTTGGGCGCTTCGCGACACATAAATTCGATCGCGTCTTGGTCACCCAGCCAGTCCGACCCTTTTACGGTGTCGTACATATGCCAGTGCCAGTGATCTGGCTCAGAATTACCCAGCGATGCCGAAACACCACCCTGCGCAGCAACAGTGTGCGAACGGGTTGGGAATACTTTCGACAGCACGGCGGTTTTCATACCCGCCTCAGAGAGCTGCAATGCGGCGCGCAGACCAGCACCGCCCGCGCCAACAATAATGGCGTCAAACTTGCGAACAGGAATGCTGCTCATCTTCATACACCCCACACTACTTTAACCATGTAAACGAGACTACCGGCCAGCCACAGCAACGTCAGTACGTGCATGGTCAGGCGCAAGCCCACCGGCTTGATGTAATCCATCCAGATATCGCGCACACCAACCCAGGCATGCCACAGCAAGGCAAACAGGGTAACGGTGGTCACCACTTTCACCCAGGTACAGGCGAACAAGGCTTGCCAGGCTTCGAACGACGCGCCGTTAGCCAACAAAATAAAAGCCAGCACACCGATGGTGTAAGCCAGCATAATCACGGCGGTAACACGCTGCACCAGCCAATCGCGCAAACCGTAGTGCGCGCCTACTACATGACGATTTACCATGTCAGCCCCCCAATAATCACGGTCAGTGTCAGGCTCACCGCCAATACCAGCTTCGCACTCAGGCGAGCGGTTGGCAGATCGGTGCCTTTGTGAATATCCAGCAGCAGAAAACGGAAACCCGCACAGGCGTGGTGCAGATAAGCCCAGAGCACCGCCAAGAGGAACAACTTAACCAGCGGATGGGCAATACAGGCCTTGAATGCCTCAAAGCGCTCAGCTGATGACAGTGAACCTTCCAGTGCATAGAGCATGAAAGGGATGGCTGCGAACATCAGCGCGCCGCTGACGCGGTGCAGAATGGACACAATCCCCGGCAATGGCAAACGGATCTGCCACAGCGCGAGGTGCTTGGGGCGTGCTTTTTGCATACGCTCTATTCCTCTGTATTGACCAAACAAAAAGAAACTACTGCACTACTGATTTACTGACGCACATCAATGCCCCAGCAAAAACAATCCTTCACACTACATACTGCACAGCCTGCGCCTACTCATCCTCGGCCGGCGAAAAAGCCAGCTCTTCGGTCTTAAGCCAAGCCACACTCCAGACCTGCGGCTTACCGGCATAATCCGTGGCTAGCCGCACCAATTGCAGCAGCGGCTCATTCACATCCACTTGCAACAAGCGCGCTTCGGCTGAGCCCGCACTCACCGCCCGATAGCGGGTTTGCCCATCCAAGAGCCGCACACCGAAATCCCGCCAGCACAACTCACGCAAATTGCCTTTCAGCTCGCGAATCCGGCGCATTTCCAACTGCGGAAAATTTGCCTCTGGCAGCAGCAACTCTTCCAAACCAATCACTTGCCCGGCCACACGCAACAAACGTCGCACTTGCCACAGCGCCGCCCCGCGGCGCAGACCCAAGATTTCGGCCAATTGCTCGCCGGCGTGAATGCGCACACAACCCAGCAATTCAATCTTGGGTGATTCACCACGCGGATCGCTCAGCAAAGCAAAGCGGCCACGCATTAAAAAATCACTCATTCCCGCGACGAAAGTGCCAACCCCTTGGCGGCGGTACAATACGCCCTCAGCCACCAACTGATCGAGCGCCTTGCGCACGGTGCCTTGGCTTACGCCGAAACGCTGCCCCAGCTCCACTTCACTGGGCAGACTTTCGTCTTCCTGCCATTCGCCAGCCTCGACCGCGCTCATTACTTCGCGGATGACTTGCTTATACAAAGGCTGTGCTGCCAACTTTTTCATCGCACTCACTTTTTATCATGTTGTCAGCACGGAGTCTACTACAGTCTTATATAAGACAAAAGATACAATACATTTTCGCCAGTAAAACCGCCGAACTTTTCCCAAAAAAGCAACAGCGTGCTACACTTTGGCTTGCTATACATCAAAGCTATTCAGCTTGAGTTGTGTAACTGAACACGCACAAAAAACATGTCTTGTTGTTGTTGGCGAGCACCTCGCCACTACTCGGAGTCGCACTAAATGTCTCAATTGAAAAAACCTGTACGCGTAGCCGTCACTGGTGCTGCTGGTCAGATTGGTTACAGCCTGTTGTTCCGCATTGCCTCAGGCGCAATGTTGGGTCCGGATCAGCCAGTGATCCTGCAACTGCTGGACATCACCCCTTCACTGCCAGCCCTGAACGGCGTAGTGATGGAACTGGATGACTGCGCATTCCCATTGCTGCAAGGCATCATCCAGAGCGACGATCCAGAAGTGGCGTTCAAAGATGCGGACATCGCCCTCTTGGTAGGCGCACGTCCACGCGGCCCAGGCATGGAGCGTAAAGACCTGCTCGAAGCCAACGGCGCGATCTTCACGACCCAAGGTAAAGCACTGAATAAAGTGGCTAGCCGTGACGTTAAAGTATTGGTAGTTGGCAACCCAGCCAACACCAACGCCTACATCGCGATGAAAAATGCACCGGATCTGAATCCAGCCAACTTCACCGCCATGATGCGTCTGGACCACAACCGCGCACTGACGCAAATCGCACAGAAAACCGGCTCTGCCGTGACTGATGTGAAGAAAATGATCATCTGGGGTAACCACTCAGCAACGCAGTACCCAGATCTGTTCCACGCGGAAGTGAAAGGCCAGAACGCAGCTAACCTGATCAACGATCAGAAATGGCTGGAATCTGAGTTCATCCCAACCGTACAACAACGTGGCGCGGCGATCATCAAGGCACGCGGTTTGTCATCGGCGGCTTCAGCTGCGAATGCGGCCATCGACCACATCCGCAACTGGGTGCTGGGCACACCAGAAGGCGATTGGGTCACCATGGGCGTACCTGCCAACGGCGAATACGGCTACGAAGACCTGATCTACGGCTACCCAGTGACTTGTAAAGATGGTCAATACACCATCATCCAAGGTCTGGAAATCAGCGAATTCAGCCGCGCGCGCATGGATGCGACCGCGAAAGAATTGTCTGAAGAGCGCGATGCAGTGAAACACCTGCTCGGCTAAACTCAGTTAGCTCACGCGAAAAGCCCATCTCAGGATGGGCTTTTTTTGCGGCCGCACAACTTGATACCCCAGCACGTATAGGCTTGAAATTGATGGATAACAATACCTACAAAGCAATACCCAATAAAAAAGCCACCAAACGGTGGCTTTTTCTGGCAAGCAGTCTGAGTTTATTCGCCCAGATAAGCCTGCTGCACTTTTTCATTCGCCAGCAAAGCGGCGGCATCATCGCTGTAAGTAATACGGCCTGATTCCATCACATAACCACGGTTGGCGGTTTGCAAAGCAAGCTTGGCATTTTGCTCCACCAGCAGCATGGTCACCCCTTCAGCCGCGATCATTTTGATGATCTCGAAAATCTTCTGCACGATAATCGGCGCCAAACCCATCGATGGCTCATCCAGCAGCAGCAATTTAGGCCGGCTCAGCATCGCCCGGCCAATTGCCACCATCTGCTGCTCGCCACCGGACAAGGTACCGGCCAGCTGTTTCTGCCGCTCTTTCAAGCGCGGGAATAGATAGTAAACCCGCTCCAGATCATGGGCGATTTCGGCTTTATCATTGCGGCTGTAGGCACCCATTTGCAGATTTTCTTCTACCGTCAGGCGGCTAAAAATCCCCCGCCCTTCCGGCACCATCACCAGACCATTGCTCACATATTCGTGCGGCGCCAGCTTGCTGGTAGATTGACCATCAAACAGGATATCGCCGCCAGCAGGCTTCACCATGCCCATCAGGGTTTTCAGCGTGGTGGTTTTACCCGCGCCATTGGCCCCGATCAGCGCCACCAATTCGCCCTGCTTCACTTCCAGATTGATGCCTTTCACGGCATGAATACCGCCATAGGCCACTTTCAGATCATTGACTTGCAGTAAGGTACTCATTCGGGCGCCACTCCCAGGTAGGCTTCGATCACACGCGGATTACTTTTCACTTCTTCAGGTACGCCTTCGGCAATTTTCTTGCCGTAATCGAGCACCGCAATCCGGTCACACAGGCCCATCATCAGTTTCACATCATGTTCGATCAGCAAGATGGTCACGCCGTCGGCGCGGATTTTTTCCATCAGCTTTTTCAGATCGTCGGTTTCTTTCGGGTTCATCCCGGCCGCCGGCTCATCTAGCGCCAGCAAGGTGGGATTGGTCGCCAGCGCGCGGGCGATTTCCAAACGGCGCTGATCACCATACGACAGATTCCGTGCCAGCTCTTGCGCACGATCAGCAATGCCCACATAGGTCAGCAGCGCTTCGGCCTTGGCCGTGATGGCGGCTTCTTCCGCCCTGGCTTTCGGGGTGCGCAAAATCGCCCCAAACACGCCCGTCACCGAGCGCACGTGCTGGCCAACCATCACGTTTTCCAGCGCGCTCATATTGGCGAACAGGCGGATATTCTGGAAGGTACGAGCAATGCCCGCCTCTACCACCACATTGGGCTTTTTGCGAAATAGATCTTTGCCATTGAAGGTAAATTCCCCTTCATCCGGCTGATACAGACCGGTTAGCACATTAAACAGCGTGGTTTTTCCCGCGCCATTCGGGCCGATCAGGCCGTAAATCTCGCCCTGCTTGATCGTCAGACCTACATCGCTCAGCGCATGCAGACCACCAAAGCGTTTATTGATGCCGCTAATTTTCAGTAATACATCAGTCATGGTTGCGCTCCGCGTCTTGCAGGCTGTCTTTTTCTTGTAAAGCAATCTCTTTGGTTTTCGGGTGCAGCTCGGCTCGGCGACGCTTCGATGGCCATAAGCCTTCTGGGCGTACCAGCATGATGATGATCATGGCCAAACCAAATACCAACATCCGCAGATTTTCCGGATCAACCACACGCTTACCCGCGATCGCCATTTGCAGCGGGTTGATGATGTCGCGCAACAGCTCCGGCGTAATCGACACAATAATCGCGCCCAAAATCACCCCTGGGATATTGCCCATACCGCCCAGCACCACCATACACAGCACCATCACGGATTCCATCAGCACAAAGGATTCAGGCGACACAAAGCCCTGGAAGCTAGCAAACAGCGCACCAGATACCCCACCAAAGCTCGCCCCCATGGCAAAGGCCAGCAGTTTCACATTGCGCGTGTTAATCCCCATCGCATTGGCGGCAATTTCGTCTTCGCGAATCGCCACCCAAGCGCGGCCAATCCGCGAATTTTGCAGTCGCATCGACACAAAAATAATCAGCGCGCAAAAAGCCAGGATCAAATAGTAGTAGAGATGGATTTTCTCGAACGTTAGCCCCAGAAACTCAATCGGGCGGCCAAAATCATAGCCAGCAATCTGCACCGCATCGATATGGTTAATCCCCTGCGGGCCATTGGTAATGTTCACCGGGCGATCCAGATTATTCATAAAGATCCGGATAATTTCGCCAAAGCCCAGCGTCACAATCGCCAGATAGTCACCGCGCAGTTTCAGCGTTGGTGAACCCAGCAAGACCCCAAACACCCCGGCCACAATCGCTGCCAGCACCATCATCACCAAAAATGGCGGATGGCTCAGCCAAGCCGGCAAAACTTCAGCCAGATGCGGCGAATTGAGCAAGGCATACAGATAAGCGCCCACCGCATAAAACGCGATATAGCCCAGATCAAGCAAGCCGGCGTACCCAACCACAATATTCAGGCCTAAGGCCAGCAGGATATAGAGCAAGGCAAAGTCGACCGCGCGCAGCCAAGAATTGCCATTTTCAAAGAAACCGCCCAAGACCCAAGGCAGCACCATCACAAAGGTGGCGAAGATCGCCAGCAACAGCGGATTTTTTTTCATGGTTTCGTGCATGACAGTCTCCTTAGGCGCGCTCAGCCACGCGCTCGCCCATCAAACCAGATGGACGGAACACCAGCACAATAATCAGCACCACAAAGGCAAAGATGTCTTTGTAATGGCTCCCCAATACCCCGCCAGTCAGGTCACCAAGATAACCCGAGCCCAAGCTTTCGATAATGCCCAGCAAGATCCCGCCCAAAACGGCGCCGCCAATATTGCCAATGCCGCCCAAGACCGCCGCAGTAAAGGCTTTCAGACCGATCATAAAGCCCATATAGGCATGTGCCTGATCGTAGTTGGCCGCTACCATCACGCCCGCTACAGCGCCCAGCGCCGAGCCGATGATAAAGGTCATGGAAATGATGTGATTGACATTCACGCCCATCAGTTTGGCGACTTCAGGGTTTTGCGAAGTGGCACGCATCGCGCGGCCCAGCTTGGTTTTTTCAATCAGGTAGAACAGCCCGCCCATCAAGAGCAGCGCCAGTACGATGATGGCGATTTGCAGATCGGTAATCGCCGCGCCACCAATGATATGCACTTCGGTCGGCAAGATGGATGGGAAAGGTCGGTAGTTACGGCCCCAGATCAGCATCGCCACTTGCTGCAGCACGATCGATACGCCAATCGCGGTGATCAGTGGCGCCAAGCGCGGCGCTTTGCGCAGCGGCTGATAGGCCACTTTCTCGATGGCAAAGCCTAAGAACATCGACACCGGTATCGCCATTAACAGGCCCACCAGCAACAACACCGGACCAGGCATTTGCACGCCCATGCCCAAGAGCAGATTGATACAGGTGATAGTGACCATCGCACCGATCATCACAATTTCGCCGTGGGCGAAATTGATCAGCTGCATGATGCCGTACACCATCGTGTAGCCCAGCGCGATCAGCGCATAAATGCTGCCGACCACCAGGCCATTGATAAGTTGTTGCAAAAAGATGTCCACGCTCGCCACCCTTATTCAGGTTTCTAGGTACGATTCGGTGCCTGTGGCCCGACCGTTTTATACCCAATCCAAACAGATTGGGGTAAATATTACCGTTACAGTTCGGTATCGCGACAAAATACCTGTTTGCTGTTGCGTGGAATACTGCGTTTTTCCCTGATTAGGATTAGCCCTAATGGTAAAAAACATTAGCCACGTTCATCTCCCGCCTAATCTTGCATCACCAAGCGCTCGCCGCCCTGCACGCGGGCTAGCTGTTCGAAGATAAACGCAGCCACCTGACGAGGCGCTCGTAGCTCGCCCGCGGCATAGCGTGCCTGAAAACGTGGCAACTCGGTAAACTGAGCGGAATCGGCCGCGCGGATGCTGGCCTGCATCGCGGTATCCATCACGCCGGGGTCGATGCTCACTACCCGAATCGGCTGCGGCTGGCTCGCCTGCTCCAGCGCCAGCACCCGCAAATAATGCTCCAACCCCGCCTTGCTGGCGCAATACAGGCTCCAGCCGGCAATCGGCCGCAGCGCTGCGCCCGATGAAATCTGCGTCACCACTTTACGCGCCGGGTGGGTGGCAAATAGCCGCACAAAATGCTCGATCAGGCGAATGGCATTCACCAGATTGCAATTTAACGCGGCCAGCAGCTCACCCTCTGCCATTTGCCCCACGCCGGCAATCGGCAAAATGCTGGCGGCACTATTGATCAGGATAATTTCCTGCCACGGTTGCGTAGCCAGCTGGCTAAGCACATGGGTATAGCTCGCTAAGTCTTGCCGTGAAAGATCAAGATCAACATGCCCCACCCCAGTACCTGAACGAGAAAACTCAATCACCTGCCAGCCCGCCGCCGTGTAGGCCTGCACTAGCGCCAAGCCCAGCCCTTGCGAGCCGCCCACAATCAAAACCAGCCGCATCCTGCTTTACCTCATGTGTTTTATTAGCTTTGCCAAAATCACGGCATAAAAAAACCCGCCCAAGGGCGGGTCAGGCTGCTAACAAAGTGGAAGAACAATCTGCCTCAAGTCTCGGCAGAGCCGAGCCTAGAAATAAGGGCTTGAATCTGCAGCCTTGATGTTCTATCCCCACCCTTCCCGTCCCCTCCTTGAGGGGAGCCTCGCTACGCGAGTGGGGTTTGTCAGCCGCCTCTCCCGCCCTAGGGCGGGTTAGATCAGTTACCAGCGCTTAGCCAAGCAGCTTGGCAATGGCAGCTTCAAAGCGGCTGAGTGCAGTGGCGATTTCTTCGTCGCTAATCACCAGCGAAGGCGCAAAGCGCACCACATTCGGGCCAGCCATCAACACCATCAGGCCTTCTTTCACGGCGGCGTTCAAGACCTCTTTGGCGCGGTCTTTGTAGCCATCGGCCAACACGCAACCAAGCAAGAGGCCCATGCCGCGCACTTCTTTAAACAGCGGATATTTGGCGTTGATGGCTTCTACACCGGCTTTCAGCTGCTGGTGTTTGGTCTTCACGCCTTCCAGCACCGCGGGCGTATTGATTTCGGCCAACACGGCGCCCGCTACGGCGCAGGCCAGTGGGTTACCGCCATAGGTGGTGCCATGCGTGCCCGCCACCAGATGTTTGGCAATGTCGGCCGTGGTCAGCATCGCGCCAATCGGGAAACCGCCACCCAGGCTCTTGGCGCTCGACAGAATATCCGGCACCACGCCGTATTCTTGATAGGCAAACAGTGAACCGGTGCGGCCCATGCCCGATTGCACTTCATCAAAAATCAGGAAGGCATTGTGCTGATTACACAACTCGCGCACGCCTTGCAGAAAAGCCGGATCAGCCGGCAACACGCCGCCCTCGCCTTGAATCGGCTCCAAAATCACGCAAGCAGTGTCATCATCGATCAGCGCTTTGACGCTATCGAGATTGTTGTATTCAAAGTAGGCAATGCCTTCGGGTTTCGGGCCGAAACCATCGGAATACTTTGGCTGGCCACCCACGGTTACGGTGAAGAACGTGCGACCGTGAAAGCTATTTAGCGCCGACAGTACTTTGTGTTTTTTCTCGCCAAAGCGCTCAATCGCCGCGCGCCGCGCCAGTTTCAGCGCCGCTTCATTGGCTTCAGCGCCCGAGTTACAGAAAAACACTTTTTCGGCAAAGGTGCTGGCCACCAATTGCTGCGCCAGCGCCAGCGCCGGCTCATTGGTGTACACGTTCGAGACGTGCCACAGCTTATTCGCCTGCTCGGTCAGCGCCTTCACCAATACCGGATGGCAATGGCCGAGTGAATTCACCGCAATGCCGCCGGCCAGATCAAGATACTCGCGGCCAGCCTGATCCCACACGCGCGAACCCGCACCACGCACGGGCACAAATTCGGCAGGGGCGTAGTTGGGGACCATGTATTGGTCAAAATCGGAGCGGGACAGCGACATAATCAAGTTTCCTTTTCGAACGACGGTTGAACAGCATGCCGACACATGTTAACAGCATCAGGCAAAACACAAAGCGCTTTAGCAGCGCGTGGTGGTGAACTTACTGTTCACCCATAAAAACAATCAGGGCACATATCGTGCTGCGAATGACTGCAATCTGCGGGTAGCTTACCACCCAGCTTGGCGGATAGAACGCGGACAATGCGTGGCATTCGCGCTGTGATTCAGCTAATAAGCCCCACAAATACAGCCATGGGTATATCGCCACACGCAATGAATCAATTAGCTTCTGCCTATTCGCGCGGCGACACATCGCGCACCTGCTGTTGGGCGGCGTCGCGTTCGGCCAGGAGCTCACGTTGTGAGCGCTGCCACGGCTTAATCCCAGCCGGCGGTATTTTATGCGAGCGGGCCAGTAGCATCAGCAAGCCACACAAGATCAGCAACAGCGGCACCTGCACATTGCGCGCTAGCTGCAAATACTGCTGCGCAAACGTGGTGACACCCCCGGCAATCAGCATCGGGCCCAGCACAATCGACGATTTATTCAGCCCTTCCAGCAACAGCACCGACACCCCGGCGGTGATCAGGCCAAGGATGATGATCCAGCTCACGCTGGGCAGCACATCCAGCCGATGCAACAACCACCCCGCGCCAATCACAATCAGCGCCAGCGGCCACAGAATACTGCCTGGTTTACCTTGTGCCATACCCACCTCCGCCCGTAGTTGTCAGCTACATAATCCAGTGAATCAGCTTCATCACCATGCCCATAAATGGCGCCAGAATGGTGCCCAACAGGCCGGTAATCAATAAACCGAGCAAAATGAAAAAGCCGTACGGCTCGATGCGCGCCACCATTTGCGCTTGCGCCGGCGGCAAGATCGACACCAGAATGCGTCCGCCATCCAGTGGTGGCAGCGGCAAGAGATTCAGCACCATCAGAATCACATTGATCTGAATCCCGGCTTGCGCCATCAGCACCAGCGGCAGCTGAAAGCTATTGCCCTGCAAAAACTCGAGCCCGAAGCGGTAGAGTAGCGCCCAGCCAATTGCCATACCCAAATTGGCCAGCGGGCCAGCCGCCGCTACCCAGCGCATATCGTGTTTGGGATTGCGCAAAGCGCCAAAATTCACTGGCACCGGCTTGGCGTAGCCAAACAGAAAACCACCGGGCAGCAATAAACACAGCAGTGGCAAAGCCACGGTACCGATCGGATCGATGTGTTTCATGGGGTTCAGCGTCATCCGCCCCATTAAAAACGCAGTCGGGTCGCCAAAGCGTTTGGCCGCATAGGCATGTGCGGCTTCATGTACGGTGATGGCAAACAGCACCGGCAAGGCCCAGATGGCGATATTCTGGATTAGATTGAGTTCCATACACTTCCCTTGCTTGAGGGTATATCGTTGGGTGGGCTATTTTACGGACTGCTCAGCCTATACCCTAGGTCAGTATTTACACCGTTTACAGCCCAAACGGGCTGAGCGGGCCTTTGCCTTCGCGCAGCACATGCGGATAGTCGTCAGATAAATCCACCACCGTGGTCGGCTCGGTGCCGCAATAGCCGCCTTCGATGACGAGATCGACCGCGTGCTCCAGCTGCTCGCGAATCTCCCAAGCATCGGTCAGCGGGTATTCTTCGCCCGGCAGCATCAGCGTGGTGGAAAGCATGGGCTCGCCCAGCTCGGCCAGCAAAGCCAGCGCGATCGGATGATCAGGCACGCGCAGGCCCACCGTTTGCTTTTTCGGATGCCAGACGCGGCGCGGCACTTCTTTGGTCGCCTGCAAAATAAAGGTGTAGCTACCCGGCGTAGCGGCTTTGAGCATGCGGAAAGTGCGGTTATCCACTTTGGCGTAGCTGCCCAGCTGCGATAAATCGCTACAGGCCAGTGTGAAATGATGCTTGTCATCCAGCTGGCGGATTTTACGAATACGCTCCAGGCCGTCTTTATTATCCAGCGCACAGCCAAAGGCGTAGCACGAGTCGGTGGGATAAACGATCAGCTTGCCGGCGCGCAGCATTTCCACCGCCTGCTTAATCAGGCGTGGCTGAGGGTTTTCGGCGTGAATCGAAAAAAATTGTGACATGGTTATTCCAGTTTCAGTGGGCGCGCGGCAGCGGCCCTAGCATCGGCGCCCAGCGTGTCCACACCGGCTCGCAACCTTCGGGCAAATCAGCATTCAAGCCCGGCTCGCGCGCGCCTTCGCCAGTGGCGTGATAATCGGTGCCGCTGGAGCACAGATAGCCAAATTCCTTGGCCAGATTTTTAAAGCGATGCACATCGGCATGGCCGTGGCTGCCAGACACCACTTCTAGCGCCTCGCCGCCTTGGCGCTTAAATTCGGTCAGCAGCACGCGCATGGTTTCATTGCCCATTTCGTAGCGGCCCGGATGCGCCAGCACCGCCACCCCGCCCGCACCACGAATCCACTCCACCGCCTCATGCAGGCGCGCCCATTCATGCTCCACAAAGCCGGGTTTGCCACGCACCATAAATTGCTTAAACACCGCCTTCATGTCTTTGCAGCGGCCAATTTCAATCAGATAGCGGGCAAAATGTGAGCGGCTGATCATTTCCGGATTATCGGCATATTTGCGCGCGCCTTCCAAAATGCCGGTCAGGCCCAGTTTTTCTAGGCCCGCCGCCATCCGCTCGGCCCGCTCGGCCCGCCCCGAGCGTACTTGCGCCAAGCCGGCCAGCAAGGTTGGATCATCGGCGGCAAAGCCCAGCCCCACCACATGCAGCGTATGCTTACCCCAGCTGACCGAGATTTCCACGCCATTGACAAAGCCCATCCCCAGCTCATCGGCAGTGGCTTTCGCCAGCGCCAAGCCACGGGTATCGTCGTGATCGGTCAGGGCAAATAATTGGCAACCGCGCGCATGGGCGCGGCGCACTACTTCATCGGGCGGCAAGATGCCGTCCGAGATATTGGAATGGCAATGCAAATCAACCGGCGTGGTCATCGGGTTTGGCCTCAGTAGCTGCCGGTGGCCGGCGATCAAAAATCAGCTTCATCACCAGCACGGCGCCAGCCAGAATCAAAGTGATGGTATTGGCCAGATACACAGGCGCCGAGCCAACTAGCAGCCCATACACCAGCCAGAGTGCTACGCCGCTGACAAAAATGCAGTACATCCCCAAGCTAATGTCTTTGGCCGAGCGGCTTTTCCACACCTGCCAGACCTGCGGCACAAAAGAGATGGTGGTGAGCGTGCCAGCCAGCAAACCCAAACCTTCGATCAGCGCGGGGCTCATGCCGGAAACACCCCGGTCGAGAGATAACGATCACCGCGATCGCAAACAATACTGACGATCACTGCGTTTTCCACGGTGGCGGAGAGCCGCAAGGCGGCCGCCAAAGCGCCCCCCGAGGAAATCCCGGCAAAAATGCCTTCTTCGCGCGCGAGACGGCGGGTCATGGCTTCGGCTTCGGCTTGCTCGACTTCCAGCACCTGATCAATCAGCGAAAAATCGCAGATTTTGGGTACATAGTCGGCCGGCCATTTACGAATACCCGGAATTAGCGCGCCATCGCACGGCTGTACGCCCACAATCTGGATCGCCGGGTTTTGTTCTTTCAGATAGCGCCGCGTGCCCATGATGGTGCCAGTGGTGCCCATGCTGGAAACAAAATGCGTTATCGTGCCGGCGGTGTCGCGCCAGATTTCCGGGCCGGTGGTTTCGTAATGCGCCAGTGGATTGTCTGGGTTGGCAAATTGATCGAGCAACAGGCCTTGCCCAGCTGCCACCATGGCCTCGGCCTGATCGCGGGCGGCTTCCATTCCCTCGGTCAGGATTACCTCGGCGCCGTAGGCTTTCATGGTTTGTATCCGCTCGATGCTGGAGTTTTTCGGCAACAGCAGCACCATGCGGTAGCCCATCATTGCCGCCGCCATCGCCAGTGCGATACCGGTATTGCCGCTGGTGGCTTCGATCAGCGTGTCGCCAGGCTGAATATCGCCGCGCGCCTCGGCATGGCGGATCATCGACAGCGCGGGCCGGTCTTTCACCGAGCCGGCCGGATTATTGCCTTCTAGCTTGACCAGAATGGTATTGCTGGTATTGCCCGGCAGGCGTTTGAGTTTTACCAGCGGGGTGTTCCCGACGAAATCTTCCAGATATTTAAACATGCAAGCGTCTACTCCATAGCTGGCATGATTATACGCAAGCTAGGGGATACGCGATGATGAGGATGATTATTTATTCCGCAACAGCCGCGCCACCGCCAACACGACGCCCATCAACTTGGCCCCACGCCCCAGCGCCGACCACAGCGGGCGCTGGCGCCCCCAGTGCGCAAGGCCACGCAGTAGCAGAGACCACAGCTGGCCATTGCCCGCGGCCGAACGCAGCAACTCTGCCGGCTGCGCCTGCGCGCGGAGCTGGGTTTGCAGCTGCAAACGATGTAACTGCGCTTGATAACACAGATGCAGTTTTTGCTGTTCGCGTAGCCTGTTACTCATCGGCGGCCTCCGCAGGCGGACGGCTAAACAGCTGCGCCAAAAGTTGTTTATCTTGGGCAAACTCGGCCGTGGTTAAGGGAAACGGCTGGCTTGCCTCAGCTTGCAGGCGGCGCAGCCACAGCCAAGCCACCAGCCCCAACCCCAGAAACAGCACGGCAAAGATGGCTGAGATCACGATTCGATAAGACCAAAAACCAAACAACAGCAGCAGGCCAAAGAAACACAAACCCAGCAAGAGCGCCAGAGCGGCCGCGATGGCCAGCCCCACCATCAGCGCCACCCGATCAAGCTCATCACGCAATTCCAGCCCCAAAAGACTCAAGCGCGTAGATAAAAGACCGGCTAGGGCTTCGCGTATCATGGCCATGCTGACTCCTACTTAGCGGCGCGCAACCAGAAAACCGATCAACAAGCCAACCGCCGCACCAATACCCACCGCTTGCCATGGATGCGCATGCACGTATTCATCCGTTTGCTTGGCCGCTTGTTTGGCCTTATCCACCGCCTGGGTTTCTAGCTCAACCAGCCGATGCTTGGCGGTGCGCAAATTGTCGGCGATTTTGGCGTACAGCTGTTTGGCCTCTTCACCCTGCGCGTTGGCTGCTGCCTCGATCAGCTGCGCGGTTTCGCGCAGCGCGTCTTTGGTTTCATCGATTAATTGCGTTTCATGCTGAGCTGCCATGGTATTGCTCCTCTGGGCTAGACGAAAGTTGTCAGCGACTTGAAATCAAAGCGCCAAACTTATGCTAACAAAGCCCCACGCCCCTGCATAGTCAATATTTGCGCCAGCAAAAACAACAGCCCGCCAAGGCGGGCTCAGGCTGCGAACGACGTGGCAGAACAATCTACATCAAGTCTCGGCAAAGCCGAGCCTAGGAAATAAGGCTTTCAATCTGCAGCCTTGATGTTCTGTTCCCACCCCTCCCGTCCCCTCCTTGAGGGGAGCCTCGCTTCGCGAGTGGGGTTGTCATTCATCTGAGCCCGCAAAGGCGGGCTGTTGCATAACATTTCAGCCGTGGGCACACACCCAGCTGGCCTTCAATGTGCGGTACTAAACTTAAAATGTTTTGCAGAAGTCTTTCATATACGCGGTAAATTCGGCACCCACCTCGTGGTGTTTCAGGCCCAATTCTACCGTTGCTTTCAGGAAGCCAATTTTGCTACCGCAATCGTAACGCGTACCTTCCAGCTTATGCGCCAGAATATGCTGTTCTTGCATCAGCGCAAAAATCCCGTCGGTCAGCTGGATTTCGCCACCTTTACCTGGCTGTACATGCTGCAGATGGTGAAAAATGCGTGGCGTCAGAATATAACGACCCACTACGGCCAGATTCGATGGGGCTTCTTCTGGTTTTGGTTTTTCCACGATATTGTTGACCCGCAGGCGATTCGCGCTTGGGTTTACTTCTACAATCCCGTAGCTGCCGGTTTCCTCATGCGCTACTTCTTCCACCCCCAGCACCGAGCAGTGGGTATCGTCGAACAAATCGACCATGCGTTTCATCTCCGAAACGCCATGCCCATCGATCAGGTCATCGGCCAGAATCACGGCAAAAGGCTCATCACCAACGACCGGCTTGGCGCACAATACCGCGTGCCCCAGACCCAGCGCTTCTGGCTGGCGGATATAAATGCAGGTTACAGATTTCGGGATAATGCCGCGCAGCACTTCCAGCAATTTGGTTTTTTGCTTGGCTTCCAGATCGGCTTCGAGCTCACCCGCTTTATCAAAGTGATCTTCAATACTGCGTTTGTGCCGGCCGGTGATGAAAATCATCTCGGTAATCCCGGCTGCGAGAGCCTCTTCCACCGCATATTGAATCAGCGGCTTATCGACCACCGACATCATTTCTTTTGGGCTGGCCTTGGTGGCGGGCAGAAAACGAGTACCCATCCCGGCAACCGGGAATACGGCTTTACGAATCTTTTGCATGCTGCTTCCTTGCTGTGATTGAAGGTCACCCAGCAAACCCAGACGCAGGGCCGCGCCCATCACCTGATCGGTTTGCTTGGTATTGAGTTCATCGCCCCATTGCGAGACCGCCGAACGACCAAGCCCAAGGGCTTCGGCCAAACGGATCTGACTACCAAAAAGGCGGAGGGCTTCTGTCTTTCGCATAGCTTGCATGTTCAATTAAATGAACACCCAAGTCAACCCCCTTCACAAAAGATTAATTGTTTAAAAAATTAAACAATTAATCTACCTCACTCCTGCCCACCTCACTCACTCGCTTCAGCCAGCAGTACGCGCAGCGCCGCTTCGTCCAAAATGGCCACTCCTAAGCTCTGGGCCTTTTCCAGCTTGCTGCCGGCAGCTTCCCCAGCCAGCAGATAATCGGTTTTTTTCGACACACTGCCCGCTACCTTCGCGCCGGCGGCTTCAAGCAAAGCTTTAGCTTCATCGCGACTCAAGCTAGGCAACGTGCCGGTAATCACCACGGTTTTGCCAGCCAGCGCGCCATCGGCTCGCCGCGCCTCAATCGCCGGCCAATGCAGGCCAACAGCCAGCAACTGCGCCACCACTTCGCGATTATGTGGCTCGGCGAAAAACGCCAGAATCGATTGTGTGACGATGGGGCCAATATCATTGACTGCTTGCAAGGCGTCCGCATCGGCCGCCATCAGCGCATCGAGCGAAGCAAAATGCTGGGCCAGATCTTTGGCCGTAGCTTCGCCCACATTGCGAATGCCCAGCGCATAGATCAGCCGCGGCAAGGTAGTGGCTTTGCTGGCTTCAATGGACTCGAGCAAATTACGCGCCGATTTTTCGGCCATGCGCTCCAGCCCGGCCAACTGCTCAAGGGTTAGCCGATATAGATCGGCTGGGGTTTTAACCAATTCCTGCTCGACCAATTGCTCAATCAGCTTGTCGCCCAAGCCTTCGATATCCAGCATGCGCCGGCCAGCAAAGTGCTTGAGCGCTTCTTTACGCTGCGCCGAACAAAATAGCCCGCCCGTGCAGCGCACCCGTGCTTCGTCTTCTTCGCGGACAGTCTTGCTGCCACACACCGGGCAACTGGGGTACAACTCTAAAATCCGATACGGCGGATATTGCGGCTCGCGCTGTGGGCTAAATAAATCCGCCCCCGGTACGTCCTGCATCGGGCGGCGCTCCAGCACCACCGACACCACTTCCGGGATCACATCGCCAGCGCGGCGCACCACCACGGTATCGCCCACCCGCACGTCTTTACGATCGATTTCATCCTGATTGTGCAGCGTGGCATTGGTGACGGTTACTCCGCCAACAAACACCGGCTGTAGTCGCGCCACTGGCGTGAGCGAGCCGGTACGCCCGACCTGAATATCGATGGCCTCCACGATGGTGAGCGCCTCTTGCGCCGGGTATTTATGCGCCACCGCCCAGCGCGGCTCGCGACTGCGAAACCCCAGCTGCGCTTGTTGGGCCAGCGAATTGACTTTGTACACCACCCCGTCAATTTCAAACGGCAAGTTATCGCGCAGCGCGGCCACGCGGGCATGAAACGCCGCCAATCCTTCGCCACCCTGCACCACTTCACGAATCTCACACACCGGAAAGCCAAACGCCTGCAAAGCATCCAATGTACCGGCATGGGTATCTGGCTGCGCAGCCCAACCAACAACCTCGCCCAGTCCATACCCATAGAAAGACAAAGGCCGCTGCGCGGCAATAGCCGGATCAAGCTGCCGCACTGCCCCAGCGGCGGTATTGCGCGGGTTCACAAAGGTTTTTTCACCGGCGGCCAATTGCCGCTCATTCAGGCGGGCAAAATCATCACGGCGCATATACACCTCGCCACGCACTTCAAGTACCGCCGGCGCTTCACCACGCAAGCGCAGCGGGATCTGACCGATGGTGCGGATATTTTGCGTCACATCTTCGCCAGTGGCCCCATCCCCACGGGTGGCGGCCTGCACCAACAGGCCATGTTCGTAGCGCAGATTAATCGCCAACCCATCAAATTTGAGCTCGGCGGCATAGGCAATTGCCGGCTCAAGCGGCAATAAATCCAGCTCTTTGCGCACACTGACATCAAAGGCCAGCGCCCCGGCGGCGGTGACATCGGTTTCGGTACGGATCGACAACATCGGCACCGCATGCGTCACTGGTGCAAATTCCGGCAATGGCTTGCCGCCCACGCGCAAAGTGGGCGAATCGGGCGTTTGCAACTCGGGGTGCGCCAGCTCAAGCGCTTGCAAGGCCTGAAACAGCCGGTCGTATTCGCTATCGGGCACGCTGGGCGCATCCAGCACATAATATTCATGCGCATATTGATTGAGCTGCGCTCGCAGTTGGGCGGCCTGTGCCTGCACTTCGGAAGTCATTTTTCTGCACCTCAAAACAGCAACGCCGCTCAAGAGCGGCGTTGATCAATTCATCTTTATCGCTAAAAAACTCAGGCAAACAGCCGCAGTGCCACCACCGAGCCGGGCGCAATGCCGCGATCATCCATGCTGGCATACAGCTCGGCCAGTTGGCGGCGGATATTGGCAAGACTCTGTGGATTCAGCACTTTGCCATTGTCGTCCACCAGCGGCAGATTCAGCGCTTGCGACAGGCTTTGCGCAAATTCGGTCAGGTAATCAAATACCGCAATCCCGCCCGCAACCCGCGGCACATCAAACAGCAAACTCAGGCCCATTGAAGTGGCCATCAGCGGGGTTTGATCCTGATTGGCAAGCACAAACAAGGTTTTGCCCGAATCGCTACGGTATTGGAACGTGCCATCATTGGCGCGCACGAGGCCCGCATTTTCCGCATGAATACGCACTTTTTCCATCGGAATCGGGCGCTGCCCGGCCGGCAGATTCAGCCCGATCAACACATCAACCGACGCACAGAATTCATCCAGATCACGCGCTGCGCCCAGCTTGGCCGAGCGTTGCGGGAAAGTCACGACGGCTTCATGCTCATCGGCAAATTGCTGCACGCCCATGCAGAAGGCATTGAGCGTTTCTTGGGTAATCGGGCCTTGGCGATCGGCCATTTGCAGGCCGGCGCGCAGTTCCAGATAGCGATTACGGCTAGTGCTGGTTACTACTTCCCACTGATCAAGCTGATTTAAGCCAATCACCTGCACGCGTTTATTAGCCGGAAATGGCGGCACTTCGCTCGCGGCAATCGCCGTGCCGGCATGAATCTCGGCAATAAAATCCACCGCCGGATCAATCAGGCTGGTGACCAGCATGCCATCATCGGCTTCGTCCAGCGCGCTTAAATTCAGCACCGGCGCAGCGGCGGGAGCTGTGTAACTGGGGGCCGCAGGGGCGCTGTAGCTCGCAGCCACTGGCTGCACCGGCTCTGGGCGGCTGGCAACTAATACCGGCTCAGGGGCGAATTGGCGGTCCTGCGCCTCTTCTACCGGCTGGATAACCGGGGTATAGCCCTCAGGCTTAGCGCGGTATTGCTCTTGCTGCAGATACTGTGGGCGGTATCCGGGTGGCAAATCAGGAATGTCATCCGGCATATCGTCGTCGTAGCGCGCTTTGGCGGGCGCTTCGGTATTGAGCTCGGGCACATCATATTCGGTGCTTGGTGGCTCAGTCACCGGCTCGGCCACTCGCGCAGGCGTATCGAGCACCGGCTCAAGGCGCTGGCTTTCGCCCTGGCGCACGACATTTTTCGGGGTATTGATCAGGACATCATCCTGATTGCGGGCAAATGCTTTGTTGGCCTGCTTTTTGTAGCGATACTCTTGCCACTGGTTATAGGCAAATACTGCGCCAACAAATGCGCCGGCGATGATTAGCGCGCCCAATTGCGTGTCGGTCATCGTGTTATGTCTCAGCTAGCCCGTTTGGGCTTGTTCTTGTTGTATCCTGTGGCGTGATTCACAGCCATCTTGGCCATTCACGCAACAGGATACCAGACTTGCCGGCTCGCAGCCTATCGCTGCGGCTTACTTTGACCGAAATTATGTACTTTGAATGACGATTTTCGGGAATTTGCTGGAGAAATCCTGCGCCTTCGCCGCCACTTTAACCGCTACCTTGCGGGCAATCTGCTTGTAAATTGCCGCAATTTCGCCATCGGGCTGCGCCACCACCGTGGGGCGGCCTTCATCGGCATGCAGGCGGATGGATAAATCCAGCGGCAGCTTGCCAATCAGCTCGGTACCATATTCAGCGCCCATCTTCTCGCCGCCGCCTTCACCAAAAATCGGCTCCGCATGCCCGCAATTACTGCAGATATGCATGCTCATATTCTCGACAATACCCAAAATCGGCACGCCGACTTTTTCAAACATTTTCAGGCCCTTGCGCGCATCCAAGAGGGCAATGTCTTGCGGCGTGGTCACAATCACCGCGCCAGTCAGCGGCACTTTCTGGCTCAGCGTGAGCTGAATATCGCCAGTACCCGGTGGCAGGTCGATCACCAGATAATCCAGTTCGCCCCACTCGGTGTCGTGCAATAGCTGGGTGAGCGCCTGCGTGACCATCGGGCCGCGCCACACCATCGGCTGCTCCGGGTCGATCAGAAAACCGATCGACATATTGCGCACGCCATGCTGATCAATCGGTTTGATGTGTTTATTGTCGTCCGATTCGGGATGCTGGCCGGCTACGCCCATCATTTGTGGCTGGCTCGGGCCGTAAATATCGGCATCGAGCAAGCCCACTTTGGCGCCTTCTGCCGCCAGCGCCAGCGCCAGATTGGCCGACGTGGTCGATTTACCCACCCCGCCCTTGCCCGAGGCCACGGCAATGACGTTTTTAATGCCTTTCAACAGCGGAATACCGCGCGCCACGCTGTGCGCCACAATCTGGCTGCTGACTTTGACTTCGGTTTTCACCACCCCCGGAATCGCCGCCAAGGCCGTCGCCACTTGCGCTTCGCGTGCCGCAAACTGGCTTTGCGCCGGATATCCCAGCACTAAATCCAGCGACACCACTCCTGCATCGCAGCTGAGATTTTTCACATTTTTGCTGCTCAGATAATCCTTGCCCGTGTCTGGATCGATCAGGGTGGCTAAAGTCTGGCGAACGCTGTCCAGCAGCGGATGAGTGGCGGTATCAGTCACGGCAGGTGTTCCTGTTTCGGCCGGGGCTTTACCCAGCCAGCGATCAAAAATAGACATAGTCATTCGGTAAAACGGTAGCCCGCAATAGATCAGGGCGGGCGGCGTCATTACAAGAGGATGTCATAGGCTTAGAACTGTTTACCCAGCATAAAGTACAAGGTGGCCTGGTTATTGTCGCCATAGCTCGCCCCCAGATACACCGGCCCCATAAAGCTGTCGTAGGCCAGATACGCCACCGCACTGAACATCGTATCGCCGGCAATAAAGTCAAAGGCATCAAAGTTTTTACCGAATTCCAACCCCAGCCCCCAATACGAACCGGTCAGCCAGCTCGTGGGCTGATAATACTGCCATGAGGCATACAGGAAGCGATTGGTCAGCCGCTCTTGGTAGCCATAGCTGGACATATTCAAAAAGCCGCCGAGCCAGCGGATATCGGTATACAGCGGTGCATTGCCCGTGGTTTCCTGCCCGCGCAGCGTCAGCTGCCACGCGCCTTTGCCCATCGGGCGCGCCATGCGGTATTCGGCAAATAGACGGGTATAGTCTTCAAAGCTACCAGGGCTGTCTTTTAGCGAGACATACCCCTGCAGATTGAGATACTGACCTTCTTTCGGGAAAAAATAATTATCCAGCTGATCGTAATGCAGGCTAAGCCGCAGGCCATAATCGCGCCCTCTATCATCATCCAGCGCGCCCAGCCCGACTTGTTTAGTGAGGCGATAATCGTTGAACACCGCCCCAAGCCGCAGCTCGCCGTATTTGGTCAGCGTCGAGCCCAAATCCACGCCGAAACTATTGCGCTGCACCGAATAACTGGCAATCGGCTCGCCACCGAGCCACAAATCAATCGGCTGATCCCGCAGCTGCAAATAGGGCGACAAAAACACCAGCCCATCCAGCTGCAACGGCTGATAAAACTCGCTCTGCAAGACTTGGCTCGAGCCCAGTTTCACCAGCGTTTTCCATTCGGCGCCCAAAGAATTCATCCAGGTGCGGCGATATTGGGCGCTAAAGCTCCACGGGGTGGAATTACGAAAATCCGAACCAAAGCCCAGCCCCAGATTCAGATAATTGGGCCCCCAGCTTTTCTCGATGGGCAATACGGTAAGCTCATCACCCTGCCCGGCCGGATCGCGGGTTAGCTCGTAATCCAGCTGCGAAAAGTCGCCACGTGCGTACACGCGCGACAGATTATTTTGAAATTCGGCGATATCCAGCGGCTCGTTCAGCGGTACATCCAGCTCTTTTTTCACCACTTCCGGGTTCACATGCACGCTGTCTTTCACCTTCACGGCCAACACCGGCTTGGATTGCAGATGTTGCCCCACCCGCTGGGCATCCCAAGCGGCGTATTCGTCGGCCGGTAAGGCATAGCGCTGTAGCTGGCTGAGCACTTTCAGTGTGGCCAGCTCGCCCGCATTAATCAGCTCGGCCGATTTTTTAAAATCGCTGGATGAGAGATTGCCCAGCGCTGGCGAAATCAGCACATCATCGGCGGTGAGGGATTCAAGCTGCGGCTTTACGTTTTGAATCATCATCAACCGCGTGTATTGATCGGCAAACGACAGCACGCTGGTGAGCTCATCGCGGTGCAAGGGCTCAGAGCCGACATCAATTGCAATCACCACATCGGCGCAGGTTTGCCGCGCCACATCCACCGGTACATTGCGCACCAAGCCGCCATCGACCAGCAAGCGCTCGCCTTGCAATACCGGCGGAAACAATCCAGGCACCGCCATACTGGCGCGCATGGCGGTCACCAGATCGCCCTCTTTAAACACCACCATTTCACCGGTGGCCAGATCAGTGGCAATCGCCCGATATGGGATCGGCAGCGCGTCAAAATTGGCTGCGGTGCCGGCAAAAGTCAGGTCGCGCAGGAAAAACTCGATTTTCTGCGTGCTGATCGCGGCGTTGGGCAGTTTGACTTGCAGATCATCGCCAATGCCCAGCTCCAGCGGGATCAGCGCCAGCGCGTCATCCTGTTTTTTGCGATAAGAACTCACCTGCCGTGGCAGGGTGGATGACAAAAGGTCATCCCAATTGGCTTTGCCAACCCGTGCGGCCATGTCGTCCGGCGTGCGGCCGGCGGCATAGGCGGCGCCCACCAGCGAGCCGATACTGGTTCCCACCACACAATCGATCGGAATGCGATTATCCTGCAGCACTTTTAGCGCCCCGATATGCGCAAAGCCGCGCGCGCCGCCACCCCCGAGCACCAGCCCGATGCGGGGGCGCTGACCTTTGGCCGCCCAGGCCGGTGCGCTGGCATTGTTACTGCCCTTGCTGGTGGGCTGTGGTTCTTGCGCGTGGGTCGGTGCTACACTGGCGCCGAGCGCGCAGAGCAGCGAAAGCAAAGCCATCCAAGGCCGGCGTGCCATCATTGCAAATTCCTGATCGTCATTTTTCTTCGCTGCGGCTTTTTACCGCAGCTTCGAGTGTACCCGACATGTATTTCATTGCGCATCGCGGTTGGACCCGCAGTCATCCCGACAACACTTTGGCCGCGTTTGCCGCAGCCTGGGCCGCCGGGATGGCAGGCTTTGAGACCGATATCCGAGTTGATCGCGATGGGCAGGCGATTTTGTTTCATGACCGCACCGCCGCCAACGGCGCCTTGGTGAGTGAGCTCAGCCAGCAAGAACTCAGCGAGATTCAAGGCTACGCCGTGCCGAGCCTCGCGGATGCGCTGGCGGCTTTCCCGCAGGCATTCTGGAATCTGGAACTCAAATCGGCCGATAGCCTACCGGCTACGCGCACGGTGCTGGCCAACTTGGCGCAGCCCTTTCATGGCCTGATCAGCTCTTTTCACCACCCGCTGATCCTGACACTGGCGCGCGAAACGCGCCTACCTTGCGCCCTGTTGCTGGCCAATGCGCCGGTGCGCACGATTGGCCTCTTTACCATGCTGGCCACCGTACCCCGCGCCGTCGGGCTGGTCTTTGATTATGAAATCGCCAGCGCGGCGCAAATTAGTGAACTGAGCCGCAATCAGGTGCCCTGCTGGCTGTATGGCGTACAACACCCAAGCGAATATGCGGCAGTGCTGGGCTGGCCGCTGGCGGGCTTGATTAGCGATCAAACCGAGCAACTACCGGGCTTGAGCCCCCGCCCCGCCTAAGCAGCCCGCCAGCGTTGCTGGCCAGCTGGCGCGTGGATGCGAATGGGGCACGAGTTTATTGCTTGCCGGTGCTACCAAAGCCGCCTTCGCCGCGGCTAGAGGCGCCAAATTCATCCACCAGATTAAAGCCCACCTGCACCACCGGCACAATAATCAGCTGGGCAATCCGCTCCAGTGGCTGGATGGTAAAGCTGCTGCTGCCGCGATTCCATACCGACACAAACAGCTGGCCTTGGTAATCCGAATCGATCAGGCCCACCAGATTGCCCAGCACGATACCGTGCTTATGGCCTAGCCCCGAGCGCGGCAAAATCATGGCCGCCAGGCTCGGGTCATCAAGGTGAATCGCCATCCCGGTCGGGATCAGCGTGGTGGCGCCAGGTGCCAGCTCTAGCGGCGCATCAAGGCAGGCGCGCAGATCGAGCCCAGCCGAGCCTGGCGTGGCATAGGCGGGCAAATTGTCATGCAGGCGTTGATCGAGAATTTTGACATCAATGACGGGTTGGCTCATTACGATACTCCAGCGAGGTATTCACCTCAAAATCAATAAATTCATGGATTAGCCGGCAATACCCATGCGAAATAGTGCAGTAGATATTTGGCGGGCCAGCACTTAGTCGCGGCGATATTCCGGCAGCAACCGCGCAATATGCGCCACCAGCTTGCGGGCGATTTCGATTTTAGGCGCCGAATGCAGGCGGGTTTCGCCATGATCATCCAGCAGCACCACTTCATTGGTATCCGCCCCGAAAGCGGTTTGCACCAGATTGGCCACCAGCAGCGGCAGTTTTTTACGCTGGCGCTTGGCTTCGGCATACTCCAGCAGGTTTTCCGATTCGGCCGCAAAGCCGACACAGAATGGCGGCTGCTCGCGGGCGGAAACCCCCGCGAGGATATCCGGGTTTGGCGCTAATTCCAGCGTGAGAATATGCGCGTCTTTTTTGATTTTCTGCTCGGAAGGATTGAGCACGTAATAATCAGCCACCGCCGCCACGCCAATGAAAATATCTGTACGCGCCACTTCGGCCTCGACCGCGGCCAGCATTTGCTGCGCCGATTTCACATTGATGCGCCGCGCACCAATCGGCGTCGGCAGGCTGGTTTCGCCCGATACTAGCACCACTTCGGCGCCGGCCTCGTAGGCCGCGCGGGCAATCGCGTAGCCCATTTTACCGCTGCTGACATTGGTGATGCCGCGCACGGCATCAATGCGCTCAAAGGTGGGCCCAGCGGTAATCAGCACGCGCTGGCCACTCAGGGCTTTGGGCTGCAGCGCCGCCTCGAGTAATTCAAACAATTGCTCGGCTTCGAGCATGCGGCCATCACCCACTTCACCGCAGGCCTGCTCGCCATGCCCGGGCCCAAGAATGGCGACACCATCGGCTTTTAATTGCGCGATATTGCGCTGATTGGGCGGGTTTTCCCACATTTGCCGATTCATCGCCGGCGCTACCAGCAGTGGGCAATCGCGCGCGGCCAGCAAGGTAGTCAGCAAATCATCGCACAAGCCATTGGCGAGCTTGGCCAGCAGATCAGCCGAAGCGGGCGCCACCAGCACCGCTGCCGCGCCGCGGGTGAGATCAATGTGCGGCATATTATTCGGCCGGCGCGGATCCCACTGATCCGTGTAGACCAGATTGCCACTCAGGGCTTGAAAGGTTACGGGGCCGACGAAGTGGGTGGCCGCTTCGGTCATCACCACATGCACATCGTAGCCGGCCTTCACGAGCAAGCGAGTGAGCTCGGCCGATTTATACGCCGCCACCCCGCCGCTCACGCCCAGCACGATTTTTTTCTTTGGATTCGGGCTCACGTCCTGCGCGCCTTTTGCTAGAAAGAATCGTCTAGTTTACCGAAAAAAGCCCATGTCGATCAGCGATTGGCCCAGCGAAAGTCGCCCGCGCGAGAAATTGTTGCAGCGCGGCGCCAGCGCCCTTAGCGATGCCGAGCTCTTGGCGATCTTTTTGCGGGTGGGCTTGCCCGGCAAATCGGCGGTGGAGCTCGCGCAAGATTTACTCAGCCATTTTGGCTCGCTGCAGGCTCTGTTTGCCGCCAGCCTGAGCGATTTTGCGCCGATTGCCGGCGTGGGTGCCGCCAAATACGCGCAGCTACAAGCGGTGCTGGAAATGAGCCGCCGTGCGCTGAGCGAAGAGCTAGCCCAGCGCGATACCTTGCATAATCCAGCCGCCGTGCGCGATTTGCTGCGTTTGCGGCTGCGCGGCTTGGCGCAGGAAGAATTTCATGTCTTGCTACTCGACAGTGGCTACCGACTGATCCGCGCCGAGGTACTCAGCAAAGGCACCCTTGCGCAAACCCATGTTTATCCGCGCGAACTCGCCCGACTGGCACTGCAATACCATGCCGCGGCGGTGATTGTGGCGCACAACCACCCCAGCGGGCAGGCCGAGCCTTCGGCTGCCGATCTGCAGCTCAGCCGCCAATTACAAGCCGCGCTGCAGCTCTTGGATATCCAGCTTCTGGATCATTTCATCGTTGCCGCTCATCAGGTGGTGTCCCTGGCCGAACGCGGCGCGCTATAACTCGCGGCTAGGCTGCCGATAGCGCTGATAGGGCCATATCGCCGCCCCAGCGGAGCCGACCATGCGTATCACCGATAGCCAACTGCAATTGAGTGCCCAGCGCCAATTTAGCCAGCAGCGCAGTGAAAAATTATCGCTGCAATATCAACCCCCACGGCCCAGCACCCCCGCCAGCAGCACGGTCGATATCTCCGCCCCGGCCCGCGTGCAGGAAGAATTACAAGCAGCCATCGATAATGACCCACGGCTCAAGCTGATACGCTCGCTTTTGGAAATCATGCTCGGCGAATCGATTACCCTCACCGAGTATCACCCTAAAGATCAATCCAAACCAAGTACCGATAGCAATACCCCCACCACCTTAGATGAAGGCGGTTTTATTCTGCATTACGCCGCCGAGGAACAAGAACAGGAAAGCACCCAGTACGCCGCCAGCGGCACCATTGAAACCAGCGATGGCATGCACATCAGCTTTAGCGCCGAATTAAGCCTCAGCCGGCAATTTCAGCGCAGCGTCACGCTGGATGTCGCCACCGGCAGCGCTGCGCGGCCGAAAAAAGACCCCTTGGTGCTCAACTACGCCGCACCAGCAGCAACACTTAGCCCGCAGACTTTCCAGTTCGATCTGGATCAGGATGGCCGCCGCGAGAACATCAGCCTGCTTAATCACGGCAGCGCGTATCTGGCGCTCGATCGCAATCAGGATGGCAAAATCAATCATGGTGGCGAGCTATTTGGCGCGAAAAGCGGCAATGGCTTTGCCGATCTCGCCCAGTTTGATCAAGACCGCAATGGCTGGATTGATGAAGACGACGCCGTATTTGGCGAGCTGAAACTCTGGCTTAAAGACGCCAGCGGCAACGATCAATTGCAATCGCTGGCGCAGGCCCAGATTGGTGCACTGTATCTGGGCTACGCCAAAGCCGATTTTGATTTGAATGACGGCCAAAACCGCAATCTAGGGCAGCTGCGCGCCAGTGGCATTTACCTGCGCGAAAATGGTCAGGCCGGCAGCCTGCAGCAGCTTGATCTCAGCGTTTAAAACAATTTCAATCAATCACTTACAGCCATCTACAGGAATACCCCAGTATTTATTTTGCATACGTCCTCGCAAGATAAGCGCACGCAGGTGCCGTGCGTCTGCCCACACCACTGAATACGCTTGGACTCGATTCCCATCATGAAAAAAATTGCTGCCTACAGCCTGATTGCAGCCGCCATTACCGGCCTTGCTGCGTGCAAACAACAAACCCAAACGCCAGCGGCCGATGCCAGCGCGCCACAAGCGGCCGCCGAAACCACGACCGACGTAATCAAGATCGGCCATGTGGCCGCCCTGACCGGTCCTGCGGCGCACTTTGGTAAAGACAATGAAAACGGCGTGAAGCTGGCGATCGACGAGATCAACGCGGCAGGCGGCGTAGACATCGGCGGCAAGAAAATGAAGCTGGAAATGCTGTCGGAAGATGATCAGGGCGATCCGAAAACCGCAACGACCGTGGCGCAGCGCTTTGTCGATCAAAAAGTGGCAGGCGTAATTGGCCACATGAATTCAGGCACGACGATTCCTGCCTCGAAAATTTACTCCGATGCCGGCATTGCGCAGATTTCCCCCTCGGCCACCGCGGTGGCCTACACCGCACAAGGCTTTAAAACCGCCTTCCGCGTGATGGCCAATGATGCGCAGCAAGGTAAAGTGTTGGGCGAATATGCCGTGAAACTGGGCGCGAAAAAAATCGCTATCGTGGATGACCGTACCGCCTATGGTCAGGGCTTGGCTGATGAATTTGAAAAAGCCGCCAAAGCGGCTGGCGCGCAAATCGTTAAACGCGAATTCACCAGCAACAACGAAACCGACTTCAATGCCCTGCTGACCGGCATTAAGGGCACCCAGCCTGATCTGATTTTCTACGGTGGCATGGATGCGCAAGCGGCGCCGCTGAAAAAACAAGCCAAAAAACTGGGCATTAACGCCCAGATCATGGGCGGCGATGGCGCGCAAACCCCTGAATTTATCAAACTGGCTGGTGCCGATGCTGAAGGCATGCTGGCCACAAGCCCAGGCACGCCTAAAGACCAACTCGCTGGCGGCAAAGCATTCTTGGATAAATTCAAAGCCAAGTTTGGCAATGAAGTGCAGCTGTATTCACCGTATTGCTATGACTCAGTGAAAATCATGGTGCAAGCCATGCAAGAAGCCGGCTCAGCTGAGCCAGCCAAATACCTGCCGAAACTCGCTGCGATCAAATATCAAGGCGTTACTGGCCCGATCAGCTTTGATGCCAAAGGCGATATCAACAATGGCGCGATCACGGTTTACAGCGTGAAAAACGGCAAATGGGAAATCGTAGAAGTGGTTGGTGGCGCCGTGGCGAAATAACCGCCCGCAAGCATTAGCGCTAAAAAAGGGAGCCAGCTGGCTCCCTTTTTTATGGTCATTCGTCGCATTAGTGCAACATTTAGCCACTTTGGCTGTCGCGACAACACCCACCCAAAAACTTACAAACTGCGAAACCATCGCTGGCAGTCCGGTATTTTGCAGCGCAGCTGCGATGCGCCCTCGCGGCCAGTTTTCACCTTACAGTGCTAGCGTTTAAAACTGTTATGGTTGAATTTGCGCACTACTGTTGCGGTGCAACTACAGGATTATCCTTATTCAATGGGCTACATTGCTAAGGGGATATTTGTGCCTTCTAATGCATTCACGCACTCATGCGCCGCATTGGAATAAGTCGGTACACATGAATATCGCGCAACCAAACAAACACACCCTTGGGGATACTTCGACATGACAATCGCCCGTTACAGCCTGATCGCTGCCGCCATTGTGGCCATGACCGCATGCGGCAAACAAGAACCCGCCGCCGCTCCGGAAGCGGCCAGCCAGCCAGCGGCCAAAGCCGAAGCCGCCCCAGCCGGTGACATCATCAAAATCGGTCACGCCGCGCCGCTGACCGGTAATATCGCCCACCTGGGTAAAGACAATGAAAATGGCGTGAAAATGGCCATTGATGAAATCAACGAAGCCGGCGGCGTGGATATCGGCGGCAAAAAAATGAAACTGGAAATGGTGTCGGAAGACGACCAGGCCGATCCGAAAACCGCTACCACCGTGGCCCAGCGTTTTGTTGATCAGAAAGTCGCCGGCGTGATCGGCCACCTGAATTCTGGCACCACCATCCCTGCTTCGAAAATTTACTCGGATGCGGGCATTGCCCAAATTTCACCATCAGCCACCGCAGTAGCCTACACCGCACAAGGCTTTAAAACCGCCTTCCGCGTGATGGCCAACGATGCACAGCAAGGTAAAGTGCTGGGCGAATACGCCGTGAAACTGGGCGCGAAAAAGGTAGCCATCATCGATGACCGTACAGCATATGGTCAGGGTTTGGCCGACGAATTTGAAAAAGCCGCTAAAGCCGCGGGCGCTGAAGTGGTGAAACGTGAATTCACCACCAATCAGGAAACCGACTTCAACGCGATCCTGACCAGCATCAAGGGTGCAAAACCTGATCTGATTTTCTACGGCGGCATGGATGCGCAAGCAGCGCCACTGAAAAAACAAGCCAAGAAACTGGGTCTGAACGCCAAAGTGATGGGCGGTGACGGCACCCAAACCCCAGAATTCATCAAACTGGCTGGCGCCGATGCTGAAGGTATGATTTCTTCTTCACCAGGCATGCCAAAAGACAAACTGGCTGGCGGTCAGGCTTTCCTGGATAAATTCAAAGCCAAGTTTGGCACCGAAGTACAGCTGTATGCTCCATACTGCTACGACGCAGTCAAAGTAATGGTAGCGGCGATGCAAAAAGCAGGCTCGTCTGATCCAGCTAAATACCTGCCAGAGCTGGCCAAAACCGACTACCAAGGCGTAACTGGCTCGGTGACTTTTGATGAGAAAGGCGACATCAAAAACGGTGCGATTGCCCTCTACACCGTGAAAGGCGGCAAGTGGGAAACGCTGGAAGTGGTAGGTGGTGGCGCAGCGAAATAAGTCGCGCACCGCACCCGCTAGCGGGTAACAGCAAGGGAGGCGCTTAGCCTCCCTTTTTTATTGCGCACGCAAAAGCGCTTAAGTGCGCTGAAATACCAGCAATAAAAAACGCCATCCTGCGATGGCGTTTTTTTATTGGGCCGACTTAACCGCGCTTATTTGTTTACGCGCGATTCGTCGTTGCGTTTGCGCTCGTCCAGATCGATGGGCGCTTTATCCCACAGCAATGCACGACCTTCCAGCTGGCCTTTGGCCACTTCTGGATTTTCTTGCAAAAACTGGTTCATGAATTGGGTGTATTCGGAAACATACTTGCGATCAAACATCATCAACCCCGGCAAACTGATTCTTGTGATTGGCGTCATTATAACCGAGGCAGGCAGCCGGAGCGAGATTTCTATACCCCAGCTGGTACTGCCTCAAATGCATTGATTTTAGATGGCTACAGAGCAATACCCCTAGTCAGCCATGGCCTCGCGTAGCACTTCGATAAAGCGGGCGTTTTCTTCGGGCAAACCAATAGACACCCGCAGGCTATTGGCCATCTTGTAACCGGCCAATGGCCGTACAATCACGCCGCGCTCGAGCATAAACTGATTCAGTAGCGCCGCATCGCCGCAATGAAAAGTCACAAAGTTGCCATGACTTTCGATAAACCCCAGCCCCAGCTCGCGCAAAGCGGTGGTGGTTTGCTGCATACCAGCAGTGTTCACCTCAACCGAGCGGCGCAGAAACTCGACATCATCCAGCGCGGCGCAGGCGGCGGCCTGAGCGAGGCTATTGACATTAAACGGCTGGCGCACGCGATTGAGAATATCAGCCACCGCCGGATTGGCCAGGGCAAAGCCCACGCGCAGGCCCGCCAAACCATAGGCTTTGCTGAAAGTGCGCACTACAATCAGATTAGGAAACTGCTTAAGCCAGCCAATCGAATCGCTGCGCTTTTCGCGCGGTAGGTATTCGGTGTAGGCTTCATCAAGCACCACCAAGACATTGGCCGGGCATAGCTCCAAAAATTCGATCAGATCGCCCGGGCGTGCCAAGGTGCCGGTGGGGTTGTTGGGGTTGGCAATCCAAACCACTTTGGTATCTGGGCGAATAGCGGCGCGCATAGCTTCCAGATCGTGGCCATAATCCACCGCTTTCACACAGATATTAGTAGCACCAACGGCCTGTGTGGCCAGTGGGTACACGGCAAAAGCGTATTCAGAAAACACCGCCGAATCACCGGTTTGCAAAAAGGCGTGGGCGATCAGCTCCAGAATATCGTTCGAGCCATTGCCGAGTACGATTTGATCGAGGTTGACGGCAAATTTGCTGGCGATTTTGGCTTTGAGCTCAAAGCCATTGCCATCTGGATAGCGGGCTAATTCGGCGAGCTCGCGCTCCACCGCGGCGCGGGCCAACGGGCTCATGCCGAGCGGGTTTTCGTTCGAGGCGAGTTTCACAATAGTGGCCGGATCCAGCCCCATTTCACGGGCGAGCTCGGACACCGGTTTGCCCGGTTGGTAAGGCGCAATGGCGCGAACATGATCCGGAGCGAGTGCAGCGAGAGACATTGTGCGAGTTCCTTGCAAGACAAGCCGCGCAGGCGGCTAAAGCGATTTCACCAGCCGCAGGCTGGCAGGCAGATTGAATTGCGCCAGATGGCGCACGCGGGTTTCGGCCCAGATTTCAAAGCCGTGGCGGGTATAAAAGCGCACAGCAGCCGGATTGCCGCTATCGACATCGACATGCAGGCTGGTATAGCCGGCTTCGCGGGCGGCAAACATCACTTGCTCGAGCATACGGGAACCGAGGCCGCGATCGCGATAATCGGGGTGAGTGGCGATGGTGCGTAAATACCAGGCATCGGGCGGTAAATGCGGAAACAGAAAATCCAGCTGCCGCTGGCGTGCGCGCAGAATATCGCTATCAAGCGGCAGGGTATTGACCTGCAAGCCATCAGATAGCTGCAGTTGCGCGCCATACGTGGCGGGGTAATGAAACACCAGCGCGATCAGCGCTTCTTCGCTATTGCGCAGCACCTGCGCATTACGATAGCTGTAGCTGCCCGCTTCAGCCTGCCACAGCTGCGCTAAATTCAGTAGCGTCAGTTCACGCGGCAGCGCAAACCAGTAATCATAAAAGGCGGCGTCTGATTCATAGATCAGCTCGGCCGCCCGTTTGGCATCTTGTGGGTTGGCCAGACTTAGGTTTTCCACCACTCCCCCGCTGCTTGATTCGGCGCTGCCTGCAATAAATCCAGCAGCCCTTCGGCCTCAGCATTGCACAGCAGCTTGGCAGCATCGCGCTCGCCGACAAAACCTTCGCGCACCGCATGCGCCACCATAGCGCGCAACGGCTCGAAATACTGATTGATATTCAAAAGCCCGACCGGTTTGTTGTGCAAACCGATTTGCGACCAAGTCAGAATTTCGAATAACTCATCAAAAGTGCCAAAACCACCGGGCATGGCGATAAAGCCATCGGTCAGCTCAGCCATGCGCGCCTTGCGGGTGTGCATTGAATCCACCACTTCCAGCTCGGTGCAGGCGCCGTAGCCCAATTCGCGCTCGACCATGAATTCGGGGATCACCCCAATCACTTTGCCGCCGGCCGCGAGGCAGCCTTCGGCCACCGCGCCCATCAGGCCCACATGGCCACCGCCATAAATTAGGGTGATGTCACGAGCGGCCAAGCTTTGCCCCAGGCTGCGGGCAGCTTGCTGATAAACCGCGTTGTGCCCCATGCGGGCACCACAAAATACGGTTACGGCACGAAGAGTCGTCATGGTTTCTCTCTTTGAAAGGTAGGCTCTTGCAATCTAGCGCGGCTAGATGACAGCTTGAGGATAAGAGCCCAGCACCTTCACAAAGGCCGCCACGTCTTGCAATTCTTGCAACGCCGTTTGCATATTGGCGTCTTCGACAAAGCCTTCCACATCCGCAAAAAAGACGTATTCCCACAAACCGGTGCGGCTCGGGCGAGATTCAAATTTGGTCATCGACACGCCATTGCGCGCCAAAGGCTCGACCACACAATGCAGTGCCCCCGCGCGATTTGGCGCCGAAATCACCAGCGAGGTTTTGTCACGGCCTGAGCGCGCGGCATATTGCTGGCCCAGCACCAAAAAGCGTGTGGTGTTATTGGGCTCGTCTTCGATGTTCTGCGCCAGTTTTAACAGATTGTATTTCTCAGCGGCGGCGTCGCCCGCAATTGCAGCGCTGCTTGGATCAAGGCTCGCCAGCCGCGCCGCTTCAGCATTGCTGGATACCGAAATCCGTTCCACATGGCTAGGCAGGTTTTTATTCAACCATTCGTGACACTGGGCTAGGCTTTGCGCATGCGAATACACGCGCTCAATCCCTGCCAGCCCTTCGTTCACCCGCAGCAGATGATGGTGAATGCGCAGCACCACTTCACCACAGATTTTCAGGGCACTACCCACCATCAGATCGAGCGTGCGTCCTACCGCGCCTTCGGTCGAGTTTTCTACCGGTGCCACGGCGTAATCGGCGCTACCAGCTTCCACCACCCGGAAAACTTCATCAATGGAGGCGCAAGGCAAGGTATGCGCGGCATGGCCAAAATGCTTGATCGCAGCCGCTTGGGTAAAGGTGCCTTCCGGGCCAAGATAAGCAATCGTCAGCGGCTTTTCCAGCGCAAGGCAGGCCGACATAATCTCGCGAAACAAGCGCGCCACTGCCTCACCGGAGAGCGGGCCTTGGTTGATTTCCTTTATACGGGTTAGTACCTGCGCTTCGCGCTCAGGGCGATAAATAATGCCGCCGCCTTTGATAACCCCAATCTGGTGGGCATGCTGCGCGCGCTGATTGATCAGCTGCAGAATTTGCGCATCCAGCGCATCAATTGCATCACGGTGTTCTTTTAATAAATTCAGTTGCTCATCAGACATCAGTTATTACCCGGATTAAATTTTGCCGCATCCAGAATGGACCACAGGTGCACCACCCAGCCCAGCAGAATGAACCACAAGGCGCCAGCCAGTACAAACATCAGCGCCGCTTTCAGCAAACGGCCTTGGAGCAATTGGCCCAAGCCAGGAATAAAGAAACTGCAGAGCGCAGCAATTACATTACCACCCGAGCCTTGACCAGCCATGCTTGCTCCTTGATTTGAATCAGCCGTGTTGTTGTGCGAATTCACGCATATAGTCGGCCAGCGCCTGACAACCAGCGACCGGCATCGCGTTATAAATCGAGGCGCGCATGCCGCCCACCGAGCGATGGCCTTTCAACTGCAACAAATGCCGCTCTTCGGCGCCTTGCAGGAAAGCCGCATCGAGCTGGCTATCAGCCAGCGTGAACGGAATATTCATTCTCGAGCGATCTGCCAATGCGGTTGGGCAACGATAGAAACCGGCCGAGGCATCGATCGCGGCATACACGATATTGGCCTTGGCAATGTTTTGCGCTTCCATCGCCGCCAAGCCACCTTGGGCCAGCACGTGCTTGTAAACCAAGCCTGCCACATAAATACCGAATGAAGGCGGGGTGTTATACATCGAGCCATTGTCGGCAAAGGTGGTGTAATTGAGCATGGTTGGGGTTTCCGGCCGGGCTTTACCCAGCAGGTCTTCGCGCACGATGCTCACCGCCACCCCGGATGGGCCCATGTTTTTTTGCGCGCCGGCGTAAATCATACCGAACTGGCTGACATCGACTGGGCGCGACAGAATATTGGACGACATATCGCAAATCAGCGGTACGCCATTGGCTTTGGGTATGAAATTAAACTCCACGCCGCCGATGGTTTCGTTGCTGCAATAATGCAAAAACGCTGCATTCGGGCTGCGCTGCCAAGAGTCTTCAGCCGGCACATAACTAAAATTACGATCTTCGCTGCTGGCAGCGATATTCACCTGCGCGTAGCGGCTCACTTCTTTGATCGCGACTTTGGACCAATGCCCGGTATTCACAAAATCAACCGTACTGCCTGCTGGGGCAAAGTTAAATGGCAGCATCGCAAACTGCAAATGCGCTCCACCCTGCAAAAACAGCACTTTGTAATTGGCCGGGATATTCAGCAAGGTGCGCAAATCGGCTTCGGCTTCGGCCAAGATTTGCCCAAATTCAGGGCCGCGGTGGCTCATTTCCATCACGCTCATCCCCGAGCCATGCCAGTCGAGCAATTCTGCCTGCACTTGGCGCAACACGTCTGCCGGTAATACAGCAGGACCCGAAGAAAAATTAAATACTTGCGTCATCGGAAATTCTCTACATCAAGGTGGGGAAACCGCCGTGGCGCCAGCCGGCGCCACCGGCTTTAATTTAACAGAAAATGGGCCCGCGCCATCGCCACGGGTTTGCTGCGATCATCTTGCCAAGCAGTCATCAGCACATTGGCAACGCGCTTGCCTTGACGCACGATCTCGCACTGGCCATAGAGATCCAGCGGTTTGCCAGAGCGGAGAAAATCAATCGAGAAATCCACAATCCGCGGAATACCGGCCGATTCGCGCGCCCACATCAAGTGCAGCACGGCGGCGTTTTCCAGAAAGCCGCCAATCACACCGCCATGCAGCGCCGGCAACAAGATATTGCCGATATTGTGCTCGGCATAGGGTAGGTAAAACTGGGGCTGCCCCTCTTGCAGGCTGACTTGCACCCCCAGCAATTTGGCATAGGGTATCTGCTCCAACGCCTTTTCCAGATTATCGCAGGACACGATACCCCCCCTAGTTGTCTGTTGGTGATGAAGTTCGCGCAAAGGTCGCCACGCTGTGTGCCACCGGCTTGGTCGGATCATCCTGATAAGCCGTAGCCCGGGTAAAGGCCACCGATTCGGTCAGGCGATAACATTCTGCCGTGCAATACAGCGGTAGATCCGGCTTGGCCGGGCGCAGATAATCGATGCGCAAATCCAGTGTCGCGGCAGCTTCTGGTTGCATCAGCAAGGTATACAGAGCCACACCGCTACTGGTGTCGATTAGCGAAGTAACCACCCCACCATGCAAGACGCGCGTTTCCGGGTTGCCGATCAGTTCGGGCTTGAAAGGCAATTTGAGCGTGACTTTGCCCTTTTCGGCCGCCACCAGCTCCAGCCCCAAGGTTTTGCAATGCGGCAGCGCCATAAACCAGGGGCCGACTTGCGCAAAGAAAGCCGGATTTGCTACGGGTAACCACAAATCGTTCATCACCACCCCTTGTTAGCGCCGCCTGCGAGGCGGCCGATCAGATTACTCGCCGCTGGCTGGTGCCTCGTCAGCACCTGCAGTCGGCGCTTCGCCGTCCAGTGGCAGCTCGTCGCCGTCATCATCCGGCTCGCAGACTTTTTCCAGACCCGACAATTGCTCGCCATCATCCAGATTAATCAGCCGCACACCTTGGGCCGAACGGCCGGTTTCGCGGATTTCCGCCACTTTGGTGCGGATCAGCACGCCGCCGGTGGTAATCAGCATCACGTCATCGGTTTCATCGACCAAGCTCGCCGCAACCAGCTTCAGGCCGGTTTTGTCGGTGAGATCCATCGCGATCACCCCTTGGGTGCCGCGACCAGACAGACGGAAATCGCCTACCGGCGTACGTTTGCCATAACCGCCGTTGCTGGCGGTAAGTACCATTTGCTGATCTGAATTGGCCACCAGCAGAGAAATCACTTTCTGCTCGTCACCCAGCTTCATGCCACGCACGCCTTTGGAATTACGACCCATCGGGCGTACTTTACTCTGGCTAAAGCGGACCGATTTACCCGCATCCGAGAACAGCATCACTTGATCATCGTCGATGCTCAAGCTTTCCACGCTTTCGTCTTGGTTATCGTCATCCAGTACCGCATCGTCGTCAGCGGCCTCATCATCAATGACAGCCCCACCCGCGCCACGGGTTAGCGCTACGCCGACCAGATAATTACCTTCTTCCAGATTGATCGCAATAATGCCGCGCTTCATTGGGCGAGAGAAATCGGCCAATGGCGTTTTCTTCACTGTGCCGTCCGCCGTAGCCATGAAGACGTATTTGTCTTCGCTAAAATCCTTGATCGGCAGGATGGCGTTGATTTTCTCATCGTCTTCCAGCGGCAACAGATTAATGATCGGTTTGCCACGGCTAGTGCGACCGCCTTGTGGCAGTTCATACACCTTCAGCCAATACACGCGGCCGCGCGAGCTAAAGCACAGGATGTAGTCATGGGTATTGGCGACAAAGAGACTATCAATGAAGTCATCATCTTTGGTGGCCGCCGCCTGCTTACCGCGCCCGCCACGTTTCTGCGCCCGATACTCTTCTGCTGGCGTGGCTTTCATATAGCCACCGTGGGTTAGCGTAACCACCATGTCTTGCGGTGTAATCAGGTCTTCCAGGCACAAATCTTCACCATGAGCGATGATTTCTGATTTACGCGCATCGCCATATCCAGCTTTGATTTCGCTTAATTCGCCCTCAATGATGGCGGTGACACGCTCGGTGCGTGCCAGGATATCCAGCAAGTCGAGGATCTTATCCATGACTTCTTTATATTCACCAACGATTTTGTCTTGCTCAAGGCCAGTCAGGCGCTGCAATCGCATTTGCAGAATTTCTTGCGCCTGCACATCCGAGAGGCGATAGCCGGTGGCGGTCAAACCAAAGTCGGCACTCAAGCCATCCGGGCGTGAAGCGTTGATGTCGGTGCGCGAGAGCATGTCTTCCACCAAGGCGGAACGCCATTCGCGATTCATCAAGGCGATTTTGGCTTCCGGTGGGGTTGCGGCGGCTTTGATCAGCGCGATCATTTCATCAACGTTAGACAGCGCAACGGCCAAGCCTTCGAGCACATGGCCACGCTCACGCGCTTTGCGCAGCTCGAATACCGTGCGACGCGTCACCACTTCGCGGCGGTGCTTGAGGAAGCATTCCAGCACCTGCTTCAGATTCAACAAGCGTGGCTGGCCATCCACCAGCGCCACCATATTGATACCAAAGCTATCCTGCAGCTGAGTGTGCTTAAAGAGGTTATTGAGCACCACATCGGCAACTTCACCGCGTTTAAGCTCAATTACGACGCGCATACCGGATTTATCCGATTCATCGCGCAGATCTGAAATCCCTTCCAGCGTTTTTTCCCGCACCAGCTCGGCAATTCGCTCGAGCAGGCGGGCTTTGTTCACTTGATATGGCAGCTCATCCACGATGATGGCTTGACGGTCGCTGTTTTTACCGCAGTCTTCGATGTGCGTACGGGCGCGCATCACCACACGGCCACGGCCAGTACGATAGCCTTCGCGCACCCCCGCCACACCATAAATAATCCCAGCAGTCGGGAAATCAGGCGCCGGAACGAAATCAATCAGCTCATCAATGCTGAGCTCAGGATTAGCCAGCAAGGCCAAACTGGCATCGATCACTTCGCTAAGATTGTGCGGCGGAATATTGGTCGCCATACCTACGGCAATACCGGACGAGCCATTGACTAGCAGGTTTGGAATGCGGGTTGGCAGGACGGTAGGCTCGAGCTCTTTTTCATCATAGTTGGGCGTGAAATCGACCGTTTCTTTGTCGATATCAGCTAGCAACTCGCTCGATACTTTTTCAAGCCGACACTCGGTGTAGCGGTAGGCTGCGGCGCGGTCACCATCGATCGAACCAAAGTTACCCTGGCCATCAATCAGTGTGTAGCGCAGCGAGAAATCCTGCGCCATCCGCACCAAGGCTTCGTACGCAGCGAAGTCGCCATGCGGGTGATATTTACCCAGCACATCCCCGATCACCCGAGCGCATTTAACGTAGGGGCGATTCCAGACATTGCTGCTTTCGTGCATCGCGAACAAAATCCGCCGATGAACGGGCTTCAAACCATCCCGCACATCGGGAAGTGCCCGGCCTACGATGACGCTCATCGCATAGTCGAGATAGGAATGCCGCATTTCCTCTTCGAGGCTAACCGGAATCGTTTCTTTCGCGAAGCTAAATTGTTCTGACATTCGTAAGTGGCAACTTCAATAGGTGATCAAGATAAATGGTGCAAAAGGTATGCGGGCTTACGCCCCCTGCAGCTTGACACTGCTGCAGTAAGAGCTGGCGCTGAATAGTTTTTGCTAGCTGATTCTATCACAGCCCCGCGACACGACCAAAAAGGCTGTAGATGTAAGGAAATTGTGCATTTGTTTACAGAAATACCCTTGGCGTAAACAATGCGAAACCACTAAAATGACATTTATCTGAAATCAAGCAGAAACAAGCAACCTTGGATTCGGTGGCAAAGCCACACAGCCTGAAGCGTTGTGAATATTTATTTTGAATAAGTACTTCGATACTGCTAAATTTCGACGGTGTAGTCTATAACCGGCCAAAAGCCCACATAGGCCTTACTAAATTACAAATTTGAGCTTTACAAACGGAGAACCACTCATGATCAAGCAATCTATCGCTTCACTGGCCATCGTTGCTGCCTTTGCTTCATTCGGCGCTCAAGCTGCAACCGACGCTTATGTGACCAACAGCCAAACTAAATCTGAAGCCAATCCAGAAGGCGTGGTTAAAAACAACAAGGGTGAGTGCTGGCAAACCGGTTCTTGGACTGCTGAAAAAGCAAAAACTGTAAAAGGCTGCCCAGGTTATGTTGAGCCAACAGTTGCTGCTCCTGCGCCAACTCCAACTCCAGTTGCACCAAAACCAGCTCCTGTTGCAGTTAAGAAACAGTTCACTCTGAAAGCTGACACTCTGTTCGCCTTCGACAAAGCTACCCTGACTCCAGCTGGTAAAGACGCGCTGGACAAACTGGTAGGCGAAGTGAAAGATCTGGATCCAAAAGATGGCTCTGCTGTAATCGTTGGTTACACTGACCGTCTGGGTTCTGACAAATACAACCAAGCGCTGTCTGAGCGTCGTGCTGAAGCTGTGAAAGCTTACCTGGTATCGAAAGGTGCTCCAGAAGCGGCTCTGAAAGTTGAAGGTCGCGGTAAAGCTAACCCAGTGACTGGCAACGCTTGCGACGAGATCAAAAACACCAAGAAAACTCGCGCTAAACTGATCGAGTGCCTGGCTAACGATCGCCGCGTTGAAATCGAAGTGAACGGTGTTACCGTTGAGACCGTACAAGCTAAATAATTTTTAGCCTGCTATGCCAAAGGCCCCGCACTGCGGGGCTTTTTTTATGTCACAACTGCTCTATCCGTTTTTTGGAGGCTCTATGCGCCTTAGTTTGCTTGCCCTCAGCGCCGCATTAATACTTCAACCCGCTTTCGCTGACAATATTAGCGATCTGCAAAAATACCTCGCGGACACGAAAACGCTTGCTGCCAGTTTTAATCAGGTGGTGCGCAATAAAAATGGTAAACAAGAACAATCCAGCGGCCAGTTTGCCCTGCAGCGCCCGGGTAAATTCAAGTGGAGTTACAGCAAGCCATACCAGCAGGACATCATCAGCAATGGTCAATCGGTGTGGCTGTATGATGTCGATTTGGCGCAAGTCACCATCAAACCAATTGGCAAAGCACTGGATGCCAGCCCTGCGGCGATTCTCACCGGCAGCAATAACCTGGCCGCCAGCTATCAACTGCAAAATTTACCAACCCGTGGTGGTGCCGAGTGGGTTGCGCTCACCCCCAAAAGCAAGGATGGCAGTTTTGCACAGATTCGGCTGGGCATGGTCAAAGGCCAGCTTGAGCGGATGGAGCTGGATGATCACTTCAATCAAACCACCACCATCAGCTTGCAACAAATTCAGCGCAATGGCGGCCTCAATCCAGCGCAATTTACATTTACCCCCCCCGCGGGCACCGATATCATCCGTGAATAAGCAGCAGATCAATCGGATATGAGTGATTTATTTTCAGCGCCGCCTAGTGCGCCACTAGCTGAGCTATTACGCCCACAAAACATCAGCGAAGTGATCGGGCAAAGCCACTTGCTGGGGCCGGGCAAGCCTTTGCGACTCGCTTTTGAATCTGGCCGGCCGCATTCAATGATTTTGTGGGGGCCGCCCGGCGTAGGTAAAACCACGCTGGCACGCTTAACCGCCACGGCCTTTGCCTGCGAATTTATTGCGCTGAGCGCGGTATTTTCCGGGGTGAAGGACATCCGTGCCGCCATGGAGCAAGCCGAGCTGAATCTGCAGCTGGGTAAGCCCACCATTTTGTTTGTTGACGAGATTCATCGCTTTAATAAATCGCAGCAAGATGCCTTACTGCCTTACGCCGAATCCGGGCTGATTACGCTGATTGGCGCCACCACCGAAAATCCGTCTTTCGAGGTGAATTCCGCACTGTTATCCCGCGCGCAGGTGTATGTGCTGCAAGCACTTAGCTCGGCCGAACTGCGCAAGCTGATTGCTCGAGCGCACAGCGAAGCACTGAGCGACTTAAATTTGGCCGAGGATGCCATCGAGCAACTGATCACCTATGCAGATGGCGATGCGCGCCGCTTGTTGAATTTACTGCAGCAATGCCAGGCCGCCGCCCAGGCGGCGGGTACCACGGCCGTCGATGGCGAGTTTATTCGCAACGCCCTCAGTAGCGCGATGCGCCGCTTTGATAAAGGCGGCGATCAGTTTTACGACCAGATTTCCGCCCTGCATAAATCGGTGCGCGGCTCGCATCCCGATGCGGCACTGTATTGGTTTTGCCGCATGCTCGATGGCGGCGTGGATGCGCGCTATCTAGCGCGGCGGATTGTGCGCATGGCGTGGGAAGACATTGGTTTGGCCGATCCGCGCGCCTTGCAAATTGCCAACGATGCCGCCACCACCTTTGAGCGCCTAGGTTCGCCCGAGGGCGAACTGGCGCTAGCGCAGGCGGTGCTGTATCTGGCGGCGGCGCCAAAGAGTAATGCCGGCTATCTGGCCTATAAACAGGCCATGGCTTTTGTGAAGCAGGATCGCAGCCGCGAGGTGCCGGTGCACCTACGAAATGCCCCCACCAAGCTGATGAAAGAGCTGGGCTATGGCCATGCCTATCGTTATGCCCACGATGAGCCGCATGCCTATGCCGCGGGGGAACAATATTTCCCGGATGGCATCGCCGAGCCGGGCTGGTATCAACCGGTCGAGCGAGGGCTGGAAAGCAAAATCGCCGAGAAGCTGGCATTCTTACGTGAGTTGGATCGCAAGGCCGGCCAGAAGTAGGGGTATATTGCTGTAGAGCCTATATAAAATAAGCCAGCAGGCAATACCCCTACACATCTAGTGGATCGACATCCACAATCCAGCGCGCCCGCGCAGTTTTAATCGCCTCAACAAAAGGCATGGCCTGATGCAAAGCGCGCTGTAGCTGATTTTTATTTGCGGCGCTCAGCAGCCATTGCGCACGCTCCACTCCGGCCTTTTTCACCATGGTGGCCAGTACCGGCTGATTCAGAGTGAGGCCATCTAACTGCGGCGCCGGCAAACCCGCAAAGCAGGCGCGAATTTGCTGCAAGAGCGCCAGTGCTTCTTCTGCTTGCGGGGCTTCGGCCCGAAATAGCACCCAGGCAGCGGCCGGTGGTAAGGCTAACTCTTGCCGCTCGCGCCAGGTGCGCTCAGCAAAGGGCGCGTAATCCCGCCCGAGCAATTGATGGTAAAACGGGTGATCGGCAAACGCGGTCTGGATCATCACTTCGCCCGGCGTTTCGCGCCGGCCAGCCCGCCCAGCCACTTGGGTGAGTAGCGCAAATAATCGCTCTTCCGCGCGAAAATCAACGCTATATAAGCCTGTATCGGCATTGAGCACCACCACCAAATTTAGCCGGGCAAAATCATGCCCTTTGGCCAGCATTTGCGTGCCGATTAAGATATCGGCCTCGCCGGCATGCACTTGCGCCAACACCGCATCCAGCTCACCTTTGCGGCGAGTGCTATCGCGATCAATCCGCAAAATCCGTTTACCCGGAAAATGCACCGCCAAGGCGTCTTCCAGCCGCTGCGTACCCTGCCCGACTGGTTTGAGATCCTGATTGCCACAATCCGGGCAGCTGGCATCAATCTGCGCTTCGTGCCCGCAGTGATGGCAGCGCAAGCGCCGATCGCGCAAATGCAGCACCAAGCGCGCCGAACAATGCGGGCAGGCCGCCATCCAGCCACATTCCCCACACTGCATCACCGGCGAATACCCACGCCGATTGATAAACACCAACACCTGCTCATCGCGCGCCAATGCCGCATGCATCGCGGCCAACGCCATGCGATTCAGGCCATCGATCAAGCCAGCTTTTTTGACAGGCAACAGCGTAATTTTGGGCAAAACCGCACCCGGCACCGCCCGCTCCGGCAGGGCCAGCGTGGTATATCGCCCGGCGCGGGCATTGGCCCAAGTTTCGATGCTTGGGGTTGCGCTGCCCAACACAATCGGCACCTGCGCCTGCCGCGCCCGATACACCGCCACATCGCGCGCAGAATAGCGCAGACCCTCTTGTTGTTTGAATGAAGGATCGTGCTCTTCATCGATCACAATCAGCCCGAGCTTGGGCATGGGGGTAAAGACCGCTAGGCGCGTACCCAGCACAATTTGCGCTTCACCACGCAGCGCAGCCAGCCAGTTACATGCGCGCTCAGTGTCATTAAGCCCGCTATGCAAGCTGGCCATCTGCACGCCAGGAAAACGCGCCCGAAACCGCCCTTCTAGTTGTGGGGTTAGGTTGATTTCCGGAATCAGCACCAGCGCCTGCTGGCCGCGCGCCAACACGGCGTCGATGGTTTGCAGGTAGACCTCGGTCTTGCCACTACCGGTAATGCCGTACAACAAAAAGGCGGCAAAGCCGCGTGCTGCGCTCAATGCCGTGACCGCGGCCTGCTGCCCGGCATTCAGCGGCAAAGTGGAGCTCGCAGCGGCCAGCTGGGTAGATTCGGCGGCTACGGTAACCCAGCCCGCGTCGGCCCAGCGTTTGGCCCACACCACGCCCTGTGCGTGCACGCGCCGCAGGGCGGCGGCCGAATGCGGCTGCGCGAGGGCTTGGGCCACGCGGACTTGGGCGTGGGCCCGGCTCGAAAGCTGCGCCAATAGCCGTGGCACATCGGCAGCAAAATACACCACTGCCGGTGCGGGAGGCTTAAACGCAGGTACCGCGCGAAACACGGTGGGCAAAGCACTGGCAATCGCCGCGCCCAATGGATGATGATAGTAATCAGCCACAAACTGACACAGCGCCAAGGTGCTACTGGGCAAAGCCGGCAAATCATCGCGCACAGCCAGAATACTGCGCAGCTTTTGCCCATACTGGCCGTCGTTGGCCACCAGCGCCACCACTATCCCCGATAGCTGCCGCGGGCCGAATGGCACAATCACCCGTTGCCCGACCACGACCTGATGCTGTCCCAGGCTGTAATCAAAAACGCGGTTCAGTGGCACATCCAGCGCCACCTGGGCGAGTAGTTCAGTCATGCGGCCTTGGTTTGCGGTTTGGCACTGCAGCGCAGCAAAAGCATGCTTGGCGCGGCCTGCCCATTAGTAATATCCACGACAAAATCCGCCTAAAACGGTTATTCACATTTTCTGTGGATAATTTTGTGGACTAAGTGCTAAAAACTAGAAAAAACCCAATCGGGGCTTGATGATGTTTAGGTTGCACAAAAATTAAGCTAATACAAAATATATATAAAATTCAATAGCTTATATTTTGTCAATCTTTTGCAACTTTATTTTCCGCCCCTATTGACAAGGACAAAAACCATGCCAAAACAGTGTGCATAACTTGGCTGGCGTTCCCGCCCCATTACCTGAGAAAAACCAGCCAAGTCATTGATCTAACAACACATTACAAATCAATGACCATCTGTAAGCTTGTTAGTTTTTACCTGATAAACGATGGACGGCAGACACCAAAGCGGCGGCATGCTCAGGGTTGGTGTATTGCGATATACCATGCCCCAGATTGAAAACATGGCCGGTTTTAATCCCACTGCCATCATCGTAACAATCCAGAATGCGCTTAACCTCAGCCTCAATCGCCGCGGGCGGTGCAAACAGCGCCACCGGGTCAAAATTACCCTGCAGTGCCACTTTATCGCCCACGCGGCGGCGCGCTTGGCCGATGTCGGTGGTCCAATCCAAACCAATCGCGTCACACCCCGTTGCCGCGATGTCTTCCAGCCACTGGCCACCGCCTTTGGTAAACACAATGACTGGCACTTTGCGGCCTTCGTTTTCGCGTTTCAGGCCAGCCACGATGCGGGCCATGTATTGCAGCGAGAATTCTTGGTATTTGCCAAATGGCAGCGAGCCACCCCAGCTATCAAAAATCTGCACCGCTTGCGCGCCCGCTGCGATTTGCGCATTAAGGTAATCAATCACCGTGAGGGTATTGACCTCCAAGATACGGTGCAGCAGGTCTGGACGCGCATACATCATGGTTTTAATGTTGCGATAATCATCTGAGCTGCCGCCTTCGATCATGTAGCAAGCCAAGGTGTATGGGCTGCCGCTAAAACCAATCAGCGGTACGCGGTTATCCAAGCCCTTGCGAATCGAGCTCACCGCATCCATCACGTATTTCAGCTCAGTGCCCACATCCGGCACAAACAGCTTGGCGACGTCGTCGTCGGTGCGCACCGTGCGCTCAAATTTCGGGCCCTCACCTTCGGCAAAGTACAGCCCCAAACCCATCGCATCGGGAACGGTCAAAATATCCGAGAACAAAATCGCGGCGTCGAGCGGGAAACGATCCAGCGGCTGCAAAGTCACTTCGGTGGCGAGCTCGGTGTTTTTGCACAGCTGCAAAAAAGAGCCTGCCTGTTTGCGCGTGGCGCAGTATTCCGGCAAATAGCGACCGGCTTGGCGCATCATCCACACGGGGGTGTAATCAACAGGCTCACGCAAAAGCGCGCGCAGGAAAGTATCATTTTTCAGCATGGTATTCTCAGTGGCCCGTGGTAACGGGCATTTATTTAATTAATGCACTTGCTTATTCGAGTGGCGTTGACTCACAAGGGCTGCAGCGACCAACGCCCTTGGCCCAGACAATCCAGCGCCTGTTGGTGATATTCCACCAGCCCAGTGCGATGGCCAACGCTAATCATCACTCCTGCCCGCATCGCTTCGCGTACCGCCTGATACAGCTGCGCTTCGCCATCGGCATCCAGCGCTGAAGTCGATTCATCGAGGAATAAATAATCTGGCTTGAGCAAAATCGCGCGCAGGAGCGCAATTCTTTGCTGCTCCCCTAGGCTTAATACATGCGACCACGCATCGGTTTCATCCAGCCGCGGTAGCAAATGCGTCAAGCCAGCCAGCGCTAGCAGCTGCCGGATCTGCACCTCATCGTGCCCGACATCTTGCGGGTAAAACAGCGCCGCCCGGAGGGTACCTAAAGGCATATAGGGCTTTTGCGATAGAAACAGGGCCCGGGTATTGCTCGCCAGGCCAATACTACCTTGGGCATAGGGCCATATACCCGCAATAGCACGCAAAAGCGTCGATTTGCCCGCGCCTGATTTACCGCGGATTAACAAGCTATCGCCCGGCTGCAAAGTCAGCGCCAGATCGTCGAGCAAGACTTCACCATCGGGCTTACTCACCCGCAGCTGCTGAAAGCTTAAACCCGCAGCCTGCGCACTTGGCTGCAAACGTGGCAATTGCTCGGCGGCAGCCATGCTGTGCTCAAAGGTGGTTAAACGATCAATCACCGCTTTCCATTTGGCCAAGGTAGAAAAGCTGCTGATGATGAACTCCAACGAGTCATACACTTTGCCAAACGCTGAGTTAATCTGCATCAGCCCACCCAGCGGGATTTCCTTGGCAAAAAAGCGTGGCGCCGCCACGATCAGCGGGAAAATAATCGCCAGCTGCCCCCAGAAAGAGGTAAACCAGCTAAGGCGCTTATTCATGCGCATCAGCGACCAATAATTGCTCACCACCTGCACAAAACGCTGGCGCAGGCGCAGCTCTTCATCTTGCGCGCCGCGATACAAGGCCACAGATTCAGCATTTTCACGCACCCGGATCAGCCCAAAGCGAAAATCCGCTTCATAGCGCTGCTGCATAAAATTGAGCCCCACCAATGGGTAACCCAGCCACAACGTGATACCCGTACCCACTGCGGCATACACTAGCGCCACCCATACCATATAACCTGGGATGGTAAGCTGAGTGTTTCCCAGCATAAAGCTTAAGGGGCCAGAGAGCGTCCACAAGATGCCCACGAACGACACCAGCGTCACCACCGCACGCAATAAGCCCAAAGAGAGCGACAGCGAATAGGAAATAAACTGATCGACGTCTTCGGCAATCCGCTGATCCGGGTTGTCGGTGTTTTTGTCGGTCAGCTGCATGCGGTAAAAGGTGTTGTCACGCAACCAGCGCTGAGTGAAATAGGCGGTGGCCCATTTACGCCAGCGAATTTCCAGCATTTGCTGAAACCAGATCGCGTGCACGGCAATCACGATATAAGCCGCAGCCAGATAGCCAAACTTCCACAATGCCGCTTTAAACGCCGGCAGATTGTAGTCTTGCAGCGAGTTGTAAAACTCGTTGTTCCACTTATTAAACTGCACATTCATGAACACCACGCCCAGAGATAGGCAGATGATCACCAGCAGCAGCCCCCAGGCATAGTATTTGTCTTCCGACACCCAGTAGGGTTTGGCAATGCGCCAGAAATTACGGAACAAATGGCGCACGGTCGGCGCGCGTTCAACGTGGTCGGTCATGCGTAGCTCCGGGTGGCGAGATTAGCGGCAGGGTTTTTGCGTCCAAGCCTTTTTATTGCCCCGGCGGCATTGCCAGTCTTGGGTCACACTATTAATCAGCCACACCCCGGCCTGCGGCTCGAAATTAAGCACAAAGCGATAACGCTGAGTCGCCACGCTATCATCCAGCAGGCCCTCTTTGGTGAGGGTCAGATTCACCTGATTAAACTCTTCCGCGCTGGGGCTTTGCTGCTGGATATTCAAGCGCTGATATTCACCGATGCCATATTCATTGGCGACGCGATCGAGCAAATAGTCATACACCACCTGCACCGGCGCCTGGCCCTGTTTGCCTTTGGCAATGACCACGGCAGGGGTTGTGGCAGATTCAGCCGCCATGGCAAGACTAGACACACATACACAAGCGGCCAACAGGGAAGCGCGTAATACGTTCATCATTACTCCTTGGTCAATGGCAAACACAGGCCGGACAGCGATACGCTGCCCGGCCTTGAGGGAAACACCAGCGGTTTACTTCGCCCAGCTGTCTTTCAGGGTTACGGTGCGATTAAATACCACTTTTTCACCCGGCTGATGATCATAGCGATCGGTCACAAAATAGCCCAAACGCTCGAACTGATAGCGGGTTTCCGGGGCCGCATCACGCACGCACGGCTCCACAAAGGCCGTAACCGTCTTCAATGATTCAGCATTAATAAACTGCTTGAAATCGACATACTGGCCATCTTCACCGCGCACAGCATCCGGGCGTGGCTCGGTAAACAGGCGCTCATACAGGCGCACTTCGGCCTCGATGGCGTGCTCGGCCGAAATCCAGTGGATCACGCCTTTCACTTTGCGACCTTCTGGGTTTTGGCCCAGGGTATTCGGGTCGATCGAACATTTGAGCTCAATCACTTCGCCGTTGGCGTCTTTCACCACTTCATCGCACTTGATCACGTAGGAGTAGCGCAGGCGCACTTCGCCGCCCAAGGTCAGGCGTTGCCAGCCTTTCGGGGGCTCTTCGGCAAAATCATCACGCTCGATCCACAGCGTCGGTGCAATCGGGATTTCACGCTCGCCCATTGCTTCGTGATGCGGATGAAATGGCGCGCTGCGGCTACCGGTGACGCCCGGCTCGAAATTCGTCAGCGTTACTTTCAGCGGGTTCACCACCGCAATCACGCGTGGGCTTTCGCCCTCCAGCGTTTCGCGCACTGCGCCTTCCAGAATGGAAAAGTCGATGATGTTTTCACCTTTGCTCACGCCGATGCGCTGCGCGAACAGGCGAATACCCGCCGGGCTGTAACCACGACGACGCATACCGCTGATGGTGGTCATGCGCGGGTCATCCCAGCCATTAACCAGCCCTTCGGTTACCAGCTGATTGAGTTTGCGCTTCGAGGTAATCGAATACAGCAATTCGAGGCGCGAAAACTCGATCTGTTGTGGATGGCAGTCAATCGAAATATTGTCCAGCACCCAGTCATACAGCGGACGATGGTCTTCAAATTCCAGCGTACACAGGCTGTGCGTAATGCCTTCCAGCGCATCGGAAATACAATGCGAATAGTCGTACATCGGGTAGATGCACCACTGATCGCCGGTTTTGATGTGCGTGGCGCGTTTGATGCGGTAGAACACTGGGTCGCGCAAATTCAGGTTCGGCGAGCTCATATCGATTTTCAGGCGCAGAGTTTTGCTGCCGTCTTCGAATTCGCCGTTTTTCATGCGCTCAAACAGATCGAGATTTTCTGCAACCGAGCGATCACGGTAAGGGCTGTTGCGACCTGGCTTTTGAAAATCGCCACGGTATTCGCGCATTTGCTCGGCATTAAGCTCGCACACATAGGCTTTGCCAGCTTTGATCAGCTCGATGGCAAAGGCGTGCAGTTGCGGGAAATAATCCGAGGTATGACGCACATTGCCATGCCAGTCAAAACCCAGCCAGCGCACATCGGCTTCGATGGCTTTGGCGTATTCGTCGTTTTCTTTTTCCGGATTGGTGTCATCCATGCGCAGATTGCAGCGCCCCTGATAATCCTGCGCAATGCCGAAATTCAGGCAGATCGATTTGGCGTGACCAATGTGCAGATAGCCATTGGGCTCGGGCGGAAAACGGGTCTGGATGGCCTGATGCTTGCCACTGGCGAGATCACTATCAATGATTTGGCGAATGAAATTGCTCGGCGTCGCCGCTGCTTGTTCTTGGCTCATAGCACTCGGAAAGTCAAAAGTAGATTTAACCCGTGATTCTACCAAAGCCGCCGCTGCCCTGCCGAGCTGATCGCATCGGCGTGCACATTGGCGCGCGCAAAGCCGACGCTCCGGGCGGCTGTAGGCAAATCACACGGGCATAAAAAATGGCGGGCTGGGCCCGCCACACAGATACCACACAGGGTATCAACCCCAAGCGCTTATCTAATAAGCGCCACAGGGCTATACCCAACAGATTTAGATTTCAGCTTGCGGATCTTCCGGCACTTCGGCCGGCAGCACTAAATTGAGCACCATGGCCAGAATACTCACCAAGCCCACACCGATCAGGCTGAAATTACCCACCTGCACCATCAAACCACCAATCCCGCAGGTCAGCACCACCGACACAATCACCAGATTACGTGGTGCCATCAGGTTCACTTTGGCGTCGATCAGGGTTTTGAGGCCAATTGAAGCGATGGTGCCAAACAGCAGCACCATAATCCCGCCCATCACCGGCAGCGGAATCGACGTCAGCACCGCATTAAATTTGCCAAAGAAGGCCAGAATCACCGCCAGCACCGCGGCATAGGTCATGATTACCGGATTGAAATTGCGGGTAATCATCAGCGCACCGGTGACTTCGGCATACGTGGTAATCGGCGGGCCGCCGATCAGGCCGGCAAAACACACCCCTGCGCCGTCGCCACTCAGGGTGCGATGCAAACCGGGTGATTGGGTGTAATCAGTGCCGGTGACTTTACCCAGCGCCATCACACCGCCAATGTGCTCGATACACGGGGCAATTGCTACCGGCAGCATAAACAGCGCCGCGGCCCAATTCACCTCGGGCGAAACAAAATGCGGCATGGCAAACCAGGGTGCATTGATGATCTGCTCGAAATTCACCACGCCCATGAAGCAAGCGGCGATATAACCCACCACCACACCCGACAGAATCGGCACCAGTCGCAGCATACCGCCGGCAAATACCGACACTACAATCGTCGTCGCCAGCGAAATCGCCGCCAACAGCAGTGAGGTCGCATACGGCACCAGCTGTTTACCGCCGCCCTGCCCCATGGCCATGCCCGAAGCAGCCACCGCCACGGACAAACCAATTACCATAATCACCGGGCCAATCACCACCGGCGGCAGCAATTTATGAATAAAGCCCATGCCGCGCCAGCGAATCAGCCCCGCCACCACGAAATACATAAAACCGGCGAAAAACAGCCCGAACTGCGTCGCGCCCTGCCCCCAGGTTTGCATCGAAAAGATGATGGGGCCAATAAAAGCAAACGAAGAACCCAAGAAAATCGGCACTTCCCGGCGGGTAAGAAATTGGAACATCAAGGTGCCAACGCCAGCCCCCAGCAGGGCCATGGCCGGATTGAGGCCGGTGAGCAATGGCACCAGCACCAGCGCGCCGAAGGCCACAAACAGAATTTGCGCGCCGGAGATAAATTGTTTGAGTTGGGCGAACATGCTCAGTCCTTGTTGATGGTGCCGAAGATTTTATCGCCGGCATCACCCAGCCCCGGAATAATGTAGCCTTGCTCATTCAGATGCGAATCCAGCGAGGCCGCCACAATCTGCACATCGGGGTGAGCTTCATTCACCAGCTTCACGCCTTCTGGTGCCGCTACCATCACTACCGCAATAATCTCTTTGCAGCCTTTGCGCTTAAGCATATCGATGGTCGCCACCAGCGAGCCACCTGTGGCCAGCATCGGATCGATAATCAGCGCCAAGCGATCGTCAAGGCTACCGACAAATTTTTCGAAATACGGCACCGGTTGCAGGGTTTCTTCATCACGCGCCAGACCCACCACGCTGATCTTGGCCGAAGGCACCAGATCGAGCACCCCATTGAGCATGCCCAGACCGGCCCGCAAAATCGGCACCACGGTCAGTTTTTTGCCCTTGATCTTTTTCACCTGCACGTCGCCACACCAGCCTTGAATCGTGACGTCTTCCAGCGCCAGCTCACGCGTGGCTTCATAGGCCAGCAAACGGGCCAGCTCTTCGGTCAGCAGCCGGAATTTATTGGTCGAGACATCGGCTTCCCGCAATAGGGCCAGCTTGTGCTGCACCAGCGGGTGTTTCACTACGGTGATTTGCATGATTTTTATCCTTGTTTTGATGCCGCCATTGTAAGGATTTACGGCCGGAATACTATTGAGGAAATTCCTGTCATTGCAGGGGATTTGCGCCACATCAAGCCCGCCTGCGCCACCCTGCCAACTCAGCGCGCCAACCCCCAGCTCATCTTAGCAGGCGGCTTTGGCTCTGCCTGCGCTGGCGGCCAATACCCAATAAAAAACCTCCGCAAGCGGAGGTTTTTTATTGATTACAAGCCCCGCTCGCGCAGTGAGGCTCCCCGCAAGGAGGGGGCGGGTGTAGAACATCAAGGCTGCAGGGCACAGCCATATTTCCTAGGCTCGGCTTTGCCAAGACTTGATGAAGATTGCGCTTCCACTTTGGCCGCAGCCTGAAACCTCTGCCAGCGGAGGTTTGAAAGGCGATGAGATTAACCGTTGTGATCCAGTCGCTCGGCCAGCGGAATTTGGCTCGCCAAGACTTTATCCACCCGATGCCCATCCATATCGACCACTTCGAGCGACCAATCTGCCCACTGCGCAATATCGCCGGTACGCGGCAAACGGCCCAAGAGCAGCATTAACATCCCGCTCAGGGTGTGGTAGCTATTTTTGTCTTCATCCGGCACGCTGGCCAGTTGCAGGCGATCTTTCAATTCGGGCAGCGGGATCAGGCCATCGAGCAGCCATGAGCCGTCGGCGCGCTGTACTGCCCACGCGTCTTCCAGATTGGCTGGGGTAAATTCGCCAGTCAGGACTTCCAGTACGTCCTGCAAGGTCACCAGCCCTTGCAATTCGCCATATTCATCCACCAGAAATACCATTTCCACGCCCGAGGAGCGCATTTGCGCCAAGAGTTCCAGGCCCGTTAGCGTTTCCGGCACGAACACGCAGGGTTTGAGCTGCGCCGATAGATCTACCGCTTCGCCATGCAATACTTTTTTCAGGATTTCGCGGGTAGAGAGCACCCCCAGCAATTGCTCCAGCCCACCGCGGCACACCGGAAAGCGCGAATAATCGGCTTGCGCCACTTTGGCGAGGTTGTCTTCCAGCGGGTCGGCCAGATCCAGAAACACCATATCGCCGCGCGGGATCATCAGCGACGTCACCATCCGATCATCCAGCCGCAATACATTGCGCACCATTTCATGCTCATGCGCTTCAATTACGCCGGCTTGCGAGCCCTCCACCAGCACGGCATCGATTTCATCTTGGGTCACCGCTTGCCCGCCCTGCTGATCAGCGCCGAGGATTTTCAACACACTGGTAGTCGAGAAAGACAGCAGCCGCACAAACGGCCGGGTAATCAGGGCCAAACCGCGCAGTGGGCGCGACACCAGGCAGGCGATGGCTTCGGGGTTGAGCTGGCCCAAGCGCTTGGGCACCAGTTCGCCCAAGATAATCGAGAAATACGTCACCGAGACTACCACGCAGATGGTGGCGCTGTTGTCGGCCAGATGCTCCGGCACGCCAAAGGTCATCAGCCAATCGGCAAACGGTGCCGCCAGGACCGATTCACCGACAATACCACTCAGGACGCCAATCGAAGTAATGCCGATCTGCACGGTGGACATGAATTTGGTAGGGTCTGCGCCCAGCTCGAGCGCGACTGCTGCGCCGCGATTACCGCCTTCTGCCAGTTTGCTCAGCCGCGCCTTGCGCGCGGTGACCAGCGCGATTTCGGACATCGCAAACAGGCCATTCAGGACAATCAGGCCCAGCAGAATAAAGATTTCCATACGGGATATTCAATTAAACGAAGACGGAGTGGATATTGTTGCAGAAGTTCCCGTCTTCAAGTTTAAGTGGGCGCCAAGCGCCTAGATCTCACCCCATTTGCGCAACAGATTGTGATACACGCCCGTAAGGCCGATGGCGGTGGCGTTATCCCCCTGCTCCAGCCGCAATTGCCGGATGTGGGTATCGAGCTCAAACAGCAAGCCGCGCTCGCCCTGATCGCGGATCATGCTTTGCATCCACATGAATGAGGCCACCCGCTGGCCGCGCGTAATCGGCTCCACCCGGTGCAAGCTACTGGATGGATAAAGCACCATATCGCCGGCAGCCAGTTTCACTTCGTGCAGGCCATAGGTGTCTTCAATCACCAGCTCGCCGCCATCGTATTCTTCCGGCTCGCTAAAAAACAGCGTAGCCGATAAATCCGAGCGCACCCATTCGCCGGTGAGCGTCATACGGCGCATGGCGTTATCCACGTGCATGCCAAAACTCATGCCCTCGCCATAGCGGTTAAACAGCGGTGGGAAAATCCGCTTGGGCAAGGCAGCCGAGAAAAACAGCTCGTTTTTTTCCAGCGCCGCCAGAATAATCGCCCGCACAGCCTCGGCGGCCGGCTCGTCATTAGGCAATTGTTCATTGTTTTTTACCTTGGCCGACTGGCTACCCGCCGTGATCCGGCCATCCAGCCAGGCGGCGTTGTCCAGCAACTGGCGACAATGGCGCACCTGCTCGGCGGTGAGGACTTGCGGAATATGCAGCAACATGATGATTCTCCAATTTTTAAACTGTTTTTCTCAAGGCCCGCGCGCGCGGCAGACATTCAGAAAAACAGACCGGGAATGCACGCATTCCCGGCTGTGATTCAAACATACCTAGGCATGTATACCTAGATAACGCTTGATTTATATAGGCTTAGAACTTATACCCAACAGTCACACGCGCTGAGCGACCGGTACCTGGCACAGCAAAGCCAGCATACAGACCTTCATAGTGATCGGTATCAAACAGGTTGTACACGTTCAGCTGTACGCTCAGATCACGGTTAGACCATTCGGCCATCGCATCCCAGCGTACATAACTTGGCAGATACACCACATTATCCGTACCGGTATAGCGTTTACCCATGGCATTAAAGCCGCCGCCCAGTTTCCAATTGCCATCGATTTGATAAGTCGTCCAGACATTACCGGTATAACGCGGCGCATTATCCGGCATATTGCCTTCGCGTGATTTCGGCGTTGTACCGGCCACTTTATCAATTACCGGATCCATCAGTGCCACACCGGCAAAGACTTGCCATTTATCCGTCAGGCGACCGGCGGCTTCCAGCTCAACCCCGTCGGTATGGCGTTTGCCAGACAGCAGGAAAGGCTTGGGCACGCCGACTTCAATGTCGGTTTGCCGCTCGTTGGTTTTCACCGTGCGGAACAGCGCAGCACGCAGGGCTAAATCGCCATCAAACAGATTCCATTTCCCGCCCAACTCGTAGTTGGCGTTCTTTTCTGGATCGGTTTTCTCGCCGCGTGGATCGGTCGAGTAGGCTTCAGCCGATGGGTTGAACGAGGTACCGTAAGACAGGTAGTACGATTGCTGCTGATCTGGCTGGTAGATCAGGCCGGTACGCCAGCTCCATACATTGTCGGTACGGCCCAGACGGCTGGTTTGCACGCCGTTTGCATCGCGGTTTTCGGTATGGGCTTTGAAGTTGTCAAAACGAGCGCCCAGCAGGATCTTCCATTTGGTATCCAGATCAATCATGTCCTGGAAGTAGAAGGCCACGGTGTCGGCGGTGGATTCAGCTTCACCGGTTTTCACTGGCGCAGCGCAATTGGGTACGCCACCAGTCACCGGGTTACCCACCGTGGTGCTTGGTAGGGTGCAGTTGGAGGCAGTTCCATTCATAAGTTGGGCACGGCCTGTGCTCAGCAGGGTTTCACGGGTCAGCTCAACACCGGCCAGTACATTGTGGCGAATGGTGCCGGTTTCAAAATCCCACAGCAGATCCGTTACGTTGGAGAGGATTTCCTGCTCACGCTGACGCAGCTTGCGACCACGAGTAATTTTGGTGCTATCGCTGAGGACTTCATTTGGATTTGCAAACGAGAGGCCTGGCGCGCTCGCGCGCAGATCGAGATCATACTGGCCGTAGCGTGTGCTGTTTTTCAGCACCATATTCGGTGCCAGCTGATGCTGCACAATCGCGCTCAGCACATCGGTACGGGTTTTCTCGCTATCAAAGTCTTTCAGACCATAGAAAGTATCAACGCGATCGATTGGCTTGTTCGTACCATGCAATGACTCACTTGGCACGGGCTGCTGTACTGGCTTGCCATTCTTATCGAGTACGGTGCGAACGCCCGGTCCTTGTCGATAGTACGGCACGCCGTAGTCTGGCACGTTGTCTTCTTGATAGTGCAGGTAAGAGAGCGTGATTTCGGTTGGCTCACCGATGCCAATTTTCACCGAAGGCGCGAAACCCCAGCGATTCATCTCGGCGCCTTCGCGGAAGCTACCCGCTTTCTGGCCCATGACCGTCAGACGTGCGGCAGAGCTTTCACCGATAGCGCGGTTAAAGTCGCCTTCGGCACGATAGAAGCTATCAGTGCCAATGGTCGTGCTCAGCTGATTCAGATCGCCACGGAATGGCGCTTTGCTAACTTGATTAACAATCCCGCCGGTTGAGCCACGGCCATACAGCATGGAGGCTGGGCCACGCAATACTTCCAGCGTATCGGTGTTAAAAGTATCGCGGTTGTATTGCGCTGAATCGCGGAAGTTATCCAGATACAGATCATTGGAAGCACCAAAGCCGCGGATACGGATACCATCGCCGCTGGCGCCGCCTTCGGCCGCATTAAAAGTCACACCCACGGCATTGCGCAGCGCTTCTTTCAGGGTGTTGGCATCCTGATCGTGCATCACCTGATTCGTTACACTGGTCACCGACTGCGGTACATCGCGGGCTTCTTGCTTGGTGCGGCCCACGCTCACGGTTGGCGCCACATAGGTATCAGCAGTGCCATTTTGGCTGGCTTGGGTGGCTTTAACTTCAACCGTTTTCAGCTCAACCTCAGCAGCATGTGCAGTACCGGCAACAACGCCAAACAGGGCCGCAGCGGCCGGATATTTGGCCAGATGGCGGATACCCGCCGGTTTTTTCTTCGTGTCTTTCATGGTCATTTTGAGTTGTAGTTAGAGTGAATAAAACGGAAGCAGAGAGCACTTCCGGGTGATGAAAAAAACAGCAGCGCTAGAAACGACAATGGCGGGGTGAACCCGCCATGTCAGTGGTCTAGCGCTGAGATTTACGGCGTAGCCGCCCCCTACTCGCCTGGCCAATCGACCGGGATAGCAAAGTCAAACTCAGCGCATAGCCAGCCCCGACAGGCAGATTCACCGCGGTTCAAGCGCTTTGAACAGGAGCGCATGGCTATTTACCGCTGGCGGCCGTAGGCTCACCACTGGTCATCAGGCCGATGCGGGTCAGACCGGCGCGTTGCGCGGCGGCCATGGTTTGGGCAATCCGCTCGTATTGCACCGTTTTGTCGGCATATAAATGCACTTCGGTCAGCGGGTCGGCGGCAAAGGCAGCCGCAAAACGTGCATCGAGGCTGGCCGGATCCACCAACTGCTGTTCATCCAGCAGGCCGCCATCCGCCTGCAGCGTCAGCCGGATCGGTTGCTTGTTTTGCTCAACCACCGCTGCAGTGGCTTTGGGCAATTCCACCCGCACCGCATGCGTCATGACCGGCGCCGTAACGATAAACACCACCAACAGCACCAGCATCACATCCACCAGCGGCGTGGTATTGATTTCGGCCATCGGCGCGGCGTCTTGCTGATTAAAACTACCGAACGCCATGACCACCCTCCGTCAGCAACTGGGCATGCAGATCATGGGTAAAGCCATCCAGCTCTTGGCCAAAGCGGCGGTTGCTGCGCACGAAAGCGTTGTAGGCAATCACCGCCGGAATCGCGACAGCCAGACCGGCTGCCGTGGCCACCAGCGCTTCACCGATTGGCGCTGCCACCGTCGACAATGACGCATTGCCCGCAGTCGCGATACCGACCAGCGCGTGATAGATACCCCACACGGTGCCAAACAAGCCAATAAACGGCGCCACCGAGCCAGTCGTTGCCAGCCAAGTCAGACCACGTTCCAGCGTGGCGGTTTCCTGCCCCAAGCGGGTACGCAGTTTGCGTACCAGATAATCATCCAGCGACACCGCCTTGCCCAGGCCACCTTCCTGATGCGCGCGATAGTGACGCAGGCCATCGGCGCCAGCCCAAGCCAGTTTGGCCGCCGGCGCTGGATGTTTGCTGGCCAGATTTAAGGCTTCCTGCCAGTCTTTGGCTTCCCAGAAAGACTGCATAAATTGGGTTTGGTGGCGCTTAATTACCCACAGCTGCCGCGTGCGGGCCACGATCACCACCCAGCTCACAACCGACATCAAAATCAGCAGACCAAACACCGACTGCAAAATCGGGTCGCCTGAGTGCAATACCAGCGATAAATCCATTGCTTCAATCCTTACGACTTCTCAAGTGAAAAATTCATCGGCACGATCACGGTACCTACCACCGCTTCATCGCCCCGTTTGGCCGGCACAAACCGCCATTTTTTGACCGTAGCTTCGGCCACAGCATCCAGACGCTGGAAACCACTACTCTTATCGACTTCCACTTTGCTAGGCTGCCCGTCTGGGTTTACTACCACTTTCAAGCGCACCAGGCCTTGCTCACCCAACGCCCGCGAGGCCGGCGGATATGGCGGCTTGGGGTTATTAAGATAATTGGCGTGAAAACTGGGAGCGCTCACTACCGGCTCGGCATCGCGGGCCTTGCCTTCACGCCCCGCACTGGCTGCACCGGTATTGGCTTGCTCACTCGGCGCTGGCGCCGGCAGCTCTTTCAGCTCTTTCGTGCCTTCTTTCGCGGCCGAAACTTCAAGGGTGGCGGCTCGCTCGGGCGTGGCGGCCATGGCTTGCTTCACTACCGGTTTGGTGGGCTTGGCGATTTTTTCCTGCACTTTTTGCCGCACCTGCTGGATTTTTTCTTTCAGCTTGGGCAAAGGTGCCGGGGGTTTAGGTTCGGTTGGCGCGGCTTCCTGACCCATCGGCAGGGGGACCGCCTGCAAAAACACCGGCTGCGGCTCGGCCTGTGGGCGCTGCCAGTGGGCTGCGCCATACAACAAAACCCCGTGGGCCGCTAGTACGGCCAGCATTGTTTTTGAGTTATCGAGAATCATTCCCAAATATTACCGAGTTTGATTCTCATCTGCAACAGTTTTTGAGAATTATTACCATTAGCAAATAAAGACATAGCCATGCAAGCATACCGTCAGCATATGCCGGGTATTGCCCGCTATCGCTGATTGATATTAGTCTGGAAGCTTATACCCAGTGGGGGCAAGGTAGGCTGATTAGTGCGCTTGCAGCAACACCTGCTGCGCCACTTCCACCAGGCGCCGCGTGAGCCGTTCCAGCCGCGGGGATTGCACTTTCCAGTGATGCCAATGCAGCATCACATCGGTGGGCTGATCGGGCGCCAAATCAATCAGCTCACCCCGCGCGATCAGTGGATCGGCCTGCAGATGCGGCACCATCCCGCAGCCTAGCCCCAACAAAATCGCCTGCAGATACGGCTCGCTCGCCGGCACATGATGCTCAGGGTAAGCCCCGGGGCGCAGGCCAAAGCGCTGCTGCAGAAAATCGGCTTGCAGCGCATCCTTGCGGTTAAACACCATCACCGGCGCCAGCCGCGCCGCTTCGCGGCTGTAACCGCCAGCAAACCAGCGGGCATGAAACTGCGGCGAGGCCAACATGCGATAGCGCAAAATACCCAGCGGATGCACCAAGCAGCCTTGCATCGGTTGCGGCTCGGAGGCCACGCAGGCCAAGGCCTGCCCTTCCTGCATCAGGGCATGGGTGTGATCCTGATCGTCCACCGTAAGGCTGAGCAGCACATTCTCGCTGATCAAAAAATCACTGATCGCGGGCAATAACCACGTACTGAGCGTATCGGCATTCACCGCCAGCGGCACACTCAAGGTCGCCGAGGCGGCCCCAGAAAACCCGGCCAGAAAATCTTGCTCCAGCAAACGGGCGCGGCGCAAATATTGCACCAGCTGTTGCCCGGCCAAGGTGGCCCGACAGGGCCGCGAGCGCACCAGCAAGGGCGTACCCAACGCGGTTTCCAGCTGACGCACCCGCTGCGAAACTGCCGACGGGGTGAGATGCAGCTTGGCGGCGGCCTGCTCAAAGCTGCCGCTATCCATCACTGCCAGCAAGGCTTCGGTCTGTTTGTGATCAAACTGCATAGCGGCTCCGGCTGGGCTTAATATTTAATTATTTTAATGGTAAACAAAGAAATTTAAATATTCTTCATCTTTGGCCCGCCCTTGCGCACAATCATGCCAATTGGATCAAACAAACAATGTGTGTAGATGATGAATAGCAGTGTGTTTTTTCAAGGCATGGGCCTGTGCGCCAGCCTGATCATGGCCATCGGCGCCCAGAATGCCTTTGTGCTGCGCCAAGGAATTACCCGGCAATATATTTTCGTGGCCGCCATCACCTGCGTGCTGTGTGATTTCGTACTGATGGCCGCGGGTATGTTGGGCATGGGGAAAATGCTGCAAATGCTGCCGGGCCTGCAAGCCTGGATGGCGCTGGGTGGCGCACTTTTTGTGTGGTGGTTTGGCTGGGGCGCCTTGCAAAAAGCCTTTCGCCCCACTGCGATGCAGCTGGATACGCAAACCGAGCAGCAGCAAACCACCAAGAGCGTGATTTTGGCCGCACTGGGCTTTTCGCTGCTGAACCCGCATGCGATTCTCGACACAGTGGTGCTGGTCGGCGGCATTGGCGCGCAGCAAGCGCCGGCCAATCAGCCAATGTTTCTGCTGGGCGCGGTGAGCTTTTCCTGCCTGTGGTTTTTCTCATTGGCCTTTGGTGCCAGCAAGCTGGCCCCCCTGTTCGCTCGACCGCTGGCCTGGCGCATTCTGGATGGCCTGATTGCGCTGATGATGGGCGCGATCGGCTTGTCGCTACTGCGTTTAAGCGGTTTCTTCCCCTTCCTCGCCTAAGCCCTCGCGACTGAACCCGCACGACCAGCCCACAGCCCGCTGACCAAAATTTAGGCAGCGGGCTTTTTTTATTCCCAAACAAAGGTTTAAGCGGCTTACCCACAGTTTGCCCACGCTGGCATACCCGCTTTTTGTGTACGGCGGGGATAAACTCCCCTCATTGCCACCGGCCTTGAGCAAGGGCATATGCTATGCACTACTCTCCGACCGCCTAAAATCCGCACCAAACAACCTAACCCGGCCAGATCCAGCCGCTTGTTGGGCAAAAACACAGCGACCACACTCAGCGCCTAAAATTTAAGCAAGATCAAGATAAGCTGCCACATCAGCGACTTACCGCATTGCTCCACAGCTTATGCCCGCAACTGTGCCCGCTAGGCGGGGATAAAACGCAGGGCTTGGTGTTTAACCCCCTGATGCCGAGCTAGCCTCACAGCAGCCGGCGTCGGCTTGGTACGACATCACGCACACTGATTAAAAAATAGGCGCCACAACTAAACATCAAGCAATCAATCACTTAGCCCAACTACCCACAGCTTGCCCACCTGCCTGTGCCCGGCCGGCGTGGATGAATTGCTGCAGAGTGATTTCGTTGCCCATTTTTTAGTCAGAAGCATTTTATGCCAACAGATCAAGCTATTAGCTGGCTCATCCACAGCTTGTGCCCGCAGCTGCCCCCGTCTAGCGGGGATGAATTGCTCAGCAAGCTGGGCGCGGCTTAGTTTGCGGCGGGAATAAAGTCACCAGCGCGGCCGGTGGATGATCAGAATGAACATGACTGCATCCTCAATCCAGCCCAATTGCTTATTTTTTAATCACCAAACTTTTTCATTCTGGATTCAGCGGCTTAGCCTAGTTGCCCACAACTTACCCTATGCGCTATGCCCGCTGCGGGTGAGTAAATCACGGCGTACTGCCCGATTTTGCACCAATCTAGCACTTTTCCGGCAGATCAAGGGCTTAGCAACACTATCCACAAGCGCGGGCGCGCTTTATCCACGCGAGGGGTGGATAATTCACGATTTTGGTGGCCAAGGTTGAACTCCCGTCAGGGCTCGGCCACAATGCATACCAATAGCAGTATCGGGCGCTAAGCCCGCTAATCCGCCATTTCACAGCCATACCCCCGCGCGAGCCTTGCCATGAATATTGAAAAAGTCATTTTCGGTTTTTTTATCCTGCTGGCCTGCACGTTAAATTTCGGCTTTGTGCTCGGGCAGATCGATGTGCCGCACCAGCATGATGTGTTTGAGCTATTTGCCGCGATTGTGGTTAATTTCATCGCCACTGCGCTCAAGTTTGGGGACCGCACTCAGGTCGGCGCGCTGCATCTGGCCACGAGCCTAGTTGCCGATCTGCAGCTGGTGACGGCGGCGCTGGTATGGGGCCATGCCGAATATGTCAGCGGTACGGGCATGACGCCGGGTGTGACCTCAATGGTGGTCTCGCTGGCCGCTGGTGCCCTGGCCGCCAATGTGGTGTCGGTGGTGTTGCTGATCGGCGAAACGCTGCAACATCGCCGCTAAGTGGGTTAGCACGGCATGGATGGCATTTTCTTTTTAATGCTGCGGCGCTTGCGTGCGCCCATCGTGATGCTGATCGCGATTTACGGCATTGCCGTGCTGGGGCTGGTTTTGATTCCCGGCGTGGATGATCAGGGCCGGCCCTATCACATCGATTTTTTCCACGCTTTTTACTTTATTAGCTACACCGCCACCTCGATTGGCTTTGGCGAGATCCCCTACCCGTTTACTTATCAGCAGCGCTTGTGGGTGTTGTGCTGCATTTATCTGGCGGTGACCGGCTGGGCCTACGCGATTGGCTCGATCTTTGGGCTGATGCGCGATGAAACGCTGCGCAAAGCGATTGCACAGGCGCGCTTTCGCCGCAAAGTGCGCCAATTGGCCGAGCCGTTTTACCTGATCTGCGGCTATGGTCAGACCGCCCGCCTGCTGTGCAAGGTACTAGATGATCTGGATATCCGCTTTGTGATCATCGAGCAGCGCGAAGAGCGGGTAAACGAGATTGCGCTGGCAGATTTTCGCTTTGATACCCCCTGCTACGCCGGCGATGCGGCCAACCCGGAAATATTAAAAATCGCCGGCATTGAGCACCCGCAGTGCATAGGCATTTTGGCCATTACCGGCAACGAAGAGGCCAATCTGGCGATCGCGATTGGCGCTTATGTATTACGACCGAAATTACTGTCGATTTGCCGCAGCCGTAATCAATCGGTGGCAGACAATATGGCCTCGTTTGGCGCCAACAAGGTGATCAATCTGTTTCAAACGGTGGGGCGCAAATTCAGCCGCCGCCTGCAGCAGCCGCAAGTGACGCGGGTATGCGATATTCTGGCCGACTTTCCCGGCAACCCGATTGTGGAAGAGCCCAGCCCGCCGGTGGGGCATTGGGTGATTGTCGGCTACGGGCGCTTTGGCGCCGCCGTGCATGGCTCGCTGCTGCGCGCGGGCTGCACGGTCACGGTGATAGACCCAGAGCCGCAGGCGCAACTGGCGCCTGCCGAATTTATCCAGGCGCTGGGCGTAGAGGCCGCCTCGCTCAAAGCGGCTGGCATCGAGCGCGCGGTGGGGCTGCTAGTCAGCCATGATCACGATGCGAATAATCTGTCGGCGCTGGCCACCGCACGGGAAATCAACCCGCAGCTCTTTACCGTGGCGCGGCAAAACCTTACCCACAATCACCTGCTGTTTGAAGCCTTTAAACCCAATATCACCTCGATCCGGGCGCAGATTATTGCGCACGAGTGCTTGCGGGCGATGGAAAACCCGCTGCTGGCGGAGGCGATGGCGCTGATTCTGCAGCAAAGTGAAGACTGGGCGGCCGAGTTTTTGCCGCAGCTGCACCAGCTGTGCGCAGGCCAAGTGCCGGAAATCTGGCGGGTACGCTTTAATGCCCAAAACACCTCAGCCGTGCACGCCATGCTGGCGCAGCCCACGCCGCCACTGCAGATCGGCCATTACACCCACGATGCGCTCAATCATGGTGATACGCTGCGCTGCGTGGCGCTGTTGCACCGGCATGCGGGGGTGGATCAGCTCTTACCCGCCAGCAGCACGCGGCTGCAATTTGGCGATGAAGTGCTGTTTATTGGCGATCACCATGCGCGGCTAGCCCACACGGCAGTGCAAGAGAACATTGGCCTGCTCGATTACATCCGCACCGGCGAAGAGCAACCGCAGGGCTGGCTGTTCCGCCGCTGGGCCCAGTGGCAACAAGAGCGGCGGCGCGAACGGCAACGGAACCGCGAGCTGGATCAGGAACGGGATCCGGCAGCGGCTGCCGCCAACACACCGCCGAACGAAAATGCCTAAAAAACAGGCAGCGGCGTTTTCCCCTTGCAGATCAGGCCACTAAAGCGCTTGTCCACAACTTACCCCAGCAGCTGTGCGCAGCCCACGGGGATAAGCCGATTTTGCTGGGCGCACCTGCACAAAAATTAGGCACCATTAAAAAACATCACTGGCACAAGGGCTTAGCCGACTTACCCACAAGCTATACCAAAGCCTATGCACGCGGGCTGTGTACAGGGCCAGTGGAGCGCTGAAAAGCGCCATCTCAGCAAGCCTTTCGCCCACCTAGCGCCCGTGGGCGCATCTGTGAAAACGGTGGGCTTTCACTTTAGCGCCAGCCGCAGCTGGCCCCATAATTCACCACTGTTCACAACAAATTACGCGGTGCGCCGGTGAGATAACCAGCGATATTGTCGATCAGCTGATCGGCCAAGGTTTGCATGGTTTCCACGCTGGCCCAAGCCACATGCGGCGTGATCAGTAGATTCGGCAACTGCACGTCCAACAGTGGATTGCCCTGCCGCGGTGGCTCGCTACTCAGCACATCCAGCCCTGCGCCGGCAATTTGCCGAGTTTGCAGCGCAGCCAGCAGTGCCGCTTCATCCACAATGCCGCCGCGCGCGGTGTTCAGTACAATCGCCGAAGGCCGCAACAGTGCCAGCTCTGCAGCGCCAATCAGGCCGCGGGTGCCGTCGGTGAGCGGGCAATGAATGCTCAACACATCAGCGGTGCGCAGTGCCTCCTCCCAGGGCAAATAGCCGGGGCGGGTTTCGGGCTGGCCTTTGCGGCCAGCAAAAAACACCTGCATGCCAAAAGCCGCGCCCAATTTCGCCGTGGCCTGCCCCAGCGCCCCACTGCCCACCAGCACCAGCCGGCTTCCGGCCAGATCATGCGGCGGCTCCAGTGCCGGATTGGCGGGCAGGCAAAAACCGCTGGCGTTTTGCCACTCGCCCGCTTGCACCCGCTGCCGGTCGCTGAGTAATTGCCGCCGCAAAGCCAGCATCAGCATCAGGGTATGCTCCGCAACGCCATGAATGGCGTAGTCTCGGATATTACACACCCCCACCGTATGCGCGCGGCAGGCGGCGAGATCGATATTGTTAAACCCGGTGGCCGCCACGGCGATCAGCCGCAGCTGCGGCAGCTGGCTTAACATCTCGGCCGTGATCGCAACTTTATTGGTTACCGCCACCGTCGCCCCTTGCAAGCGCGCCACCACTTCATCGGCGCGGGTGTGGGCATGGTTGACCCAGCGATGGGGTAGCGGTAAGGATTTAAGCTGCACCGGCAAAGTAGCGGCATCAAGAAATACAATCAGCGGTTCGGTCATCGGGCATCCTGTCGGCGCGGCGGCGCCGAACTTAAAAATCGACAAGTGCACATTATTGCGCCGTTACCGGCTGCAAATGCTGCTGGGCAAAGGCCTGCAGCGCGGCGCCCAGTGCGCGGGCGGGGCGAGTTTGCCGCGCCCAGTGATGCCAATACAGCGGCACATTGGCCGCCAGCTCGGGCCAGGCTTGCAGCTGGCCGGCGGCCAAGCCGGCGGCTGCTTGCTGCCGTGGCACCACGGCGTAGGCCAGGCCCGCCTGCGCGGCGGCAAAGAGGGCATTACTTTCGGGAATCACATGGCAGGGATATTGGCCTTCCAGCAGGCCCCATCGTTCGCGTAGCAGGCGGCGGTGCAGGCTTTCTTTATGCCCAAAGACGGCTGCCGGCGCGGCGGCCAAGGTGCCGCTGCTAAGGCCCGCACTGAAGTAATCATGGCTAAAACCCGGCGTAGCCACGCCGATGTATTCCATACTCCCCAGCGGTATCACCCCACAGCCAGCCACCGGGCCTGCTTGCGTGCTAATACACCCAGACACTTCACCCGAGCGCAGCAGATCAAGCGTATAGGCTTCATCATCGACCACACAATCGAGCAAGAGCTGCGCCTCTCCCAGCGCCAGCGCCAAAGCGGGCAACAAACCCAGCGCCAGCGTATCGGCATTCACCCCCACCCGCAGGGTGAGCCAGCTACTGCTGGCAGGCTCGGCGCGTAATTGCTCGCTCAGCTCGCCTTCCAGTGCGCGCACTTGCCGCACATGGGCCAGCAGTTTTTCGCCGGTGGGCGTGGCCGAGAGCGGCGTATCGCGGCGGAGTAGCACTTCGCCGTGGCGCTCTTCCAGCTGGCGAATGCGCTGCGAAATGGCCGAGGGCGTCAGATGCAGGCGTTTGGCGGCGGCCTCGAAGCTGCCACAGCGCAGCACCATATCCAGCGCATCGAGCAATTTGTAATCCAACATAAGCCAATTTCGGGTGGGCAGAGAATTTATCGTTTTACCACGGATAAGGGCTCTGTTTGAATAGCCGCATCACCACTTGACTGCAATGATCTGGAGTTTGCCATGAAACCGCTGAATGGCCCGCAACTGGCCCGCCTCGCTGCCGAACACGGCACCCCCTTCTGGACTTACGACGCGGCAGTGATCCGCGAGCGCATCAGCCAGCTGCAGGTGTTCGACACCATTCGCTTTGCGCAAAAAGCCAACTCCAATACCCATATCCTGCGCCTGATGCGCGCGCAGGGCGTGAAGGTGGATTCGGTATCACTGGGCGAAATCGAGCGCGCACTGGCTGCCGGTTTTCAGGCCGGCCCCGACAGTGACGACATCGTGTTTACCGCCGATTTGCTGGATCGCGCCACATTAGCCCGCGTGGTTGAGCTGGATATTCAAGTCAATTGCGGCAGCCCGCAAATGCTGGAGCAGCTGGGGCAAGCGCATCCGGGCCACCGCGTGTGGCTGCGGATCAACCCCGGCTTTGGCCACGGCCATAGCCAGAAGACCAATACCGGCGGTGAGCAAAGCAAGCACGGCATCTGGCATGAGCAGCTGCCGCAAGCGCTGGCGCTAATCGAGCAATACCAGCTCGATCTGGTGGGCCTGCATATGCACATTGGCTCCGGCGTGGATTACAGCCATTTGCAGGAAGTATGCGCAGCGATGGTGGCGCAAGTGAAAGAATCGGGCCGCGATATTCGTGCGATTTCCGCTGGCGGCGGCTTGTCAATTCCGTATCGGGTGGGCGGCGAGCGCATTGATACCGCGCATTACTTCAGCCTGTGGGATGCGGCGCGTAAAGAAATCGAAACCCATCTGGGCCACCCTGTGCATCTGGAAATCGAGCCAGGCCGTTTCTTGGTGGCCGAAAGCGGCAAGCTGGTGGCCGAAGTGCGGGCGAAAAAAGATGTTGGCAATAATCATTTTGTGCTGGTGGATGCCGGTTTTTCTGATCTGATGCGCCCGGCCATGTATGGCAGCTACCACGAGGTGAGCGTACTGTGCGCCGATGGCAGCGCCGCCACTGGCGAGCTGCGCGCTACTGTCCTGGCTGGCCCTTTGTGCGAATCTGGTGATGTATTTACCCAGGAAGAAGGCGGCGTGGTCACCCCGCGTGCCCTACCTACCGCCGAAATTGGCGACTTAGTGGTGTTTCACGATGCCGGCGCCTACGGCGCGAGTATGTCGAGCAACTACAACACCCGCCCATTGATTGCCGAGTTGCTGCAAGAGGGCGATACCGCACGGCTGATTCGCCGCCGGCAAAGCATTGCCGAGCTGTTGGCGCTGGAAACCGAGCTGGCGGCCGACTAAGGCAAGGGCATTAATTAATAGCGGCCACGCGCCGCACTCCCCTACAATGGCTTGCATTATCTGCAAGCCATTGTCATGTCTACGGCCCGGTGGGCCGTTTGTTGGGAGTTTCTATGCCACCTATTTCGATTGGCCTTTATGGCACGCTGGTTGCCGCCTCGCTGGTGCTACTACTGGGCCGGCTATTAGTGGAAAAAACCGCACCGCTGAAAGCCTTTACCATTCCCGAGCCGGTGGCCGGTGGCCTCCTGGTGGCGGGCCTATTGCTGCTGGCCCAGCAAGTAGCCGGGGTAACCGTCAAATTCGATACCAGCATTCAAACCCCGCTGATGCTGGCCTTTTTTGCCACCATTGGCCTCTCGGCTAATCTCGCTAGCCTGCGTGCCGGCGGCAAAGTGATGATGAAATTCCTCGGCGTGGTGCTGGGCCTACTTTTGCTGCAAAACATCATCGGGATTAGCCTGGCCAATATCTTGGGTCTGCCCGGCCATTTGGGGCTGCTGGCCGGCTCGATTACCCTCTCGGGCGGCCACGGCACTGGCGCGGCTTGGAGCAAGGTCTTTAGCGAGCAATTTGGTATCAATGGCGCGACCGAGCTGGCGATGGCCTGCGCCACGTTTGGGCTGGTTTTGGGCGGGCTGATCGGTGGGCCGGTAGCGAAAATCCTGCTTAAAAAAGTTACCCCACCCGGCGCCGAGCATAATCAAGATCAAGACCCGGGCATGTTTGAAGAGCCGCAAGCCACGCGCCTGATCACTGTGAATTCCTTTATCGAATCACTGGCACTGATAGTCTTAAGTCTGGCCGGTGGGCATATGTTGGCCGAAGCGCTGGCCGGCACGGCATTTGAGCTGCCCACCTTTGTGTGCGTGCTGTTTAACGGCGTGTTGCTGCGCAATGTACTGTCGGGCCTGGGTTGGTATCAGGTCTTTGATCGTGAAATTTCGGTGCTGGGCAATGTAAGCCTGTCGCTGTTTCTGGCCATGGCGCTGATGAGTTTGCGCCTGTGGGAGCTAGCGAACCTTGCCTTGCCGATGCTACTGATCCTGCTGGTACAAGCCCTGGCGATGGGGGCCTACGCGATGTGGGTCACTTTCCGGGTAATGGGCGCCAATTACGATGCGGTGGTGCTGGCCGCCGGACATTGCGGCTTTGGACTGGGCGCCACGCCGACCGCGATTGCCAATATGCAAGCCGTTACCCATCGCTTTGGGCCTTCGCATTTAGCCTTTATTGTGGTGCCGATGGTGGGCGCGTTCTTTATCGATATTGCCAACGCCATCATCATCAAGCTGTTTATGGCTTTGCCAATTTACTAAACTGAGCACGATCCGCACTTTCACCGCTATCCCGCTAGGAGTACGCCATGCCTTTGGCTCATGTGTATGTGGCCCCCGGTTTTGAAGAAGTTGAGCTGATCACCATCGTGGACATCTTGCGCCGCGCCGACATCAACACCCATCTGGTCAGCACAGCTGCCGCCGGGCTGGTGGCTGGCGCGCACAATGTGGGTATTGCCGCAGACCTTAGCTTTGATGAGGCTGCCAGCGAGATACCCGATCTAGTGGTGCTGCCGGGGGGCGGACCGGGCACACAGCATATGCTGGCGCATCCTTTGCTCGCTGGGCGGCTGCACAGCCAATTTGCCGCCGGCCGGCGCGTGGCCGCTATCTGCGCCGCGCCAATGGTATTGGCCAAAGCTGGGCTGTTGCGCGATTTGGCCGCCTGCTGCTTTCCTGGTTGCGAAGCAACATTGAGCGAACATGGCGCCAAAGTTAGCGCCTTTAATGTGGTCACCGATGGACTGATCACCACCTCACGCGGCCCGGCGACCGCGGGCTTATTTGCGCTTGAGCTAGTTCGCCTGCTGCGCGATGACGCCACCGCCATCGCCGTTGGCCGCGCCATGCTATATCTCTAAAACGCCTGAATCCGCTGGGCAGATATCAGATACGGAGACAGGGTATTAGCATGAGGGCATTGATTTAAAGAGGCCTCCGAGCAATACCCTCGCTATCAATTGCACACCGTCGCCACCGGGCTTGCCCTCCCCGTGGGTGATATAATGAGCGCACTGTCTGTTTAGAGTTCGCCATCATGTCGCATATCCCGCTCCCCCACGCCCAAATCAGCGCCGCACTGGCTTTATTGCGCGCCGGAGAGCTAGTCGGCATTCCTACCGAAACCGTCTATGGCCTCGCGGCCGATGCCAGCCAGCCGGCAGCGGTGGCCAAGATTTTTGCCGCCAAAGGGCGCCCGGCCGATCACCCGGTGATTGTGCACATTGCCGGCGCCGCGCAATTGGCCGCCTGGGCACAGAATATTCCTGATGAAGCTTATCTGTTGGCAGAAGCCTTTTGGCCCGGCCCGCTCACGCTGATTCTGGAACGCCAGCCGCATGTCAGCCCTGCCGTCACCGGTGGCCAAGATACCGTCGGCCTGCGCGCCCCCGCCCATCCACTCACCCATGCCTTGCTCAGCGAATTTGGCGGCGGCCTTGCCGCCCCTAGCGCGAATCAATTTGGCCATGTCAGCCCCACCACGGCGGAGCACGTGCGTGGCGAATTCAGCCCCGAGGTGCTGCAATTGGTGCTGGACGGCGGCCCCTGCGCGGTGGGAGTGGAATCCACAATTGTCAGTTTGGTTGGCGATACGCCCAAGCTCTTACGCCCTGGCGGCGTCTCCCGCGCCGCCATCGAAGCGGTATTAGGCCATCCACTGGAGCATCACACCAATCAGCATTCCGCCAAGCAACGCGTCTCCGGACTGCTTGATTCGCACTACGCCCCCCGTACCACGCTGATTACCGGTCACGCCGAGCAGATCATGGCGGCTGCCGCCCAACGCCAAACGGCGGGCGAACGGATTATGGTACTGAGCTATTCGGCCATCCAATCAGCCACTTATCCGCTGCACCCGATGCCAACCGACAGCGACAATTATGCCCAAGCACTGTACGCCACCCTGCGCCAGCTGGATCTGGCCGGCTACGACGCCCTGCTGCTCGAGTTACCGCCACACACACCCGAATGGCTGGCGGTACAAGATCGGCTGCACCGTGCCGCACATCACAAGTTGTCTTAAACAGGCACCTAAAAATAACCACTTATCGTGCATAACTGACCGCTCTGCGCCTCAGATCACACCCACTCTTGCAGCTGTAAGGCAAAAACCTTACGATGCAACCAACCCAAATTGGAGAGCAGGCATGCCCCGCAAAGCTGGCGGTTTTACGCTGATTGAATTGATGATCGTTGTGGTGATTATCGGCATCTTGGCCGCAATCGCGATTCCGGCCTATCAGGACTACGTACGCAAAGCGCGCCGTACAGATGCAACGACAGCAATGAGCCGCATTCAGCAAGCTCAAGAGAAGTGGCGTGCCAATAACTCTAGTTACACTGTAAATCTAAATTCGGCAGGTTTGAATTTATTGCCCGCTGGTGCTACTGCCACAACTAACACATCTCAGACCTCTACCAATAACTTGAATGGTAATGGTTACTACACAATCAATATTTCTTCAGTGTCTGCAACAGGTTACGTGCTAACCGCGACCGCGGCAGGCAGTCAGCTAGCCGACACCAAGTGCAAGAAATTAATCATGACGATTAGTAATGGCAACATTAATCAAACTTCCACTGATAGTGCTAACGTGGCAAGCAGTAACTGCTGGAGTTCGTAATGAAGCACAAGATGTGTGGTTTTACACTACTGGAATTGCTAATTACAGTTGCAATTATTGGGATTTTAGCCGCGGTTGCTGTCCCTAGTTGGTCCAGCATGATTGCTTCGTCTCGAGCAAAGTCAGAAGTATTAAAAATACAGCAAGATTTATACCTGGCAAAGAACGAAGCCCTAAAAAGGAATTCGGCGGTCCATTTTATAATCAAAAGAACAAGCTCGACCGACTGGTGCATTGGCGTCGCAACTGACACCAGCTGTGACTGTGCCACAGGCACAAATTGCATTTACAATAGAAAAAATAACTCATCGAATATTCGCTTATCCGGCACAGACAATTCAAGTTATCGAATTACATTCGACAATATCCGCAATCTACCGACCGTTACAAATGGCACCTTCTCAATACCCGGAAACATTCAAATTTCAAGTGGTAGTGGTGATGCAGAAAGGTCGGGGGCTGCACGACTGAATCCTGTGGGCAAAGTCACCGTATGCTCTCCATCTTCCAGCACCGCAATCTCAGGACTTCCAGCATGTTAACTCTAAACTCGCAGCGGGGTGTTAGCCTGATTGAGATACTGATTGCGATTGCAATAGGCATGTTTCTTTTGTTAGGGCTATCCTCATTCTTGGTGAATAATATTCAAACTCAAGGTAGCAATCTGAAGACCAACACGTTAAATCAGGACATCCGCCAAATTGCATCACTAATCAGCAAAGACATTCGTCGCGCGGGTTACTCGGGCTCCACAGCAACTAATTCGTTTAACAACATTCGGAACTGCACGAGTGATAGTGACACATTACCATGCACTAACTCAGACCCAAGTACGACTACAAATCACTGCATCTTGTACACTTACGACCGCAACAAAAGCGGTGGAACACCTGAGAGCAATGAATTCGGCGGCTTTCGCCTAAACAATGGCACCATCCAAATGCGTACAGGCGGCGACACACTCAATTCATGTATTCCAGATACTAACAATACATGGGTAGACACGACTGACCGTAATATTGAAATTACCGACCTTCGATTTTGCTATATCAGTAATGCCACCAATAGCAACACCAATGCAAGCCAATTACCACCAGCAACTTGCAATGCACTACCAAGTACTGGACGCGTCAATCACATAGCTGTTTATATCGAAGGTCGACTTCGTTCTGACAACTCCGTATCAACACGCAATATTGAAGTTATTCGTTTATATAATTCACCCGTCAGGGCGGCAAGCTAACCATGAAATTTTCATTACAGCGCCAACAAGGGATTTCCACCCTACTTACATCCGTAATTTTTTTATTAATTATGGGTATCGCCACTCTGGCAACCAACAGAGCAAGCCTTGCGGAACAACGCATGGGTTCAAATGAGTTTCGGTCATTCCAAGCTCAACAAAGTGCGCAAGCGGGGCTTGATTTGTTTATCGCTCAATTGACGACAGCGAACGTTAGCGCTTTAGCCGACTACAGCGCCACAACAATCGATGCAAGTACCCAAACTGTAAAGGATAGCGTTTCAACATCATCAAATGCGGCTGAAGCTGGTGACGGATTGAACTATCAAGTCCGTGCAGTAAAAACAACGATCAGTGGCAACACTTACCTTTTTGTTACTAGTAAAGGCTTTTCGGATTGCGATAGCAGTGGAGCTAATTGCCAAGCACAATCGACGCTTAACTCACGTATTCAGTATTCACTAGTCACAGGTACTGCCCGAACACCAGCCACACTGTCTGCCAATCAAAATATTCAAGCTTGTGGTGCAGGACAAACGGGCAATCAATGCTCCTCTATCAACGCCTATATGAATACTTACGGTGGAACCCCAAAGTACACGACAGAAGCCGTTACTTATGGCGGCCAAATCAATGGTAGAGACAACCCCAAAGATAGCAATGGCCGCGATGTAATTGATGGCTCAAATACAACTGTATTTGGCTCCGATGCTGCGGGCCCAACGACAGACAAAACAGCAGCAAAAGATGTCGGGACCTTAAGTGGAGATGAATACTTCAAGCAATTCTTCGGGGACACCAAGAGTAATATCAAATCGGGCAGCACAACCCAAGTTATTACGCCCAGTCAGTTAAAGAATGTCACTATTCCTCCACGCGGAGCAGCAGATGACCAAGGGAAAAAACCCAAACCGCCAGTCTTGTGGGTAACGGGAAATGTCACAGAAGCTGACTTCGGTGCTTTCTGGAACTACAACTCTGGGTTACCTAAGGATGTTGTCGTTATCATTGAGGGCAATCTGTCGATTAATTCAAACAATCACGGTTTAACTGCTGGGTTTATGTACGTAACCGGGAATGTCAATGCCACAGCTGGCGGGACGTTCGACTTCTATGGGGCGATGGGTATTGAAGGTAGTCTGAACGCAAACACTTCTTTTGCTTTGCGCCCGCAAAAAGACCCGAATGATTTGCTCAATTCATTTCCAGTTTCAAGTAGCCTGACCCTCACTAGCGCGACCTGGAGTGACTTCTAATGCCTAGCAAGCAATATTCACGAGGCTTTTCTTTGCTAGAAGTTTTGATCTCACTGGTAGTAATTGCTGGAGGTCTGTTAGCTCTCGCTAAATTTCAAGGCCAAATCACATCTAATGAGTCCTACAATAAGCAACGGGTACAGGCAACTCACCTAGCACAAATTGCTCTCGATAAACTGAGAATTAGAGCCAATGAAATAACACTAGCGAATCCTTCAATCACTGCGGCTGCGCTCAGTACTCAACTAAGTACTTTTGCAACCAGCCTAACCACTTCAATGAATGGTGACAGTAGTAACTTAAATTCTGTCCAAAGTGTGATTACACCAAATACAAGTTATACCGTCACGATTAGTTTCCCGACCGGATACGCGACCAGTATCACTAACGTTGCTATTCCTGTGAACGCAGTAGTGAGCTGGCAAGATCATACAAATAGTACTTGTAGTAACAATGCCAATAACTGCAGCGTACAATTTAGAACCATAGTAAGTAAGGCAAGCCAAGGCTTGTACTAGTATGTCTTGATTCATCTGCTATAAGCATTACATTGTAAAATGTGTTCAGTTACACTACGCCCCTGCCCTATTGCAGGGGCGTTTATCTTTGGCAAGGAACCACCATGCGCTTCTACTTCCCCCTCGTCATTATTGACGAAGACTTCCGCTCGGAAAACACCAGCGGCTCCGGTATCCGTGAATTGGCGGCGGCCATCGAGGCCGAGGGCATGGATGTGGTGGGTTATACCAGCTATGGTGATTTAACCTCGTTTGCCCAACAGCAAAGCCGTGCTTCGGGCTTTATTTTATCGATTGACGACGAGGAATTTGGCGGCGGCTCAGCGGAGGAAACCGCCGAGGCGCTGGCGCAGTTACGCGGCTTTGTGGAAGAAATCCGCCGCCGCAATCCGGATATCCCAATCTATCTGTATGGCGAAACCCGCACCGCGCGCCATATTCCCAACGATATCCTGCGCGAGCTGCATGGCTTTATTCATATGCATGAAGACACGCCCGAATTCGTGGCGCGCCATATCATTCGCGAAGCTAAATCGTACCTCGATAGCCTCGCGCCACCGTTTTTCCGCGCGCTGACGAATTACGCGCAAGACGGCTCGTACTCATGGCACTGCCCTGGTCACTCGGGCGGCGTCGCGTTCTTGAAATCACCCGTTGGCCAGATGTTCCACCAGTTCTTTGGTGAAAACATGCTGCGCGCCGACGTGTGTAATGCGGTGGAAGAACTCGGCCAGCTGCTCGATCACACCGGCCCGGTAGCGGCATCAGAGCGCAATGCGGCGCGCATTTTTAACGCCGACCATTTGTATTTCGTGACCAACGGCACGTCTACCTCGAACAAAATCGTGTGGAACTCGACCGTTGCGCCGGGCGATATCGTGGTGGTGGATCGTAACTGCCACAAATCAATCCTGCACGCGATCATGATGACTGGCGCGGTGCCGATTTTCCTGATGCCAACGCGCAATCACTACGGCATTATCGGCCCGATTCCACGCAGCGAATTCGAGCCGGAATCGATTCGCCAAAAAATGCTGGCCAACCCATTCTGCCGTGAAAAACTGGCCGAAAACCCAAATATCAAGCCACGCGTACTGACCATCACCCAGTCTACCTACGATGGTGTGCTGTACAACGTGGAAGAGATCAAAGGCCTCCTGGACGGCGTGATCGAAACGCTGCACTTTGACGAAGCCTGGCTGCCGCACGCGGCTTTCCATGATTTTTACGGCGATTATCACGCGATTGGCGAAGACCGCCCACGCTGTAAAGACTCGATGATTTTCTCGACCCAATCCACGCACAAACTGCTGGCAGGGATTTCGCAGGCCTCGCAAATCTTGGTGCAAGATGCCACTGATAATAAGCTGGATCGCGATATCTTCAACGAAGCGTATTTGATGCACACCTCCACCAGCCCGCAATACGCAATCATCGCTTCGTGCGACGTGGCGGCCGCGATGATGGAAGCGCCAGGCGGCACCGCACTGGTGGAAGAATCACTGGCTGAAGCGCTGGAATTTCGCCGCGCGATGCGCAAAGTGGATGAGGAATACGGCAGCGACTGGTGGTTTAAAGTCTGGGGCCCAGATGATCTGACCGACGAAGGCCTGGATCACCGCGACGCATGGATGCTCAAAGCCGGCGAAAACTGGCATGGCTTTGGCGATATTGCCGAAGGCTTTAACTTACTCGACCCAATCAAGGCCACAATCCTGACCCCCGGTCTGAATGTGGATGGTGACTTTACCGAGCAAGGGATTCCAGCGGCGATCGTAGCCAAATATCTGGCCGAACACGGCGTGGTAATCGAAAAAACCGGCCTGTATTCCTTCTTTATCATGTTTACCATCGGTATTACCAAAGGCCGCTGGAACACGATGGTGACGGCGCTGCAGCAGTTTAAAGACGATTACGACAAAAACGCTCCGCTGTGGCGCATTTTGCCGGAGTTCATCGCGCAATTCCCGCAATACGAGCGCGTTGGCCTGCGTGATCTATGCCAGCAAATCCACGGCATTTACAAAGAAAACAACGTGGCCAAACTGACCACCGAAATGTATCTGTCGGATCTGGTGCCCGCGATGAAGCCATCGAAAGCGTTTGCCAAGATGGCACACAAAGAGATCGAGCGTGTGCCGCTGGATGAGCTAGAAGGCCGCGTGACTGCGGTGATGCTGACCCCTTACCCACCAGGCATTCCGCTGTTGGTACCGGGCGAAGTCTTCAATAAAACGATTGTCGACTATCTGAAATTCGTGCGCGCCTTCAATAGCCGCTTCCCGGGCTTTGAGACCTACACCCATGGCTTGGTGGCCGAGAAAGATGCCAGCGGCACGCATTACTTTGTTGATTGCGTGGCGGCCAGCTAAGCCAGTGACTCAGCAGGCGCAAACAAAAACCGGCCACTTGGCCGGTTTTTTACTTCAAGGGGTATGTCATCAAAATCATCACCAAATAATCAATGCAGAGCAATACCCTACCAGAGTATTACTTCACTTCTTTCGCCCCACTCACCCAATCCTGCACCCCATAGCGCTGTAAAATCCGCGCCAATTCGCCACTCTTACGCATTCGCTGCATCCCTTCATCCAAAAGCTGCGCCAGTTTGGCACCTCCCGGCTGTTGCGGTGAAAACGCCAGAAACAAAGCATCTGCAGTCTGGGTGCAACCGGCATTGCGCAGCTTCAGGCCGCTGCTGAATTGCTGGTATTGCGCCACCAATTCGTATTCGACCAGGGCCTGCACGCGCCCAGCCTGCAGCTTGGCCATATTGCGGCGTAGCGCATCCACACCGCTGATCTCATCACGATGGGCCAGCGGCAACAGCGGCTCGAGCTCCGGCCCGTAGTTGTAGCCCCGAATCACCCCAAGGCGCAGGCCTTCGAGCGAGGCTAAACCGCTAAACTGCCAGCGTTGGCCAGGTAGCGTATAAAAACATACGCGCGAAACGGCTTGCGGATGCTTGGGAAAATGCCAGCTTTGGCGCTTAGGTAGTTGCAACACGCCGATAAAGCCGCTGACCTCGCCACGGTTGACCAGCATTTCCGCGCGGGAAAACGGCACAATCTGATACTGCACCGGATAGCCCAAGGGCTCGAAAATCGCCTGCGCCAGCTCCACTACATAGCCCGGGCGAGGGTCTTGCTCACCGCAGGCCACCGGGCACCAGGGATCACTCACCAGCACCAGCGGCTCAGCCGCCTGCGCCCGCGGCATAAGTGCTAGCCATGGCATCAGGAATCCGGCACAAAGCGAATTAAGCAGCCAGCGCATGCGCAACCTGTCAGCAATCGAGGTGCTTCAATATAAGCGAGCGCCCTAGCAGCTGGCAAATCAGGGCTGAGTGGGCGCTAAACAATCCAGCGCCGCCAGTACCGCGTCGGCCACCAAGGCGCGATGTGCCGGCGTTTTTAGCCGGGTGGCTTCATCCGGATGCGGCAAGACGCCACCTTCGTACAAAATCGCCGGCACGCTGTTATGCCGCAGCACGGCAAAATTGGCCTGATAAATTCCGCGCGGCTCATCTAGCAGCGCTCGATTGCTGCCGGCAATCCCAAAGGCATGATGCCAAGTGGGCCGCTCACCCCGCGCCTGTAATTCATCCGCCAGCCGACGGGCGCAGGACAGGCTCACAGCCAAATGCCGGCCCGTGCCCGCCGCCGGATGGCTAGGGCTGCTGGCAGTGGTGGTATTGGCGTATTGCGGATCGGCGTTAAACACAAATAAGGAATAACCGGCAAACATGCGGCTCATTTTCAGCCGCTGGCCCTGCCATTCCCATTCGTCGAGGTACGCTTCCTGCATCGAATCATGATGAAACGAGATAAACAGATCATGCCCGCTGGCCGCAGCCGCGCGCGGCTTGAGCTCGGTTTGCAGGCCATCGGCGCCAATCACAGTCACGTGATGGCCCGCCGCCCGCAAGCGGGCCGCCACCACATCAACGACAGCGAGGTTGTAGCTAAACTCGGTTTCGCCAAAGGCGCTGGTGGTGCCTGGTGCACTGAGGCTATGCCCGACATCAAGGGCAATTTTGGCGGCGGGTGCAGCAGCAGAATAAAGACAGGGTATTGCGATTAGGGCTAATTTAATTAAGGCCTGCAAGGCAATACCCTCATGATGTATTAATCTAGCCAGCGATATAAATTGCCTAGCGGGCTGGCGCAGCAACCACCGCAGCTGCCGCCGCTACTGCAGCTGCCCGGGGTCATCGTCAGTTTACCGCGGCGCAGCCATTCCTGCGCCATTTGCTCAATGGCCGAGGCCTCGACCGCAAAATGCTCGGCCAGCTGCCGCGTGCTTACCTCGCCCCGCCCTTTAAGATAATCGCGTAATTCAAGCAAACCCATGGTTGCCTCCCATACCCGGAGTGGGTTTAAGCCACTGCGGCTTGTAGTTTCGGGTTTCTGGCCACATACCGGCCAGCCACAATCACCACCGCCCATGCCAGCGCCACTGCCGCCACCACCGGATACGATAGGCTCTGCCAATGGCTAAGCTGGTAATACAGCGTGGATACCGTGTAGGCCAAAAATAAAGTCCAGCCCGCCGCAAAGGCCATCCAGCCCGTGCCTAATTCCACTTTCAGCGCGCCCAGAGCGGCCAAGCAGGGCGTGTACAACAAGATAAACAGCAGGAAGGCAAACGCTCCGCTACCACCGGCGAATTTCTGCTGCATGCTGCCAAAGGTGGCGGTACTGGCTTTGAGTTCTTCCGCCGCCGCCGCTTGGTTGCTGACATCGCCAATGCTGATCCCCAGTGGGTCGCTGAGCTTGTTGGCAATATCGGCCAAATTGGCCGGGATGGTCGCCAGCGCCGCAGCGAGTTTTTCCATCAGCTGTGGCTCGGGCTCGTCGCTGGCGCTGCTGGCCGGGGTGTAGAGGGTATTGAGTGTGCCCACCACGGCTTCTTTAGCCAGCACGCCGGTAAATACGCCGACGGCCGCCTGCCAATTGTCTTCGGCAATCCCCAGCGGCGCAAACGCGGGCACCAGCTGCTGGCCAATCCGCGCCAGCACGGATTCTTCGGTATTTTCATGCCCGAAGGTGCCCTCGGTATTTACCGAATTCAGCAGTGACAGCACCATCACCATCGGCACAATCATTTTGCCGGCATTGAGCACGAAATCGCGCAGCCGATCCCAAGCGCGGCGACATACCGTGGCCAAGGTTGGCCGATGATAGAGCGGCAATTCCATCACCAAGGGCGCGCCATCGCCTGGCAGCAGGCTTTTACGCAGCAAAAACGCCGTCAGCACCGCAGCCACCAGCCCTGTGAGATAAAGGGCAAACACCACGCTTTGCCCATTGCGCGGGAAAAACGCCGCAGCAAAGAGCGCATACACCGGCAGGCGCGCACCGCAAGACATAAACGGCGCCATCATCGCGGTCAGAATGCGATCACGGCGGGTTTCCAGTGTACGGGTGGCCATAATCGCCGGCACATTGCAGCCAAAGCCGATCATCAGCGGCACAAATGATTTACCCGGCAAACCGAGCGAGCGCATGGCTCTATCCATCACAAAGGCCGCGCGCGACATATAGCCCGAATCTTCGAGTGCCGACAAAATCAAATACAGGCAGCCCACCACCGGAATAAAGGTCGCCACCGTTTGCACGCCGGCGCCCAAACCCTTGGCCAGCATCACCACCAGCCATTGCGGCGCTTGCCAGTGGGTGAGCCAGTTACCCAGCTCATCAACAAAAATAGCGCCAAAGCTTTGATCGAAGAAATCAATAAAGGCCGAACCGAGATGAATGGTGGCCAAAAACATCAAATACATAATGCCCAGAAAAATCGGCAAGCCCAGCCAGCGATTGAGCACCCAGCGATCAATTTGCTCGGTCACATGCCGTGACACGCGGCCCTTATCGGTGCGCACCTGGGCGCACAGCTGATTGGCAAAACGATAGCGCGCATCGGCAATCAGAATATCGGCGTCTAAATTCAGCGCCGTCACAATCTGCTGCTGCCATTGCTGCACGCTTTTACGTAGCGAGGGGCAAAGCGTTTCGGCCAGATGATCGCCCTCGAGCAATTTCAGCGCGAGCCAAGCGGGGCTGAGATTTTGCGCGGTGTGGATCGGCGCCACTTCCTGCGTTAGGGCGGTGACCGCTGCGCTGATTTCGGCCGGCAAATCCAGCTGCATACCCGGCGCGCTGGCTTGCTGGGCAAAGATGGCTTGTTTGAGCTGCTCGATGCCGCGTTTACGGCTCGCCGAGATTGCCAGCACCGGGCAGCCAATCCGCTCGGCCAGCGCCAACGCATCAATCTCGATGCCCTGCGCTTCGGCCACATCCATCATATTCAGCACCAGCAGGGTGGGTACGCCCAGCTCGAGCAATTGCGTGGTGAGGTAAAGATTACGCTCCAGATTGCTGGCATCGACAATATTGACAATAAATCGCGCCGCACCAGACAAAATGTAATCGCGGGTCACTTGCTCGTCGGCCGAGCTATCCGGCGCCGCATTCAGCGAATACACGCCGGGTAGATCGACGACTTCTACCTGCTGCGGGCCTTGGCGCAGCTGGCCGCTTTTGCGCTCGACAGTCACACCGGGCCAATTGCCGACTTGCTGCCGGCTGCCGGTCAGGGCATTAAACAGCGTGGTTTTCCCGCAGTTCGGGTTGCCCAAGAGCGCAATGGTAAATGGGGTGCTCATGCCGCAACCTCCAGCAAGGCCACGGTGAGCATGGCGGCTTCATGCTTACGCAGAGTGAGCGTATAGCCGCGGATGATGATTTCGTAAGGATCGCCCAAAGGCGCCACCCGCACCACCTTAAACGCGGCGCCCGGCGTGACCCCCATGGCCAATAAGCGTTGCCGGTAACTGCGATTGCCGGGGGCAAAACCGGCGATGGTGCCGGCTTGACCGGCGCTAAGCTGAGCCAATTGCATGGCAGATCCTTTCTGATACAGGGCAGCATTCACTATAGGGTATGAATGGTAATGAGAATTTGCCGCACATCAAGAAGAAATGAGAATGGTTAACAATCTTTAACGCAATGCGTCCCGCGCGCAACGCGAGCGAAAAGCACAGAATTGCTGCGCCATAGCCCCAGCCGCAACAAGGGGGCGTAGCTCAAGGGGCCGAGTCTAGGTCGCTCAGCCCCGCCGCACGGCCTGGCACGGCGCTCAGCGCTAGTCAGCTCACCGCACAGCGCACGGGCTTAATGGCCCCAATCGATCCATGGCTGAAACACCAGCACTGGCGGCCGGGCTTGCGGCTGGCCCGGGCGAGCCTGCTGCAGTAATTCATACAAGCGGGGTTTGTTTTGCGGCACCAACATCAAGGCATTCTGCCCGCGCTGATCTTCCTGCAGCACATCAGCCCCAGCTTGCAATAAACGCAGCACGACAGCTTCATGGCCATTGGCCGCAGCCTGATGCAAGGCCGTACGCCCATCATGCTTGCACAGCGCCACTTCAGCGCCAAAATCAAGCAAGACCTCCACCACCGACAAATACCCGGCGGCAGCGGCCAGCAAGAGCGGGCGTGATAAGCGCCGGCTCGGCGGATCCACCTCGGCCCCGGCCGCAAGCAAAGCTCGCGCCACTTCGGCGTGGCCCTGCATGGCTGCCAGATGCAAGGCCTGATAGCCATCGGCATCGGTTTCACCCAACCCGAGGCCTTGCTGGATATCGAGTAAACGCTCCACTTCGGTCAGCCGGCCCATAAAGCTGGCCTGCATCAGCGGGCTCCAGCGCACTAAATCCTGCTCTTGTGGCATGACAGTGGCTGGGCCATCGTGATAGATCGTAGGTGTATACGCCGCGACTGCTTTCATATGCTGGCGTTGACGCAAATACCCATCAGCGTAGGTTTGCGTATTGGCTTGCTCACGCTCGCTGGCCCATAAAGCCTGCTGTTTGGCGCATAAATCGGCATACACAATCGAAATGCGCATCAGCTCCTGCGCAGCCGCGGCGGACAAGGGCGTGGCCGTCTGTTGATCGGCAGTAAGAAAAGCCAGCAGCTCATCGCCCAGCGTTTCCTTACCCCAGCGCTGCACAATCCGTGCCACCAAGGTGGGCTGCTCTTGCTGCAGGCGCACAGGAACCAGTTCGGGATAACCAAGTTGGTGCAATAGCTGGGCAAGATCAGACATACGCGGGGCTCACGGAAAATTCAATGAGACCAGCATATCGCCGCCCGCCCCTCGCGCGCGTGGCAGCAATACCACAGTGGCATGGTAGTTTTACCGCGCGGTTTGCATGCGCGCAGGCAGGTCATTAACGGGGTTGGACTGGCGTTTAGCCGCGCTGATCGCGCGCGAGCCACGGTGGCGGCAAGCCACGGGCGGCCCAGTTGGCCTCTAGGCGCTGCCAGATGGCTTCTTTCTCATCCGCGGGCAAAGCCACCCACATCGCCACTTCGCGCACGGTGCGCCCGCAGCCGCGGCAGACTTCATCGCCCAAGGCAGTTGAACACACCGCAATACACGGCGAATCAGGGCGGTAGTTTTGGCTCATGCAGGTTTTTCCAGTTCGGTAGGTCATTGATCCGTCGTCACATTTCCTTCATGCGGCGGTCGCACATTTGTCATTTTGGCTGTGCATGATCATTTTACACCGATCACGGAGTGCATTAATGGCGAATGAATTACGCTTTCGCAGTATCTGGATTTCGGACGTCCACCTCGGCACTTCGGGCTGCCAAGCCGAGTATTTGCTGGACTTTCTCAAGCACACCGAATGCGATCACCTGTACTTGGTCGGCGATATCATCGACGGCTGGGCGCTGCAGCGCAGCTGGTACTGGCATCAGAGCCACAACGATGTCATCCAGAAAGTGTTGCGTAAAGCCCGCAAAGGCACGCAAGTCACGTTCATTCCCGGCAATCACGATGAAGCCGCTCGTCAGTTTATTGGCCTGATGTTTGGCGAGATCAAGATCGAAGACGAAGTGATCCACACCGCCGCCAATGGCAAACGCTATCTGGTCCTGCACGGTGATCAATTCGATGCCGTGGTGCAATGTGCCAAGTGGCTCGCGATTGTCGGCGATCGCGCCTATGGCATCACGCTTAAACTCAATCAATGGTTTAACCGTCTGCGCGCCAAGCTGGGCCTTGGGTATTGGTCCTTGTCGCAATACTTAAAGCACAAGGTGAAAAAGGCGGTGAATTTCGTCAATGATTTTGAAGAAGCCGTAGCCGCCGAGGCCAAAAACCGCGGGCTGGATGGCGTGATCTGTGGCCATATCCATAAAGCCGAAATGCGCGATATCAACGGCATTTTGTACTGTAACGACGGCGATTGGGTCGAAAGCCTAACCGCCTTGGTTGAACTACCTTCTGGCGAGCTCAAGGTCATTACCTGGCAAAAAATGTATGCCGAACAGACCGAACAGCTACGCGCCCTGTTTCCTACCCCTGCTCTGACCCCTGCCATTTCACTTAATCGAGGTACAAACGCATGAAAATCATGATCGTGACCGATGCCTGGGAGCCGCAAGTTAATGGCGTGGTTCGCACCCTCAAGCAAACACGGGCCGAACTGCAAAAGATGGGCCACACTGTGGACCTACTCACGCCGCTGGAATTCAAAACCATCCCTTGCCCTACTTACCCAGACATTCGCCTGTCGATTTTCCCAGGCAGCAAGGTCAATCAGCGCCTGCGCGAATTTGCGCCTGATGCCATTCACATCGCTACCGAAGGCCCACTGGGCCTGGCGGCGCGCAAGTACTGTCTGAAAAATAAACTGCCGTACACCACTGCCTATCACTCGCGCTTTCCAGAGTATGTGCAGCTGCGTTTTGGCATTCCGCTGGCGTGGACTTACGCCTGGCTTGGCCGCTTTCACAATTCGGCACAGGCTGTGATGGCGCCGACCCGGGTTGTGGTCGAAGATCTGGAAGCGCGCGGGATTAAAAACGTGGTGCTGTGGTCACGCGGTGTGGATCTGGAGATCTTCAAACCGGGCCGCCGCGACAAGCTGGCGTCACGCGCACCGATTTTTGTCTATGTCGGCCGGGTGGCGGTCGAGAAAAACGTGCAGGCCTTCCTTGAGCTGGATCTGCCCGGCAGTAAATGGGTGGTGGGCGATGGTCCGGCAGCCGCGGGCCTGAAAGCTCAATACGGCAATATGCCGAATGTGCACTGGCTGGGCGTGCTCAATCAAGCCGAACTGGCCGAGGTGTATAGCAGCGCCGATGTGTTTGTATTCCCGAGCAAAACCGATACCTTTGGCTTGGTGCTGCTCGAAGCCATGGCCTGCGGCTGCCCGGTGGCCGCATATCCTGTTACCGGCCCGATTGATGTAATTGGCGCCGACGGCCCCGGCTCGCTGCACGAAGATTTGCGCGAGGCCTGCATTGGCGCGCTGAAGCTGGATCGCGCCGAAGTACGCCGCTTTGCCGAGCGCTACTCGTGGGCCGCCGCAAGCCGCCAATTCCTCTCGCACCTGCATCCGTTTACCCAGACGGCGCAGCAAGAGCTACAGCTGATCGAGCAAGGCGCGGGCGGCGAATAAGACGCCAACACCGCATGTGCACCCAAACAAAAACCCGGCCTAGGCCGGGTTTTTAAATGCTGCCGAGATGAGATACGTCACAGGGTATCTGCAGCGAAGACAATACAATCAAGGCTTGGCTATATATACCCCTAGAAGCGATTAATCCGCGCTACATCCGCAAAGCGACGGGCTGCTTCTTGGGCGGTCATATTGTCATTGCGCCAGAAGGTGTGCACCACCTCAAACCAGCCCATCCGCACATCATCCTGCACCGCCATATTGTGCGCCCATGATGGCACCAACACGCCTTTGTGCGCCGCATCGGCAAATTCGCGCGCCGACTGGCGGGCGTAATCATCGTAACGTGCCAGATCCACATCCGTACGCGCCGGGATATTACCTTTGTACAGGTTGAATACTTCCTGCCCTTCACGGCTCATCAACAGGCTCACAAAATCTTGCTGCGCGGCGATGGCTTTTGGCTCTTTCAGGCGGAACATGGTGAGCGTATCGGCGGCAAAGCTGTATTCACCATTCAAGGTAGGCGATGGAATGCACAGATAATCCACGCCCTGCTCTTTGCCGGCCTGCACAAACTCACCCTTGGCCCAATCCCCCTGAATAATCAGCGCGGCACGGCCATTCACCACATCGGCGGTGGCCAGATTCCAATCGCGGCCGGCGCTATCTGGCGTGCAATACGGCTTCATCCGGCGCAGGGTTTCCAGCGCTTTGAGCATGGCCGGGCCAGTTAAGGCGCTTTGATCCAGCTGGCTAAAGGCCTTCACATAAAAATCAGCCCCACCCTGCCCCAAGGCCAAGGCTTCAAAAATGGTGGCCACTTGCCAATGCTGATCGCCCAGCGCCAGCATCGGGATATTGGCCTGCGCAAACCGCTCGGCCACGGTGAAAAAATCATCCCAGGTTTTGGGCACATTCATGCCCATGCGTTTGAATAGCGCGGCGTTAATCCACATCATATTCACCCGCGCCACCCCCAGCGGCACCGCGACATACTTGCCATCGGCCTGCATCATCCGATCCAGCACCGCCGGCAAGAGCTCGGACCAGCGCTCGCGGCGGGCGATTTCGGTGAGATCGGCCAGTACACCATCTTTGGCCCAGTTCTGGATTTTGACCCCACCAATCGCCGCGGCGGTCGGCGGATTACCGCCAGCCACCCGCTGCTTGAGCGAGCCCATCGGGTTATCGCCACCGATTTGTGCATCCACCCAGTGGTGATCGCGCTGATTCAGTAGCTCTTTAATCGCCGATACGGCTTTGGCCTCACTCGAAGCCTGCCACCAGTGCAGGACCTCAATATCGGCCAAACGATAACTACCCACGATTTCCAGCAAGCGCTTGGCGCGGTCATCCAGCGACAGAATCGTTTTGCTTGCTTGCTGCAAGGCCGAATCGGTGGCCATGGTCATCACATTAATTTGCTCGGCCGAAGTCGCCATCGACACCGCCGCGGATGATTGCTCGGTGGTCGAATCGGCAATCTGGCGCACCAAGCTCACCACATGATCCATGCGCTGGCGAATATCCAGCATGTGCGAGCGCGCATCATCGGCCAGCGTCACGCTTTGGCCAACTTGTTTGGAGGTGACGGCCATATTGCTGACGGCGCGGTCGGTTTCCAGCCCCACCGATTCAATTTTGCGCGCGATTTCGATCGTGGCCTGACTGGTGCGCTCGGCCAGTTTACGTACTTCATCGGCCACCACCGCAAAGCCGCGGCCTTGTTCGCCGGCGCGGGCGGCTTCAATGGCGGCATTCAGCGCCAGCAGATTGGTTTGATCGGCAATATCTTTAATCACACCGATAATGCCGCTGATCTCGATCGAACGCTCGCCCAAGCCATCCATGGTCGTGCCCAAAGCCACCATGGCATTGGATACCTTGCCGACTTCTTCCGACACCCGCTGCACCGATTCAGCGCTTTCGGTGGAAATATGCTGGGTTTCGGTGGCGACCGCATCCATATCCCGGGCGCTATCGGCAATGTGGTTGATACTGACGGTGATTTGCTCCACCGTGGCGGCTGAAGACGCGGCAAAATCCGACTGGCTGCGCGTGTCTTTGGCCATTTGCGCGGTCACAGCGCTTAATTCATGCAGGCTGATCGCCAGCCCTTCCATTTCGCGCTGCACATCGCGCAATACGCGTTGAAACTTGGCCACAAACTGATTGTAGGCCTCGGCCATTTCGCCTACTTCCCCCGGAAACACCGGCAAGCGCTGGGTGAGATCACCATGCGCGCCCGCCTGCTGGCGAATCGCATCGCGCAGTTCCTGCAGCTGCCCCAGATTACGCCGGGTGGCCAACCATAGCCCCCCCAAGAGCGCGGCCAAACCCACGAGACCAATCAGCCACAAGGTGCCTTGTTGAGTCTCAAGTAGCAGGCTCATCGCCAGCAGGCTCACAAAATACACCCCGCCAGCCAGCATCAGGATCAGAGTACGAATCGGCATATTGTTATTTCCCAGGTCATTCGTTGGTTTTGCGCAGATACGGCGGCCAAGCCGCCAAGGCAAGAGAATAATCGATCTGGCAATTGGGGATCATCGCAAGTCAGCACTTGGCGTGGCAATTGTTGCGCCAATCCCGCAATGCAGCATCCGGCCGCACGATTAATTATGGTTGAGGAATATTGAAAAGAAAGGCCGAGAGGCCATTTGCTAGTAAGAAAAGACGACCGAGACCTGCCATGCTGCAACTGCTTCGCCACCACTACCGCCAATGGTGGCTTAAACGCCACCCGATCGAGGATGCGCTATGGCAACCACTCTCTACCATGCCGATTTTACGCGGGCTGGATGAAGGCGAGATGAAACGCCTGCGCGAGCTGGCGGCCTGGTTTTTGCGCACCAAAACCATCACTCCGGTGGCGGGCATCGAGCTGTCCGACCCGATGCGGGTCATTCTGGCCATGCAAGCCTGTTTGCCGATCTTAAATCTGGGCTTTGATGCCTATGACGACTGGCATGAAGTGATCATTTACCCCAGCCAATTTATTAGTCAGACCCGCGAGCGCGATCTCTCGGGCCTTGTGCACGAAGGCGAGCAGATTTTAGCCGGCCAAGCCCGCAGCGATGGGCCGGTGCTGCTGTCCTGGCATGATGTGATGGAAAGCCCGTGGCTGGATGGCTTTAATGTGGTGATTCACGAGTTGGCGCACAAACTGGATATGCGCAATGGCTACCCCAATGGCGAGCCACCGCTGCATTACGGCATGAATCGCGATGACTGGAAAGCGGCGTTTCAAGCGGCTTATCAAGATTTGCAATGGCGGGCCAATGCCGGCCACCCCAGCGAGATCGATCTGTACGCCGCCACCGATCCGGCCGAATGCTTTGCCGTCTTGAGCGAGATGTTTTTTGAATCACCGCAGGTTTTAAACGCCAATTACCCGCAGGTTTACCGGCAATTACAGCTCTTTTATCGGCAAGACCCCATCGCCCGTCTGAGTCGTGTACGCTATCGCCCCGTCTCTGATCTGGAAGCCTTTGCCGCCGTATGACCGACCTCACCTTAAGCGGCTTGCTCACCGCACACGCCCCAGCCGAACTCATTGCCGAAGCCCAAGCGCTGGGCCTGCCGCTGTGGACTGACATTCCTCCTGAGGCCAGCCATGTATTGTGCTGGCAGGAAGACAGCCTGCGCCTGCAAGCCGTGCATGAAAAAGCCCCGGTGTGGGTTGACCTGGTGGGCGGGGCGGCGGCGCACCGGCGGCAATTTGGCGGCGGCCGCGGCCAACCGGTGGCCAAAGCCGTAGGCATCAAAGGCGATTATCTGCCGCGCGTGCTCGATGCCACCGCCGGCTTGGGGCGGGATGCCTTTGTGTTAGCGAGTTTAGGCTGTCAGCTCACGCTCATCGAGCGTACCCCGGTGGCGTATCTACTACTAAAGGATGGCCTACGCCGCGCAGCGGCCGATACCCAGGTGGCCGACATTGCCCAGCGCATGCAATTGCATTTTGGTGATGCACGCAGCTGGCTGACCGAGCTGGCCGCGGGCAGCGGGCCATTGGCAGCGCAAAGCTTTGATGTGGTTTACCTCGACCCGATGTTTCCCGAGCCGGGCAAACGCGCCAAATCCAAAAAAGACATGGCCGCCTTTCAAACCCTGATTGGTGGCGACCCGGATGCCGACGCGCTACTGGCCCCGGCGCGGCAAATTGCCCGCAAGCGGGTGACCGTGAAGCGCCCGCGCCTGGCGCCCGTACTGGCTGGGGTGAAACCGGATTTTTGTCTGGAGGGCGATAGTACCCGCTTTGACGGCTATTTACCCACTCGCCCGGCCGAGGCCGCGGCCAGCTAAATACTGACCAGCGCAAGGCGGTGATGATGGCATGGCCGGTGATGAGCGCCCGATGCCTGTGCGCTTAAGCCACTAATCCAGACTCAGCTCCAGATCCGCCAGGTGCCGGTGCGCTGCGATGCGCTCGGCATTGGGTTCATCGGTGCTCAGCACCCAGGCTTCGGCTTCAGCCGGGCTGCGCCCAAATTGCTGATGGCGCCAACACAGGCGCTCGCGCCGCACCAGATCGGGCACCGCCAGATAGCAGCTTAAATCCAGCAGCGGGCGCACCTGCTGCCAGCCTAGCTCGGGCAAGAGCAGATAATTCCCCTCGGTAATCACCAGCGGAGTGCGCTCGAGGATCGGAATCGCGCCCGCAATCGGCTCTTCGATTTCGCGGCGAAACGTGGGTGCGTAGATGATCTCATCTGCACCTTGCCGGCGTAGGCGCTGCAGCAGCGCCACATAGCCCGCCACATCGAAGGTATCGGGCGCACCTTTGCGCGCACTGCGCCCCAGCCGCGCCAACTCGACATTGGCCAGATGAAAACCATCCATCGGCACCAACACCGCCTGCTCGCCCAGGGCTGCCAGTAGCCGCTCGGCAATGGTGGATTTGCCCGCGCCGGGCGCGCCCACTAACCCCAAAATCCGCCGCTGCCCGCTCTGGGCCAGCGCTTGCGCCTGATGCACCAAGGCCATGAAATCCATGCTGCACTCCTTGCTGAACAATAGGCTCAGGCTAAAAGTCCTTCGTGCAGCGCACAACAAGGTCTTGCATACACCCCCAGGGTATATAAATAAAACCCATTAAAATTAATAACCAGAACAACATACCCCAACAACTCAATCAGCCTTGCGCTTGCTTCAGCAAATCCCGACCTGCCGCCAGCTGATTGTCTATTTTTGTCCGCTCATTTCACCGCTTTTGCCCTTATCTACGCCAATTACCTCGCGCATACTGGCTTCACCCCATCAACCCAGGAGTCACAAAATGTCCACCGCCTTATTGGTGATCGATGTCCAGCAATCGTTTGAACACCGCCCCTTCTGGAGCACGGCCGATTTACCCGCCTATCAGGCCAATCAGCTCGCGCTGATTGACGCCTGCGCGGCAGCGGCGATTCCGGTAGTGAATATCCTGCATGTCAGCCCCGAGGGCGTCTTTGCCAAAGCCAGCGGCTGGGTGCGGCCGATGCAGTTTTTGCGCCATCAGCCCGCCGCCACCTTTGAAAAAGGCGTGCACAATGCGCTCACCGACTCGGGCCTGCTCGCGTGGCTACAAGCGGGAAACATCAAGCGGCTGATTATCAGCGGCATGCGCACCGAGCAATGCTGCGAAACCACCGCGCGAGTTGGCGCAGATCTGGGCTTTGCGATCGAATTTGTTACCGATGCCACGCTCACCTTCGCCATGCAGGGGCCCGATGGCCGCCACTACAGCGCCAGCGAAATTCAGGCCCGTACCGAGCTGGTCTTGGCGCAGCGCTTTGCCCGACTCTGGACGAGTGCAGCGCTGTGCGCCACACTGCAAGCCAACCCTCACGCGCTGGAGACTTGCCATGCTTGAAATGCGCCCCCATTGCGAGCGCTGCGCGCTAGCGCTTCAGCCCAGCGGCGAAGCCTGGATTTGCAGCTATGAATGCACGTTTTGCCCGGCCTGCGCCCAGCACGATCTGGCGCAGCAATGCCCCAACTGCCGGGGCGAACTGGTGCGCCGCCCGCGCCGCCTAGCTAGCGAGCCCAATTATGCGCTGGCGTGATTACCTATTGGCGCTGGTGGTGGTCAGTAGCTGGGGCTTTAATTTTGTGGTGATCCGCTGGGGGCTGCACGGTTTGCCGCCGATGCTGCTGGGCGCGCTGCGCTTTTTATTGGTGGCGGTACCAGCGGTGTTTTTTATCCCGCGCCCGGCCCTCGCCGCGCGCTACTGGCTAGCTTATGGCGTGGTGTGGGGCGTGGGGCAATTTGGCTTTCTGTTTACCGCCATGCAGGTGGGCATGCCGGCGGGCCTGGCTTCGGTGGTGCTGCAATCGCAGGCCTTTTTCACTCTGCTGTTTGCCGCGCTGTGGCTGGGCGAGCGCTGGCGCTGGTTTCAGCTGGCGGGGCTGCTGGTGGCGGCCGGCGGGCTAACGCTGATTGGCCTCTCGCATGGCGTAGGCTTGGGCGCGATGAGCCTGCTTGGCTTTAGCCTCACCTTGTGTGGCGCGGCAGCCTGGGCGCTGGGCAATATTTTGATTCGCCAGCTTAGCCGCCAGGGTATTGCCTTCCAAGCCAGTCATTTTCTAATCTGGGCGGCGATACCCCCGATTATTATTTTCTCGCTACTGAGTCTGTGGCTAGATGGCCCAACCGCCATCGCCACCGCCATTCGCGATATTTCACTGCGCTCGATTTTGGCCGTGCTGTATCTGGCCTGGGTGGCCACGATCTTGGCCACCTCGATCTGGAACCGGCTGCTGCAGGACTATTCGGCCAATCAGGTAGCGCCGTTTAGTTTGCTGGTGCCGTGGTTTGGCCTCGCCAGCGCGGCCTTATTGCTAGATGAAGCACTGCTGCCGCAGCAATGGCTGGGGGCGGCGATTTTGATGCTGGGTTTGCTGCTGAATGTGTTTGGCGGGCGCTTAGCAGGCTTGCCCACATTGGGGCGCGGGCTGGCCAACAAGCTGGGCTGGGCCCCGCGGCAGGGTTAAAACATGCGCGATGTGTATTTTGTCCTCAGCCCACACTTTATGTTGCTGGATCTGGCCGGCCCCGCCGAAGTGCTGCAAATCGCCCGCGAACATGGTGCGGCGCTCAAGCTGCAGCTGGTAGCGGCCGAGCCTGAGCTGCGCTCGTCGATTGGGCTGATGCAACACCGGCTCGACCCGCTCCCCAGCCCGCTACCCGCCGGCGCCTTGGTGATGCTGATTGGGGTGCAAAATTCGCGCGAGAATCTGCGCCTGCCGGCCGCGCAAGCCATTGTGAGCTGGCTGCAGCGCGAATTTGATCCTCAGCAGCACCAGCTGGCCGGGATTTGCTCGGGCACCATGCTGGCCGCGCAGGCCGGCTTGCTGGCGGGGCGACGCTGCACCACCCACCATGCGCTGATCGAACGTCTACGCCAAACCGCGCCACAAGCCTTGGTGGAAGAAAACCGGCTGTTTGTCGAAGACGGCCCCATCGCAACCAGCGCCGGAATTACCGCCGGCATCGATCTGGCGCTGCATATTTTGGCGCGCGAGTTTGGCCCGGCGCTCACACAAAGCGTAGCGCGGGAAATGGTGATCTGGCTGCGCCGCAGCGGCAATGATCCGCAGCTCTCGCCTTGGCTCGCACACCGCAATCATTTGCAGCCGCTGGTACACAAAGCGCAAGATTTACTCAGCGCCGAGCCGCGCCAGCGCTGGACTTTAGCAACCCTGGCCAATACATTGCACACCACGCCGCGCACCCTTAGCCGGCAATTTGCCCAGGCCACCGGCATCAGCCCGCATGCGTATCAGCAAAGCCTGCGCCTGGCGCTAGCGCAGCAATTATTGGGCAATCCGGCCTTGAGCATTGAAACCGTGGCGCTGGAAAGCGGCTTTAGCTCGGCGCGCGATTTTCGCCGGGTGTGGCAGCAGCAATTTGGCCGCTTACCCAGCGCAAGTCGCGGCGAAGCTGGCGAGCTGGATAGCCAGGTATAGCGCTAAGATCCATACTCGATAATGCCTACAGACGTATACCTAATCGGGTATCTATCCATGCCATTAGTTACCGAGGATATTGAGCTCTCCAGTGCGCTCGAACGACAAGCCGCCCGGCAATAGCGGCGCGTACACTTTGCCGGTTAGTTCGTACTTCAGCTTGGCGCTACCCAGCTGCAAAGCCTGAATTTGCTTAAATACGCCCGAGAGATTGGTGGTGACATTCAGCTTCACCACTTTTTCCCCCAGCCGCGGCAGATCGAGCTTTTCGTTCGTGACGCCTTGGGCAAAGTGCTGGCCATTGAGCGCGACTTTCACCTGCAGGCCATCGAGCGGAATCTCATAATTATTCGGGTTTTGCACCCGCAGATGCAGCACAAACTGCTGCTCAACGAGGCCAAGTTTGCCCACCGAAATGCCAGCCAGGCTCACCTGCGGCTTTTCAAAACCATTCGGAATCACGCTGCATGAGCTCAGCAGCACAACCGCGCAGCAGTACAGCAGCAGCTTTTGCACTAAACGCGCCCACATCATGCGCCCTCCACGGCATACTGCAGGCGGCGCAAACGCTCGCCTAGCTCACCGACCAGGCTTTGTGCGCCTTGCTCGCGTGGGTGCAGCACGGCAAAAGTGACCTCGGCTTCGGCCACCAGCTTGCCATTGTCTTGGCGCACAATGCGCTGCTCGATAACGCCGTCTTTCTCTCCCAACGTGGCCAGGCGAGTGTGAATCAAGAGCTCATCGCCCATAGTGGCCGGGCGTTTGTAGCGAATATCAATGCGGCTCACCACCAGCGCTAATTCGCGCTCGGCATACCATTGCACGCCACCGTATTCTTCCAGCAGCGCCCAGCGGGCCTCTTCCAGAAATTCCAGATAGCGGGCGTTATTCACATGGCCGTATAAATCCAGATGAGAACCACGGACTTTAATCAGAGTAGGCGTTGCCATAAAAACTCATGTGGGTTGCGATTGGTGCCCCGATCATAATGCGCTTTAATCCGCTGCGCCATGTCTGCGCCACGCCAGCGGTGCGGGCAGGTGCGGCGTGGCAATGGGGTTTTTCACATCCTGCTTTTGTTTCAGCGCTTTCTTATGGATAATCGACCGATTCGCGCGTTTAGAAAGTGGTTATGGATTGGCGTCATTCCCGTCCGGTACGGATATTAATATTACTGCTGTTCACCCTGAGCCTATTGCTGGGGGTGCTGCCCTACTTTCTGTCGTCCGACGCCTTACGCCAGCAGATCATCACGCAGGTCGAAAGTGATACCGGCCGCAAGCTCAATATCAGTGGCCGCGCGCAACTGGTGTTGCTGCCCCGCCCTGCGCTGCTAGTCAGCAACGCCACGCTCTCCGAACCTAATGACAGTACGATTTTTGCCCACGCCGATCGCATTAAAGTCGTGCTGCGCCTTTGGCCGCTTTTGAGCCAGCAGGAAACCGTGGTTCACGCTATCGAAATCGATGAGCCCGAACTCAATATCGTGCGCAACGAAAACGGCGCTTATAACTTCGAAGACCTTCTGCGCCCGCGCAACGATAAAATCAAAGTCGCGCTGGATAATCTGACCTTCAATCAGGCGCGCCTGAGCTGGAAAGACGAATTCATCGGCGAAGCCGTGACCATCTCGGCGCTGGATTTGCGCATGAGCGAGCTCACCGATCCGAAAAAAGGTCAACTGAGCATCGGCGGGCATATTGCGATTGGCGATGATCCGAAGCAGCCCCTGTGGCTGGGCAATATCACCGGCGAAGCCGCCATGCGCTATCTGGAAAAAGAGCGCACGCTGCGGGTTGCCGATATTCAATTCGATATTGTGCAATCCGGCGAAAGCGCACCCGATTGGCAACTAAAACAAGCGCAACTGCAAGCACGCGGCAACCTGAATTATGGCTGGGCGCCGCTTAAGCTCACCGGCGGGGATATGTCGGTGGCCATCAGCGCCGTGCGGGCGGGCCAGCATTGGAGCGGCCAGGTCGATGTGCCGGAAATCAAGCTCACCGATAGCGCCCTGAATCTGCACCGGCTGAAAATGCAGCTGGCGATGAAAGACCAGCAGACCGAGCTGGCCGTGAATACCAGCATCCCCACACTGGGTGGCGCGCATCGCTCTTTCCTGCGCACCAATAATGCCCAGATCAATGTGCGCTATAAAAGCCCGCAGCAGCAGCTGAATCTGCAATACAACAGCCCGCTGGAGCTCTATCGCGGCTCGCTCATTCGGCTGGCCGATTACAAACTCAACGGCAATTACACCAACCGTAGCCTGCCACGCGGGGCCATCCGCTTTGAGCTGGATGGCCGTGGTGATCTGGATTTGCGCAATGAAATCCTCAATCTGGAAAGCAGCGGCAAGCTGGATGGCGAAAACGTCACAACCCAGATCAATATGGAGAACTTCCTCGCGCCGCAATACCGGCTGAATCTGGATGTAGCCAAGCTCGACCTCACCCCGTATCTGCCAGCCGTGACGGCCGGCGCCAAGACCGTTGATCATGCAGCGCAGCTGGATTTATGGTGGCTCAAAGAGCTGAACGCCATCGGCGCCATCCGCATAGGCGAGCTGGTCTTACAAAATATGCACGTCGATGATCTATCGATGAAGCTGATCGCCCGCAACCAGCGCCTGGTGCTCGACCCGCTCTCGGCCACCATTTACGAAGGCCGCCTCAATGGCCGCGCCGAAATCGATGCCAGCAAAAAACCGGTGTATTTCCGCCTCGAGCAAGTGCTGAGCAATATGAATATCAACACCCTGCTCACAGATGTGATCGATAGCAGCCGCTTTGAAGGCCGCAGTAATCTCACCATCGACATCGCCGCCGTGGGCAATAAGCTTTCCGATCTGCGCCACACCGCCGGCGGCACCGTGCGGGTAAGCCTGAAACAGGGCGCAATTCGCGGGATTGATATTCCCGCCTTGCTCAATAGCGCCAGCCAGCAAATCAAGCTGATGAATGGGCAAATCACCCCTAGCGCGCAAAAAGATGCCCGCACACAATTCTCGGCGCTCAACGCCACCTTTAATCTCAAGCATGGCGTGGCCAGTAATAACGACCTGAATGTTAGCGCGGGGATCTTGCGGCTAGCCGGTGCCGGCCAGATTGATCTGGGTCGGGGTGAAATTGATTACCGCATGCAAGCCAGTGCCAACTCGCAAGTGAGTGCACTCAGTGGCTTGGCCGGCCTTGTGTTGCCCATCAGCTTTACCGGCCCGCTCAATGCGCCGGTGTATAAAGCCGACTACAGCAGCTTAAAAGAGCAGCTGGTGGCCAAACAGCAAGCCGAAGCGGCGGCCCGCGTGCGCGAGGCCGAACGCAAAGCGGCCGCGGCCAAAGCCAAGGCGGAAGCGGAACGCAAAGCGGCCGAACGTAAAGCGGCGCAGCAAAAAGCCAAGGCCGCTGCCAAACCCACTCCCAAACCCAGTAAGCCCCGCTAAGCATGTCTGATTTTGCAACTCGCCTGATCGCCTGGCAGCGAGAACACGGCCGGCATGGCCTGCCGTGGCAAGTGGCTGATGGCTATCACGTCTGGCTGTCGGAAATCATGCTGCAGCAAACGCAGGTGACGACGGTACTCGATTATTACCCGTGCTTTCTGGCTAAATTCCCAACGATTTTTGATCTCGCCGCGGCGCCGCTCGATGATGTGCTCGCGCTATGGAGCGGGCTGGGCTACTACACTCGCGCGCGCAATCTGCACAAATGCGCGCAAGCCGTGGTGGCGCAATACGGCGGCCAATTTCCCAACGATCCGGTACTGGTGGCCGAGCTACCCGGCATTGGCCGCAGCACCGCCGCAGCGATTACAGCCTTTTCATACGGCACCCGCGCGGCGATTTTGGATGGCAATGTCAAACGTGTGCTCACGCGCTGGGCCGGCATTGAGGGCTATCCGGGCGTGAAAGCGGTGGAAAACCGGCTGTGGGATTTGGCCAATGCCTTGCTACCAACCGCAGGCATCGAAGCCTATACGCAAGGGCTAATGGATTTGGGCGCCACCGTTTGCACGCCGAAAAAACCAAGCTGTTTAACCTGCCCGATGAGCGCCGATTGCCAAGCGCGATTATCCAATCGCCAAGCCGAGCTTCCAACGCCCAAGCCGAAAAAAGCCGTGCCGGAGAAATCAACCGTGATGCTGATTATCCGCAACGCGCAAGGGCAGATTTTGCTGCAAAAACGCCCGCCTACCGGCATTTGGGGCGGGCTGTGGAGCTTGCCCGAGGTTGCAAGCACCCTTGCGGCTAGTGAACTGGCGGCACAGCAATTCGGCCTCGAGATCGAGCTGGAGCCAGCCCTGCCCGATTTTGTGCATGTGTTTACCCATTACAAACTGACCATCACGCCGCAGCCTGCATATGCAATTGCGGCTAGCGCTCTGCATGAATCAAATGCGCAGTGGTTTAACATTGATGCTGCACTAGCTGCAGGGATACCCACGCCGATTCGTAAAATACTACAAAAACGTGACTAAAACCGTTATTCCCGAAGTACGAATTTGTCGCACTAAAGCCACTCAGACGCTGAGCAACTGGGCAGCCTTACTTTTACTATTGCTACTAATAATCAGTTTGTTACCGCTAGGCTTTTTGCTGAGAGAATTTTTTGGACCCCTGATCGGCCGCAATGGAATGATGCTCACCGTGGGCATCGTTGGCCTGTTGTGGATGGCCTATGAATGGCAGCGCCCCCGGATTCAACAGCTCTGGCCACATAGCCGATATGTGTTCGACCACGAACAACAAACATTGCATAAAGAAATTCGCAACGCGTATGTTTTGCTCTCGCAAAGTAAGGCTATTTCAGTGCAAGAGTATGAATTTCTATATGCCGACCACCATGAAAACCATCCTTCAGAGGGCGGTGAAATTCCGATGTCGGGTGATATCTATTTGTTTAGTTATCGTCACCCGCAAATTCGTCTTTGTACCGTAGCGGGCAACCATGAGGACTTAATTATCATCGCCCAAGAACTTGCTGAACTATTGAATTTGCCTTACAAAGACTACTCTAAGTTAATCTAAACAATACCGAATACTGTATAACTTTGTAGCCCAATATTGAAAAGGGCTTGGCGGCTATACTCTCCTATTTAGCCCTTGGATCCAGCGCCGCGCGCAGCCCTTCCCCAATCATCACCAGCAAGAGCATCAGCGTCAGTAGCACCGCAAAGGTGCTCAGCGAAATCCACCACGCATCCAGATTGGCTTTACCCTGCGCCAGCAATTCGCCTAATGACGCCGTTTGCTGGCCCACGCCCAGCCCCAGAAAATCCAGGCTAGTTAGCGCCAAAATCGCCGCGCCCATGCGAAACGGCAAAAACGCCAGTACCGGCGTCAGGCTATTGGGCAGCACATGGCGGCGGATAATCTGCCAGTGGCTCAGCCCCATAGCCCGCGCAGCCAGCACATAATCCTGACTGCGGGTACGTAAAAACTCGGCCCGGGTGTAATCGGCCAAGCCCAGCCAGCCAAACAGCGTCATTAAAATCAGCAGCAAAGTCAGGCTAGGCTCAAATATCGCGCTGAAAATAATCAGCAAATACAGCTCTGGCAAAGAGGCCCAAATCTCACTCACCCGCTGGCCAAATAGATCAATCCGCCCGCCAAAATAGCCCTGCAGCCCGCCGATGAATACGCCGAGCAGCGAGCCCGTTAAGGTCAGCGCCAAGGCAAACAGCGCGCTGGTGCGAAAGCCATAAATCAGCCGCGCCAGCAAATCGCGGCCCTTGTCATCGGTACCCAACCAGTTTTCGCTGGAAGGCGGCGCCGGATTGGGCGCGCTGGCAAAGTAATTCAGCGTATCGGCGCCATAGCGATTGGGCGGAAACAGCGCCCAGTTGCCGCTTTGCTGCAGCTGTTGCTGGATAAACGGGTCAAGATAATCAGTGGGGGTGGGGAAATCGCCACCAAAGGTGGTTTCCGGATAATCCTGCAGCAGCGGCGCATACCACTGCCCCTGATAGCGCACCAGATAAGGTTTATCGTTGGACAGCAGCTCCGCGCCCAAACTCAGTAGCAACAGCGCGGCAAACAGCCACAGGCACAAATAGGCGCGCCGCTGGGCCTTAAAGCGCGCCCAGGCGCGGGCCCAATAGCCTTGCTCCGCCATGGCGGTACTGCTGGTGTGATTGTTCATCATGCCCGCTCTCCTACCGCCGCAAATTGCACCCGCGGGTCGACCAAGACATACAAGATATCCGAGAGCAAACGCCCGATCAGTGCCAGCAAGGTAAAGAAATACAAAGTCCCCAACACTACTGGATAATCCCGTCGCAGCACCGATTCATACGCGAGCAGCCCCAGCCCATCGAGCGAAAACAGCGTTTCAATCAGCAGGCTGCCGGTGAAAAACGCCGCGATGATCGCCTCTGGCAAACCCACCAGCAGCGGCAGCGCCGCATTGCGCAAAATATGCCGCCAGAAAATCCGCCGCTCCGATGCCCCCTTGGCCCGCGCCGTGCTCACATACTGTTTATGGATTTCCTCCAAAAAGGCATTTTTGGTCAGCATGGTCAGGCTAGCAAAACCGCCCACCACCATCGCCGTCACCGGCAGCGCCAAATGCCAGAGCAAATCCATCGCCTTGCCCAACACCGAGAGCGTGGCCCAGTCATCACTCATCAGCCCGCGCAGCGGAAATAGCTGCCAAAACGAGCCGCCGCCAAACAGCACCAAGAGCACCACGCCCAGCACAAACGACGGAATCGCATAGCCCACCAGCAACACCAGCGTCGTCGCCGCATCAAAGCGCGAGCCCTGCCGCACCGCCTTGGCCACGCCCAGCGGCACCGCAATCAAATAGGTCAGCAGCAAGCTAGAGATGCCTAGGCTCATCGACACTGGCAGCTTTTCGCGGATTAGCTCGGCCACGCTGGCATGGCGAAACCAGCTTTCGCCCAAATCAAAGGTGGCATAGCTTTTCAGCATCAACCAGAAACGCTCGGGTGCCGGCTGATCAAAACCATATTGGGTTTTGATCTGCGTGAGCTGCTCCTCCGTCAGCCCCCGCGCAGCCTGATATGCCCCGGCCGCAGTGCCTGTGGAGGTATTGCCTGCAGATTCAGCCGCCCCGCGGCCTTTAAGCTGATACATCAGCTGCTCGACTGGCCCACCGGGGACAAACTGGATCACGACAAAGCTGACGAGCAGCACGCCAAAGAGCGTGGGGAGCATTAGCAGCAGGCGTTTGAGGATGTATTGCAACATATTTTCTAATCCACTTTGTAAGTCGGCAATATCCAAAACAAGTCCGACCAATCAGGCATTACCGCTTTTTTTACTCAAAGCTAGGCCTGCTACCGCAGGCGGTAAACCGGCGGTTTCGCCCGCCAGACGAATCAGGGGCAGTCTTGCCTTGCCCCTGATAACCCTAACGCGCCCGATCGACTCGAAACCCCGTATGAAAATGCCACGGCGAGGCGCCGCTACAACTCGCGTCGCGCTAACGTCGCGACGCTCAAACACGACGCGGCTTAAAACCTCGCCGAGTCATTTTCAAACGGCTCGTCTCCACGGGCGATGCGTACTAACCACAATAGGGGTATATCCACCAAATCCATGCGGAATAATCATTCTCAGAGCTATACCACGGCATGTATATGCCATGCTCGTGAAACTAGGGCTTGAATTCCCGTGTAGCGAAAACCGCAGCAAGGAGAGAGACAAACGGCCTTTTGTTTGGCTCTCGACGCGGCAAGGGCAGCGCGGAGCGCTTTTCGCCCGGGTCGCCTTCTCTTGCTTACTTCTCTTAGCGAAGCAAGAGAAGTAAGTGCCGCGGCGCATAGCCGCCAATCCAAGCTCTATACATCAGCGAGAGTCGGATAACGCCTACGGCTCATCCGGAGTACGCGCTATAAATTTATATAAACTATTCCTTCCCAAGTAACGGATCAAGAATTGCTTTTCAACCAATACAGACCAACCCCAACAAAAATAAGAACACCTCCACCGACAATATTTGCAGCAAGTTCACTATTTTTATTTTCTCTAACGAATGAACTCAAATAAATACAACCATCATCCAATTTGAAACATTTCGAACGTGCAGTTATCGCGTCAAGCAAACTAGTAGCTTCTTGCAGACTCTCAAATACATTATCACCATCAAATAAAAACACCTTTGATAGATTAAATTTTTGATCAAACCTATACCTAGCGGCAATTCGATACCGAAAACGCTCGCCGGCATATCCTGGCAACCTAAATCGCTCAATAAATACATCATCAATACAACAATCTATCTCTTGACAGATTGTGTTGCTATACATTTTCCTATAATCAGCAATTGCCTTCAAAGCAAGGAGACAACCTCCACTGATAAAAAACAATGGCAGCCACTCCTCAAATAACCCTGCCACCGCAAAAATTGATAACCCAGTAAAAAGACCAACAAATAGAGGTTTTGAGTTGACACCAACATCTTTTATTTCGTAAAAACTCATCACTTCACCCACCACGTCGCCAACATCCAATCCCCCGCCTGATAATACCGCGGCATGGTTTTTGGCATGGCAAACCGATCCCGCCATGCCACGCGATGCGTGGCGCTGTACCAGTGCGGGATAATGTAATGCCCGGCCAGCAAGGCGCGATCGAGGGCGTGGACGGCGGTGATTTGGGCAGCGCGGTTCGGCGCGGCCAGCACGTGGCCGATTAGCGCGTCGATCGCGGGGTTTTTAATGCCGATTACATTGCTGCTGCCCTTCACATCGGCCGCTTTACTACCGTAGTAATCGAGCAGCTCTTGCCCCGGGCTTTGCACATCGGGAAAGCGCAGTACCGTCACGTCAAAATCAAAGCTATCCAGTCGGCGCTGATACAAGGCGAAATCGATATTACGCAGCTTGGCCGTAATGCCCAGCTTGGCCAGATTGCGCGCCAGTGGCGGGAATACGCGCGCCATCGCGCCACCGTCGTCCAGAATCTCAAACGTAAACGGCTCGCCCTTGGCGTTGCGCAGTGCGCCGTCGCGGTATTCCCAGCCGGCTTGTTTTAATAATTCACGCGCTTGGCGTAGATTGTCGCGCAGCGAGTTAGGTGGATTAGTGTTGGGGGGCGCGGGTAGCTCACCAAACACCGCCGGCGGCAAATGTTTCGCCAGCGGTTTTAATAAAGCTAGCTCTGCCTCACTCGGCTTGACGCTGGCCGCCAGCTGGCTATTGGCGTAAAAGCTATTGAGGCGCACGTATTGGCTGTAAAACAGCTGGCGATTGAGCCATTCAAAATCCAGCGCCAGCCCCAAGGCTTGCCGTACGCGGAGGTCGGCAAATAGCGGCTTGCGGATATTCAGTACATAGCCTTGCATGCCGCTGCTGTTGTGGTGGCGCAATTCGCGCTTGAGGATTTCGCCGCTGCGAAATTTCGGCCCCTGATATTGGCGCGCCCAGTTGCGCGCGCTGTATTCGGTAATGAAATCAAACTCGCCGGCCTTGAAGGCTTCCAGCCGCGCGGTTTCGTCCTGATAGTAGCGGTAGGTGACGCGCTCGAAATTATATTGCCCGCGCCGCGCCGGCTGCTGCCAGCCCCAATAATCGCTACGACGCTGATAGCTGATACTGCGGCCGAGCTTGAAGGCGGCAATTTGATACGGGCCGCTGGCGATCGGTGGCTCGAGTGCAATCTGGTCTAGCCGTTTGCCGGCGCCCCATTTATGCGAAAACACCGGCAGGCTACCGACGATTTGCGGCAGCTCCCGATTGGCCGTGCTAAAGCGGTAGCGCACGGTGCGCGCATCAAGCACCTCGCACGCCAGCACATCCGCGAGCTGAGCGGCAAATTGCGGTGCGGCATAGCGACTGCGCAGCTGGGTGTAGCTGTGCAATACATCCTGCGCGGTAACCGGATCACCATTATTAAAGCGGGCCTGCGCATTCAGCCGAAAAGTAACCGCCTTGCCATCGGGCGCCACGCGGATATCGTCGGCCAACAGGCCATACATGGTGGCGGTTTCATCCAGGCTCATAACGCCCAGCGATTCAAACATCAGCGCGCCCAGCCCTGCGGCGGGTGTGCCCTTCAAGATCAGCGGATTAAAGCTGTCAAAGCTATTGCGCCGGTCGGGATTGGGCAGCAAGAGCTGGCCACCGGGCTTGGCCGCCGGATCGGCATAGGCAAAGTGGCGATAATCAGCGGGGTATTTGGCTGCATCACCCAAAGTATAAGCATGCCCGGCCCATACACTAGGCAGGTATAGCAGCAGGCAACTGAGCAGGATTTTTTTCATACTGCCTATCTTAATCTAAAGCTCCGCCGCCCTCCTTGCGCCAACCGTTTGGCGTCACAAATGCAAGACAATCAGCGAAAAACAGATGTCAGGCCGGCATTTCGCCGCTAGATTGAAGGCATGCTCAATCTGCGCCCCCACTCCCTTTTGCTACTGCCTATGTTGCCGCGAATGTGTCTAGTCGCGCTGCTGTGGCTTGGCGTGGCTGCGGCGCAGGCCAGCACCCTGAAGGCCTATACCGAGGAATTCGCACCGTTTAATTACACCCGCAATGGCCAGCATCTGGGCCTCGCGAATCAGATTCTGGAACGGGTGGCCCAAGAGAGCGGCATTCGCATCGAGCGCTTCAGCCTACCGTGGCTGCGCGCCGTGCAAGCCAATCAACAAGAGCCCGATAGCATCATCTATACCATGGTGCGTACCCCCGCACGTGATAAGCAATATGTATGGGTGGGGCCGTATGATGATTGCGATTTGGTGATGATGCGGCTCAAACCGCGCACCGACATCGTGATTCAAAATCTCAAAGATGCCGAACGCTATGTATTGGGCGCTCCGCGCGGCGCGGCAGGGATTCAAACCCTACAAAATGCCGGCTTTAATATGAAACGGGTGGATACCACTTCGGCCGAAGAAAATCGCACGGTAAAAATGCTTTTTGCCCAGCGCTTTGATTTATCGGTTGGGCTGTTGATTCCGCATATCTTCAGCGCCCGCGAGCTGGGGCTGGATGCCAGCCAGATTGTGCCGGCCTTTACGCTGGCCAAAGGCTATGGCTGCTATTTTGCATTTAACCCGGCGGCGAATCCGAATTTAGTGAGCCAGTTTCGCGCCGCCTATCAGCGCCTACAAGAGCGCGGCGAGATCGAGCGTATCCGGCAGCAATACCTCGCCAATCCGGGGCAGAATGCTACGCCAAGCGTGGTAAAATAATCTTTTACTTCTGACGGTGCAGGCATGGCTTATCTAGCCTTGGATACCTCTAGCGAACAACTTTCTCTGGCGATTGCCCATGCCGGGCAAATTCACGCCCGCGTGTGGCAGGTGGGCCAGAAACATGCTGAGCTCACCCTGCCCGCCTTGCGCACCCTGCTCACCGAGCTAGGCCTTGAAATGGCCGCAATTACCGGCATTGCTTACCCGCAAGGCCCCGGCTCGTTTACCGGCCTACGTATCAGCTGCGGCATTGCCCAAGGGCTGGCCTTTGCCCGCAATCTACCGGTGGTAGGTGTTTCTACGCTCTTGGCTTTGGCCGAGCGCAGTGGTGCCTTGCAAGCCTATGTCTGTATCGATGCACGCATGAATCAGGTGTATACCGCCGCCTATACGCGAGTGGCGCTAGATCAGCCATGGCAGATGGTACTGGAAGAGCAAGTGTGCGACCCCGATGCGGTACCGCTACCGCCTGGGGAGGGTTGGTTTGGGATTGGCACGGGCTTTGCGGCATATGCCGATGCATTGCAAAAGCGCTTAGGCGCTCAGTTAAGCCAAGTCGCCGCCAGCGAACAAGCTAATGCCGAGCAACTACTGCAACTGGCGCTGCCGCGCTTTGCTAGTGGCGATGTCCAGCCCGCGCATGAGGCCAATCTGGTGTACTTGCGTGACAAAGTCGCGCTAAAAACCAGCGAACGAGTTGCCAAATGACTACCTACCGCATTGCCCGCCTCAGCGCTGCCCATGTCGCCCCATTGGCCGATTTAGATGGTGAAACCAATCCCCATCCGTGGACAGGCAAACAGTGGCTTGATTCGCTCAGCCACCACGACTGCTTTGGGCTCTGGCAAGGCGAGCAATTACTGGGTTTTGCTGTCGCGATGGCGACGCTGGATGAAGCCGAAATTTTGCTGATCGCTATTCACCCCGAGCGGCAAGGACAAGGTCTGGGTCGGCAACTGCTACTGGCAGTTGAACGCGAATTAGCCAATGAAGGTGTACGACAGCTGTTTCTCGAAGTGCGCGATAGCAATCAAAGCGCGCGCGGCTTTTACCAAAGCCTAGGCTGGCAAGAAAGCGGCCGCCGCAAAAATTACTATCCGTGTCTACCAAGCTCGAGTGACAGCCAGTCATCTCTGCGCGAAGACGCGATTCTGTGCAGCAAAGCCTTAGCCATCCCCAGCGCACAGCCGCAAGAAGCTCAGGAGCTGGCATGAATCGGCGCGCAACCGTACTCAACGAGCTGGGGCTCGCGCCACTGTGGGTACGGCGCGAGCAGCTTACCGCCTGGCAAGAAGCAGCGAACAGCGCGACAGACGCTGAAGCTGCGCCAGCAGAGCGTGCACTACCGCATCAAACGACGCCTGCCGTATCCGCCAGCGAGCCTGCATTTACACCCCTCGCGCAAGCGGCCCATCACAAGATTGAAGCGCAACTCGAGCATGCGCCCAGCACGATCACCAAAGCCCCTTCCCAAGGCGCTGCGGCTATTCATCAGGTGCTGCAAGCCCGTAAACCGGGGCACACCCAAACTAGCAACCCAGTACCGGCACAACTCGAAACACAGCTCGACGAGCGCGCCGGCGCGATTGCGCAAATGAATTGGGCAGAGCTACAACAGGCCATTCGCGATTGCACTGCCTGCAAGCTATGCAAAACCCGCACGAACACAGTATTTGGTGTGGGCGACCCACAAGCGAAGCTCGTGGTCGTCGGAGAAGCGCCGGGCGCAGAAGAGGATGCACAGGGCGAGCCATTCGTAGGCAAGGCGGGTAAATTGCTCGACAATATGCTGGCCAGCATTGGCCAGCGCCGCGGCGATGGCGTATTTATCGCCAATGTCCTCAAATGCCGCCCACCGGGGAACCGCAACCCGCAAGTCGATGAAGTGGCGCAATGCGCGCCATTTTTACATCGCCAACTCGAGCTGATTGCCCCCAAAGTGCTGTTTGCCAGCGGCCGTTTTGCCATCTCCAACCTACTGCAAGATGATGCGCCGATTTCAGCTTTGCGCGGCAAAGTGCATCAATATCGCCAGTTGCCTGTCGTGGTCAGCTACCACCCCGCCTATTTGCTACGCAATATGCCCGACAAAGCTAAAGCGTGGCGTGATTTGCTTCTACTGAAAACGACGCTCGAAAAATAAACAAGTAGCACCTTAGCTGTGCAGTTGTAATGGAATAGATATGCCCCACCGGGTATACGCCCATAGCCCCTACAAATTAATAGCCTAGGCAATATACCTCTTCAAACATATTTGCGAGATTTCTTCTCGCAATGCTTTAACGAACAAAAAGCCCAGCTACGCTACGCTGGGCTTTGTTTTGGGGTTAGATTTGCGCCGCTGGCTTGGGCGCGGCCGGTTCGCGGTGCTGGTGTGGTAGAGAGAGAGGAGCATGGTACTGAGGGTTTCGCTTTGCTTTCGTTCTTCACCCCGC
>NZ_CAMFLP010000012.1:0-113432 GCF_945957625.1 uncultured Chitinibacter sp.
CACGTCAACACCAATCCAACGAAAAAGCGCCAACAAGTCGATAAGCGATTGATTTTCAAAGACCCGAACCACAAAGATAATTTCACAAATCCAGCAAAAGCCATCCAGTGACAACGCAGCAAGTTCGCGAGCCAGCGGCGCAAACTATCCAGCCCCCAGCAAAGATGCGACAATCGCGCCCATTCAATGCATATATATACAGATAGGAATTCATCATGCCCTGGCAAGAACTGCGCCTGACTACTGACTCGACCCAAGCGGAAAACTATTCCGATGTTTTATTTGATCTTGGCGCGCTGTCAGTCTCGATTGAAGACGCTGCGGCCGGCACGCAGGATGAAAAACCAATTTTTGGCGAGCCGGGTGAGCCCGTCGATCAATTGTGGGACACCAGCGTAGTTCTGGCGTTGTTTGATGCCGAAACGGATCTCTCGCTGATCGTGACTGCGGCAGCCAATCAGCTCAAGCAAGCAGCCCCACAATATGAAATCGTGGTGGTTGAAGAACAGGACTGGGTGCGCCTGACGCAATCTCAATTTGATCCGATCCCTATTTCGCCACGTTTGTGGATCACCCCGACTTGGCATGAGTGCCCAGATCCTGCAGCCGTGAACATTCAACTCGACCCGGGTCTCGCTTTTGGTACCGGTAGCCACCCCACCACGCGCCTGTGTTTGCAATGGCTGGATCGCGAAATTCAAGGCGGCGAAAAAGTGCTGGATTACGGCTGCGGCTCAGGGATTTTGGCGATTGCCGCATTGAAACTGGGCGCCGGCCCAACCGATGGCGTGGATATTGATCCGCAGGCGATGATTGCTTCGGCACAAAATGCCGAACAAAACGGCGTGACCGCCCGCTTTTTCCTGCCGGATACCGCCCCAGCTGAAAGCTATGACGTGGTGATTGCCAATATTCTGACCAATCCATTGAAAGCGCTGGCGCCACTCTTGGCGGGTCGCTGCCGCAGCGGCGGCAAATTGGTGCTGTCGGGCATTCTGGCGGAACAAGCACATGAAATCGTGGCGATTTACGGTGAATGGTTTGATTTTGTTGCGCCAAACGAACATGAGGGCTGGGTGTGTTTGTCTGGCTTACGGAAATAAACCCTTAAATCCGGTTAAAATCGCCGCATGACACACATCACGCGCTGCCCAAATTGCAACACCGCCTTTCGCGTTAGCGATGACCAGCTCGCCGCCCATCATGGCAAGGTGCGCTGCGGGCGGTGTTCGTTCATTTTTAATGCGCGTGATTTTTTACAGCCGGCGAGCGAGCCCGCCGCTCCAGCTCCAGCTCCAGCTCCAGCTCCAGCTCCAGCTCCAGCTCCAGCTCCAGCATCTCAGGGTATTGCCACCAAGACCAAACCGTCAAAGCCTTCTGAGGCCATACCCCGCGACCCACTCGATATTCCTACCGAGCCACAGCTACGCGAAACCACGACGCCGCAGGCAGCCAAACCCAATCGCCCAGCACCAGCAGCAGAAGATCGGGATTTACAGCGGGCGCTAGCCAAGCTAATCAAGAAAACCCGCAAAGAGAAAAAACGGAAAAACCTCAAACTCACGCGCAATACCATTGCCGCTAGTTTGCACGACGATAGTACCGAGCTCGACGCAGGTAGCGCCCCACTGACCGAGGCCGACACCGATGAGCTGGAATACCGGCCCATTCTGGATGACAGCGACCCGCTCTTTATGCCCGAGCCACCCTCGCGCTGGCGTTGGCTATGGCGGGTCGGCACTGTGGTGTTGGCTTTCAGTCTGTTTGCCCAATTAGCGTATCAATACCGACTGGAGCTCAGCCAGGAATTCCCAGCCCTGCGCCCGCGCTGGCTGCATTTGTGCAGCAAAGTGGGCTGCGAGATGCCACTGCCGCGCAATGGGCAAATGCTGCGCTCCGAATGGTCAGAGCTGACTTATATTCCCGATCACCCCACGCTGATTCAGGTGAAAGCCACGTTGCGCAATCTGGCGCCGTATGAACAAGCCCTGCCCAAACTGGAGCTAAGCCTCACTGACGATAATGAACGGCTGGTGGCGAAAAAAGTCTTTACCCCGGCGCAATATCTGGCGCAAAACGACACTCCGGTTAACCAGCTCAATGCCAATGATGAATTGCATGCCTTTTTGCAGCTCGACCTTGGCAACCTGCGCTCCACCGGTTATTCACTGTACTGGTTTTACGACTAAGCCCCGCCCGCCTTGCATTTAAGCCCCGGCGAACCATACTGAAAGCAACTTTCAGGAGGAACCGGGCATGTCCACAGTCTTACTTAATGGCACGCCAATCAGTATTGGCGGCCGTTTTCCCCATGTTGGTGAAACCGCCCACAGCTTTATGCTGGTGGACACCAATCTACAAGATGTTGCACTTTCTAAATACTGGGGCCAGCGCAAGCTGATCGCCGTGGTGCCAAGCCTGGATGCGGCCATTGGCCTCACCATCGCACGCCAGCTGGAGCGCCTATCGTATTCGCTCACCAATACAGTCTTGATGACGGTCTCGGTCGATACCCCCTACGCCCTAGCCCGCATCGGCGAGGCCGAAGGTTTTCGCAAACTCAATCTGATGTCGACGCTACGCGGGCGAGATTTTCACAAAGATTATGGTGTGATGATCACCGATGTGCCGCTGTCTGGGCTGATGACCACGGCGCTATTTGTGCTCGACATTAATGATGTCGTTTTGCATGCCGAGCTGGTGCAAGAGCTGATGAACGAGCCCAACTACGATGCCGCGATGAATATCCTGAATCCGCCCGCCAAAGAAGAGAGCGGCGCCGAAGCGCCGGCGGCCGGCTAAACACCGCAGAAAAAAAGCGGCTACGGCCGCTTTTTTTTTATGGCTTCAGCCTTATCTACCCAGCAGTAGCAATTGCCTGCTGCTATCAAACCACAACGAACTACTACTGGAGCGCTCATCAATGTCTACCGTTACTCTGGGTGGCAACGCCGTCACCGTAAATGGCACTTTCCCAACCGTTGGCGCTGTTGCCGCTGATTTCACTTTGGTCGGCAAAGATCTGGCCGACGTGACCCTGGCTAGCTTTGCGGGTCAGCGCAAAGTGCTGAATATTTTCCCAAGCGTTGATACCCCTACCTGCGCGACTTCAGTACGTCGCTTTAACGAAGCCGCGGCCAAGCTGGAAAACACCGTCGTGCTATGTATTTCAGCTGACCTGCCTTTCGCCCAAAACCGCTTCTGCGGCGCCGAAGGGCTGGCCAATGTAGTGAATCTGTCGACCATGCGTGGTCGCGACTTCCTGGCTGCCTACGGCGTAGATGTGGCCAGCGGCCCATTGGCTGGCGTAGCTGCGCGGGCCGTCGTGGTACTGGATGCCGACAATAAAGTGCTGCATAGCGAGCTCGTAAGCGAAATCAAAAACGAGCCAAACTACGACGCCGCACTGGCCGCATTGGCTTAAGCGCCATCGCGCCCGCCGCGCGCTAGCTCGGCTTAGCAGGGCAAATCCCGTACAATAGCTAGGGGATTTGCCCTGTTTGTTTTTGGAAGTCTGCATGTCTAGCTGGCCACAAGCGCTGTTTGAGCAGCATCCGGCGTTTCGTCTTTTGCATCCTTTGCTGGGCCAGTTTCGCGCCATCCCCACCCATGCCGATTGGGATCAGCTACCCAGCCCCGCGCGCAGCCCTAGCGGCGCGCCAATCCGCTTTGTTGACCCAGACAGCATCACGGCCTATTACGAACTCGCGATTTATCAGCACGGCACCGTGGCCACGCGGCTGAATTGGCATGACACCTTCAACGCGCTGATCTGGCATCGTTTCCCGCGCCTGAAAATCGCGCTGAATCAACTACACCAGCGGCAAATCAGCCAAGCCAGCGCACCCAATATTCGCGGCCCGGTGCGTGATGCGGCCACCTTGTTTGATGAATGCGGGTTTATTTTGCCCTACAGCCAGCCCTCGCTACTGGAACTCCTGCAGCAACATCGCTGGGAAGCGCTGTTTCTGACCGAACGCGCAGCATGGGGGCAAACGATTGCGGCCTATTCCTTTGGCCACGCCAATTTTGAAAATCTGTTGGCCCCCTTTGTGGGGCTGACCGGGAAATGCTGGCCGATCGCAGTGGCAGCCGATTTTTTTAGCTGGCCGCTCGATACGCAGCTGAGCTGGCTCGATGGCGAGCTCGCCGCCGCGGTGGATGCCGACCAGCTGCAAACCCCGCGCCAATTGCCACCGCTCCCCTACCTGGGCATACCCGGTTGGCACCCCCAGCAAGATACGGCCTTTTACCAGAACACCGCTTACTTTCGGCCCAAGCGCCAGACCACACCCAGCAAGGTATAAGCCTGTAAACCACAGCATACAATACTTAAACAGCAATACCCCTATTGCAATTTAAACTGCACCCGGCTCAGGGCGCCATCACTGGCGCTGGGGTTTAAATTCGGCCGCAATAGGAAAATCCGCTCACCAGGCAAACCGGCGGCTTTCAGCGCCTCATCCACCCGCTTGGCGCGCTGCTCGGCCAAGGTGCGTAAATCCTGCTCGGTCACCGGCTGATGCTGCAGTAACAGCGCCTCCATTTGCTCGGGCGGCAGCGATTTGGCCAGGCCCAGCACATTGCTCGGCTTATCAAATTTGGCCGCGCTATACAATTTGCCCAGCAGCTCGGCGCGCTCTTCGGCGCTGATCTGGATTTGCTCACTCTCTAGCGACTGGGCTGTTTCGCCGAGCTGGCGGGCTTTCAAGGCCCGCAACTGGCGGTTAAGCAAGCGCGTTTTCAGCCCCGCCTCATCAGCGCTGCGCGCCGCCCAGCCACTGAGCTCCAGCTGCAAGGCCGGCCGATCGTTCAGCAGTTGGCTGGTTTGCTGGATGGCCTGCTGGGCAGCCTCACTCAGCCGGCTAGAGCCCGATTCAAACGCCACATACGATTGGCTCGGCCCGCCGGCGCCCATGCCGCTGAGCGCATCAAAGGGCGCCGTCACGACTTTCTCGAGCAAATTGCCGATCACTTGCCAGATCACTGCGCTGAGTTTGAATTGCGGATCATCCAGCGAGCCTTCCACTGGCAAATTCAGCTTGATCTGCCCACGGCGATCTTTCAGCAAGGCCAGCGCCAGTTTCACCGGCAATTTAGTCACTTCCGGCCCATCGGTTTTTTCGTTCCCCAGCGTGAGCTGATCGAGGAAAATCTGATTGCTGGCCTTGAGCTGCCGGTTTTCCACCCGATAGCTTACTTCGCTGGAGAGCTTGCCTTTCACAATGCCGTAGCCGGCATATTTTTGCGCATAGCTACTGGCCGAGGTGAGCTCATAGCCCTGCACACTGCCGCGCAGGTCAAAAAATGGCGCTTTTGCCAGCGGATTGAGCGTACCGGCAATCGCAACGGGCGCCACCTGATCAAGCGAGCCTTTCAGATTGAGCGTAGCACGCCCCAGCTGCGCGCTATCAAGGCCCTGAATCTCGCCATTCAGGCTAGTGAGGTTGGCGGTGTAGTTGGGCTTGATCAGCAAATCACTAAAGCGCACATTGCCTTGCTGCAGGCGGATTTTACCCACCTTGATCGGGGGTAATTCTGCGTCGCTCACCGGGCGACTGGCCACCACTGCGGCAGGCCGGCTGGCGACGGCTGATTCGCGCGTCACCGACACCTGCCCGGCATCGCTCACCAATACATCCTGCACATTCATCCGCCCATTGGGCGACAGAATCAGCCGCGAATACAGCTGATCAATCAGCACATCGCGCACCTCCACTTTCACCGGCGCAAACTGGCTGTTAATGCCGTTAAAGGCGAGGGTTTTCCATTTCAGAAAATCCTCGCCAGTGGCTTTGTCGAGTGCATAAAACTGCCGCAAAGCCACATCGCCTTGAAAGCCACCGCCCCATTGCGGCTGGCTGCTGAGTTTCAGCCGGCCTTTGGCATCCACAAAACCGCTGGCGAGCGAAATATTCAGCAGGCGGCTGAAATACGGCTGCGCATAGGCGGCATCAAGGCTGCGCGTGTCGAGCTGCAGATTGGCAGCGAACGGCTGCGGAGTGAGCGTACCCGTGAGCGCCAAGGTGGCCTTGCGCCCGGAGCGCGCTTGCAGACTCAACTGCGCACTTTGCCCGGTTTGGGTATCCAAGCCCTGCAGGCGAATTTGCAATTGCTGCAGGCCCAGTGGCACGGCCTGCGCCAACTGGCGATTTTCGAACTTGAGCTGATAGTCATCCAGCTGCGCATTCGCCAGCTTTACTCGCCATGGCGCCGCGGCGTGCGCGGCAGGTGTCGCTTGGGCGGCGGTGCGCGGTGCGCCTTGGCTGACCAGCGCCTGCTGTAAATCCAGCTCATTATCCGGCAACCATTGCAGGGCAATTTTCCCCGCGCCGCTGCGCAATTCTTGAATCTGCAGCTGTCGAGCTACGGTATCCAAGCTCAACCCCTGCACGGCCAGCTCGCCGATGGCCACGGCAGGCTGGCGGGTGTTGGGCAAAGTCCAGTTCAGGTCGCGCAGGGCAACATCGGTGTGCTGCAATTGCAGCTGAGGCGCAGCGGTGTCCGCGGCCGACTGAAACTGCAGCTCGGTCTGTACATTCAACAGCCCGCGCAATTGGCCGCGCACAGCGCTAGCGGCGTAACCGGCCCAATCGGCCAGTTGCCAGTCATGCGCGGCCAGCTTGCCCTGAATTTGCAACGGCTGCGGCTTGAGCTGCAAGGCGGCGGTGAGATTGGCCGCATTAGCCCCTTGGGCCTGCAGATTGATCAGCCAGGGCTGTTGCCCGCGCAGCGCCCAGTGTTGCCCGCTTAACAGCTGTATCTGCACGCTTTGCGCCACCGCCGGATTTACCGCCGCATCTTGCCAATGCAACTGGCTATTGCGCAGGGTAAATTCGCCGATTTTCACATCCGGCAACGTTGTTTTCGCCGGCGCGTTTGTCGTAGTCGCAGTTGTGTTTACTGGCGCGGCGGGCGCCAGCTGTTGCCAATTGAGCTGGCCATTGGCGGCGCGCTGGGTGTGCAATTCCAGCCCATCCAGCCCAAGCTTTTGCAAATGCCATTGCCCTCGTAAAGGCTGCAGATCACCCAGTTCAAGCTTGGCTTGCCGCAGTCGCAGCGCCGGTGCGCCAGCGACGTTGAGTGCCACATCACGCAAAGCGAGCTGGCCTTTCAAGATAAGCTGGGTGTCTTTGGGCTGCTGCCGAAACACCAGCTGCAGGCGGCTATCAAGTACGGCATTGGGGATTTGCAAGGCAGCCGGTAGAGGGGTATAGGCCAGATAGTCTTGTAATTTAAGGCCTTGCAGATCAAACTCCAGGGAGGTATCTAGGCTATCTTTGAAGGGCTTACTCTGTCCCTGCAGCGCAAACCGCTGCCCATTCAGTCGCCCGCGCAACAGCGGCGCAATGTATTCATCCACCCGCTGCGGCAGATTGGAAATAAACGGGATGGCGAGTTCCAGCTGATCCAGCCGCTGCTGGCTATGGCGATAGCGATCATCCAGCGCAATTTCACCCTGCTCTACCTGAATATTATTCAGCGCAAAGCGCAGCGGCTCGCTGGGCGCTGACTTGGGTTTGGATTGTAGTAAATCGGAAAAATTAAATTCGTGCTCACCCAGCCGCACCAGCCGGATTTGCGGCGCCACCAAGGTCAGCTCACGCAACACCGGCCCACCTCGCAGCAAAGACATCACTTCGGCATTGGCACGAATCTCTTTGGCCACAACAAAATCGCCATAACGATCGCGGATGCGTAAATCACGCAGTGTCACGGTCCAGGTAAACGGGTTTAGCCCCAGCTCGCCCACCGTTACGTTGCGCTGCAAGGCGGCGCTGGCTTGTTGCTCCAGATAGGGTTTGAGCATGGGCGGCAATGCCAACATCGCGATCAGGCCCAAAACCACCCAGCCCAGCACCAGCCAACCCAATCGTCGCCCCCAACGATGGCTGGCTAAGCGTTTTATGACATTTGGCAACATGCAGTGCACCTGTAGTCTGGCTAATTATTTACAGCAATTGTATTCCAAGCCCGAATCAACGATAAAGGAAACTCGCCAGTCATCAGTGTAGTCAAACAAAGGTAAAAACCACGCCCACGAGGGCGGGCTTACGCAGTAAAATAAGTGATTGCTACTGAACGTTCCCTTGCTGCAGGATAATCACCGTGTTTTCTTTCTTCCGTAAAAAAGGTCCGGATGGTCAGGAAGTCATGACCCAGACCGGCCCCATGACGCAAACGGGCCCCGCCACCCAGGCGCGCGTCGACGCTGCGCCCGCAGAAAAAAACACCAGCGATAGCTACGATCTGTCGGCGCTGGCCATTGAGGTCTCTAGTAGCTCAGACACGCTCAGCAGTGCCGAAGAACAAGCCGCCATTCTGTTTGCCAACGGCCAGCTCAAAGCCGCCTACGGCGCCCTACAGGCCGACAAGGCCAATTTCATCGGCAAGAAACGGCATGACTCATGGCTGATGCTGTTTGAGCTGTTGCAGCAAGATAATCAGCACGATGCTTTTGATACGCTGGCGCTGGAATACGTGGTGGAATTTGAAAAAACCCCACCGGCTTGGCAAGTGCGCGCAACACCCGCCAAGGCCGCCAGCAGTGGCAGCGGCTATTTTGCCTTTGCTGCCAAACTCAGCCACACCAGCATTGATCAGCAAATCAACGAGCTGCTGCAATTACATAAAAAACACGATCAGATTCGGCTCGATTTTTCCAAAGTGGCAGAAATCGACACCCTTTCCGCCGCCGAATTACTCTCGGCGCTGCAACAAACGCACAAAAAACCCAATAGCCTGCAACTGATTGGCGCAAGCGCCGTGCTCGATTTATTGAAAGCCAAAATCGAAGTCGGTCGCCGGCATCCGGCGGAAGCCCCTTTCTGGTTGCTGAACATCGAAATGCTGCAAATCATGGGCTTGCAGGAAGAATTTGAAAATCTGGCCGTGGATTACGCCATCACCTACGAAGTATCCCCGCCGTCTTGGGATGCCCGTCAGGCCGCCAAATCGGCGCAAGATATCGCCCGCGATGAAGCCGCCGCCAAAGCCGAAATCGCCGCCGAGCAGCAACAGAAAAACCAGCTCGCGGGTAATTTATGCGCCGAGCAACCCGAGCTCTTTGCCCGCCTACTTAAGCAAATCGAGCAAAGCCCCAAGCCGCAGATCGATTTTCGCCAGATCGACCGGATGGATTTCGACTGCGCCGGCCAATTACTTACCCACGCGGTGAACTGGCTGCAGCAAGGCAAAGCGGTGAAGTTTTACAATGTAAATCCACTGGTGCATGCCCTTTTACGCATTATGAGCCTGCAAGACATGCTCACCATCGAAGCGCGCAAATAAGCTTCAACACGCCTCCCCAGCAGCGCCGGCCAGCCCGGCGCTTGTTTTTTGCGCTGGCAGCGCCATCTACAGCCTATTGGGCCGCACTGGCCCGCAGCACGCAAGGAAGTCAGCATGGAACAATTTGACGGCACCACCATTGTCTCGGTGCGCCGAGGTGAACACGTGGCCGTGGGGGGCGATGGGCAAGTCACGCTGGGCAATATCGTCATCAAAGGCACCGCCCGTAAAGTACGCAAGCTGTATCGCGATCAGGTGATTGTAGGCTTTGCCGGGGGCACTGCCGATGCGTTTACCCTGTTTGAGCGCTTTGAAGCCAAGCTGGAAAAACATCAAGGCCACCTGACCCGCGCAGCGGTGGAGATGGCCAAAGATTGGCGCACCGACCGCATGCTGCGCCGGCTGGAAGCCATGCTGATCGTGGCCGACCCCACCGCCACCTTGGTCATCACCGGCAATGGCGATGTGCTGGAACCGGAAGGCGGCATCGCCGCCATCGGCTCAGGTGGCGCTTACGCTCAAGCCGCCGCCCGCGCACTATTGGAAAACACCGATCTGCCGCCGGAAGCCTGCGTAAAAAAAGCGCTCGAAATCGCCGGTGATCTGTGTATTTACACCAATCAAAACCATGTGGTGGAAAGCATGGGCGCGCCAGCTGAAGTGCAGGACTCTGCCGATAAAACGGATAGCGCGCTAAATTCTGAGAGCGCACCAGCACCTGATTCAGACCCCAACTCTGGCTCATCCATCCAAGCTGAGTAATCACAGCGCTTAACGGCACAGCGGCAGCAATTGCCGTAAAATGCTGGCATGACTGATCCAATCCGCCTGCTGCGCGAACTCGACGCGCTGCATTTCACCTCGGGCACCGCCATTGCCGAACGGCTGGGCATCTCGCGCGCCAGTGTCTCCACCGCGCTGGCGCAAGCCGAAGACTACGGCATCGCCCTCACCCGCCGCACGGGTGCCGGCTACCAACTGGCCACACCGATCGAATGGCTCGATCTGCATACCCTAAATGGGTATCTTCCTGCAGATACTGAATTATCAATCACCCTGGCTGATACCCTTGACTCCACCAATCGGCAGCTACTCAAAAACCCGCAGCATGGCCATGTGTTGGCCTGCGAATGGCAAACCGGTGGCCGCGGCCGGCTCGGCCGGCGCTGGCTGGGTGCCTTGGGCGGCAGCCTGATGTTCTCTATGGCTTGGCAATTTGCCGGCGGCCCCGCGCAACTGGCGGGTTTATCTCTCGCAGTGGGCGCCATGGTAGCCGAAACTCTGGCGGCCGCAGGCGTGCGCGACATCGGCCTGAAATGGCCGAATGATCTGCTGCTGCCCGCCACCACAGGGAGCGCTAAAGTAGGCGGCATCCTGATCGAAATGCAGGGCGATGCCTTGGGCCCGGCGCAAGTGGTGATTGGTATTGGGCTGAATCTGCAGTTCCCGGCGCACTGGCAAGCCGAGCTTGGCCAAAGCGCGGCCAGCTTGCAGGCCGCGGGTTTAGCGCTGGGGCGCAATGCTCTGCTCGCGGCCTTATTAAGCCGGCTGGAATGCGGCCTGCGCGACTTTGCCCACAGCGGCTTTGCGCCGCTGCTGCCGGTGTGGGAGAGCTATAGCGCTTGGCAAGGTGAGCAGGTGCAAGTGCTTGCGCCCACTGGCGCCACCCAGAGCGGCGTACTGCTCGGCCTGGCTGCCGATGGCAGCTTGCGCTTGGGCACGGCCGCGGGCGAACAGCTGATCCACACTGGTGATGTGAGCCTACGCCGAGCCAATAGTGAGGCCAGTCATGGCTGATGTGCTCCTGCTGGATTTAGGCAATACCCGGCTGAAGTGGCGCTGCAATGCGGGGCCGGTGCAGATCGCTGCCGACTGGCCGAGCCTGCAGGCCCAATTCGCCACACTGCCCCGCCCGCAGCGCATTTTGCTCTGCTCGGTGAAACAACCTGAACTCAGCACCGAGATCGGGCACTGGTGTCAGCGCCATTGGCAACTGAGGGCAGAGCTGCTGCAAGTGAGCCGCACGGCGCTGGGCGTGCGCAATCACTATCAGCTTCTCAATCAACAAGGGCCGGATCGCTGGGCCGCGATTTTGGGCGCCCGCAGCCATTACCCGCAGAAAAATCTCCTGGTGGTATCCGCCGGTACGGCGCTGGTGGTCGATACCCTCAGCGCTGCTGGCGACTATCTGGGCGGCACCATCGGCCCGGGGCTGGCGCTGATGAAACAGGCGCTGCAGCAAGGCACTGCTCGCCTCCCCGTCAGCAGCGGCCAAAACCAAGGCTTTCCCACTCAAACCAGCGATGCCATCGAAACCGGCTGCCGCCGCGCTATCAAGGGTATGCTGCTAGAAGCCTTATCTGAAATGGCTCAGAACAACATACCCGCGCAGCAGATTGTGTGCTTTGGTGGCGATGCTGCACTGATCGCCAGTTTGCTTAACGCCCCGTGCCAGACAGTAGATAATCTGGTCCTCGATGGTTTGTACGCCCTTGCGCAAAGCAATGACGGAGTGTTTGTCCCATGCGTGTGATTTTTTTCCTGCTGCTACTGGCGAATCTAGCCGTCTATGGCTGGTTTCAACTTGATGGCGGCGGGCTGCAAGTGCAGCTGCAAAGCCGCGAGAAAAACGCCTCGGCCGTCAAAATTGTAACCGGCCAACTGGGGAACACCGCCGAGCCAGCCAGCACCGAAGCGCCAGCTAGCGCCCCAGCAGAGGCCAGCACCGCCCCCGCGACGCCAGTCCCGAGCGCGCAACCTACCCCGACGGCCACCACCGCACCCAAACCGACCGCTGCCCCTACCGCCGTGGCCGAAAAACTAGCCTGCCTGCGCTGGACCGGCATTACCGGCGAGCAGATTGATAGCGCCCGCAGCAAACTGGGCGGCTTGGGCATCACCGCCACTGAAAAGAGCAGCGGCGAATCCACCAAAGTGTGGGTGTATATGCCACCGCTGGAAAGTCAGGAAGTCGCCAAAGCCAAAGCCCAGCAGCTGGCCTCGTTGGGCGTGACGGATTACTTTGTGGTCAATAACGGCGGGCGCTGGCAAAACGCCATTTCGCTGGGGATTTTCAGCACCCGTGAAGCAGGCGAGCGGCATTTGGCGGAACTGCAAGCCAAAGGGGTTCGCTCAGCCGTGGTGCGTGATCGCGATGACACCCTCAAACAAGCTAGCTTTACGATGAAAGGGCTGAGCGAAGAACAGGTGGCCAAGCTGAACAAACTCAGCGCGCAATTCAAAGGCTCGGTCTTGCGCGAAACCAGCTGTAAATAAATTCGGCGGCAAATGGGCGGCGCCAAATTTGCCCTTGCCGAACAGCGTCTTAGTCATTGGTCCGATTGGATACGCAGACCAAGCCAACAAAAAAGCCCGCAGTGCGGGCTTTTTTGTTTTTAAAGTTCAAGGCATTAAGGATAGCTGTATTGCTGCCAGCGCAATTCAGGATCGCGCACGATATAGATTTCCGGCGCGGGGCTGGCGGCGGGCTTGATGACGGTTGTTTCACCCCAAGTCAGCCGTGGCTTGCCACTGCTGCCTGCACTACTACTGCCGCTGCTTGCGCTCACCTCGTTCAAGCCTTTGGCCGGTGGCAGCACCTTACCCCCGGGCAGGCTGCTGGCAGGCATGACCCGCACCAAGCCAGGCGTCACTGCTTGCGATGACTCGGCGGCGCCATGTCCACTACTTTTCTTGCTGCTGCCGCCATGGGCACTGCCAGCATGCGCGCTTGATTTACGCGCGGCGGGCGATTTGGAAGGCACATATACGCGCTGCACCGGTGTCGCACTACTGCTGCCGTATTTGGGCGGCACATACTGCACCACCGGCGGCTCGGTAAACTGCGGCTTGGGCGCTTCGCCATGGGCCGCAGGCTTAGCTGGCTCGGCCTTGGTTTCCGTCTTGGCTTCGACCTTCGTTTCGGCAGCGGCCGGCTTGGTGCTGGCTTTGGGCGCTTCACTGCCGTGCGAGCCGCTCACCTGCAACTGGCCTTTCAGATTATCCACCTTGGTCGGCGGGGCATTTTTAATTGCATGGCTTTCGGTTTTGGCCGGCGGCTTTTCCGCTGGTGTGCCATGGCCGGCTTCGGATGCCAGCACTAAGGCTGGCCAGCATAAACACAGGCTGAGCAGGGCTTTCATTTTTGACCTCCGCGTCCTACAAATCGCACATAGTCGCCCGCCTGCACCCCGCTACCTTGCAAAATCCCTACTGAAAACAGCGGCTGCACCTGGGTGACATTCAGACTACCCACAATCTCTTCTGGCAAACCCAGCGACATGCTGGGCTCAAAACTAGCCGCGGCCAGCGGCAAACCACCGGGCGCCACCCGATACACCTGCAGGCTATCGCCCACCCCTACTTTCGAGGTGGTGCCGGCATCGAAATACACGCGGTTTTTTTCTACCCGCGTGATCCGGGCTGAAAATGGAATACACGCGATGTCTTGCGTGATACGCCGAGCGGCTTCCTGCATCTTTTGTTCAATCAGCTGGCCGTAGGCGGTTTCTTTAAATCCTTCGGTGGCCATGCTGGTGGCGCGATCCTGCATCACTTGGCCACTGGCTTTTCCCGCCAGCCGATGCCGATTCACCAGCGCACCGGATACCCCATCAAACACAAATAATTCAAACTCAAACCGCCGCTCGGCCGGCGTGGCTTTAAGGCCCAGCTGGGTGAAATTCACCAGCGGGATATTCAGCTCCAGCTTGCGCTCACCCTCACGCAAATCATTGCCGTAGCTTGCCGCGTAACGCTCACCACTGGTCGAGGTATCGCGCACGATACCGCCCACCACAAACTGCACCGCATAGCGCCGAGCGAGTTCACGCACCCGCTCAGGCTGCAATAAGGGGTCGGCAAACTGTGGCTGTAAATCAAATGCCGCTTCGGACAATGCCTTTTGCGGCAAAAAACCACCGCTATCAAACAATTTGCGCATCAAATCCAGCTGGATGCCCTCCGGCAGCCGATCCAGATCGCGAGTCTGGGCCGGATGTTGCACCCACATATGCGCGAGCAAAAGCTTGCGCTTGTAATCGCCGCCGCCACACTGCGCAGTCGCCGTTACCGCTGGCGCTACTGCAGCCGTAGCCGCTGTCGGCGTGACGGTCGCGTTTTTAGCTTCCGCCGCCGCTGGTGGCTGCACATCGATGATGACGTGCAGAAAACCACTTTGAGTCGTCCACTCGCGCACCACCGTGTAATCCTGCGCCGGCGTGCCGCGGATTTGCGTATTGTCGCTACTGCGTTGCTGGCTCTGCTGGCTATAGCTTTTGACCGTTGCGCCATTAAACAAAGCCGCATTTTCAAGGGCATCGGCGATCGCCTGCCGGCGGGCCACTTCTAAGCCCTCGCTACCCAGCGGCGCAATACCTTCATGTTGAGCCGCCCACAGCGGCGCTGCCAGCACGCAGCCAGCGATCAGCGTTCGAATCACAGTGACAGATAGAAATTCTGGCTAGGTAAGATGGCTGATTCTACCGGCATTGCCACCGGCTGTGGCACCGCCTTCATGGGCGCTGCCGCTGGGGTAGCTTCGCTGCCACCACTTTGGTGGCTAGCGGTTTGCGCTGCGCGATAAAATTCACCGCCCAGCGTGATTTCTAATGTGGTTTCAAAAGCGCCATCCGGCAGCGGCGTTACTGTGACCACACGAGCGCCACGCAGATACGATTCGACATAAGCACGGAAGCCATCATTATTCAGCGCCATCGCCGATACCGTACTGTTACCGGTGATTTTCACCCCGGATACGGTCTCGGCCAGCGTGCGATAAGCGTCGAGCTTCGAAGCACGCATCGCCAGCAAGCGGCGCTGTGAAGGCGATAAACCATCCATGGTTGGCATCGCGCCATAGCCCACTGCCGTGATTTTGCTTGGCAAGACCACCGGCGGATTGCTCACGCCCTCATCATGGCTTACCGTGGTTTTCCCACTGCTGGCACAAGCGGCCAGACCCAAGCTCAGCAGCGCCACCACCACGGTGCGCCAGCTGGCGGAAAACGTACGCATACGGGTCATCTTGTTCTCCTGACAATGTCATTAAGGCGATGCCTGACGATAGTTCCACTGTAGTCATCCGCTGGCGAAGCGCCAGTGCTTTACCGGCAGCAAACCGCTGACGCGGCGGATGGCCAAGTAGCCAGTTATCGCTTTATCGGCAGCCGCGGTTTTTTCTGCAGCCCAAACGCAACACGGCGGCATAAAAATGCCGCCGTGCCGAGTGCAAAGCTACCGAATCCGCGCTTATTGCTTGATAAACACCAGATCCCACACGCCGTGGCCCAGCTTGATACCACGGTTTTCAAACTTGGTGAGCGGGCGGTAATCGGGACGTTCGGCGTAACCCGTGTCGCTGGTCGCGGTGTTTTTCAGCGTTGGCTCATTGCTCAGCACTTCCAGCATCTGAATCGCATAGTCTTCCCAATCGGTGGCCAGATGCACATAGCCGCCGGTTTGAATGCGTGAAACCAGCAGCTTCACGAATTCAGGCTGAATCAGGCGCCGCTTGTTGTGACGTTTTTTATGCCATGGATCGGGAAAGAAAATATGCGCACCGGCCAAGCTACCGGCTGGCAGCATGTTTTCCAGCACTTCGACCGCATCATGTTGCACGATGCGGATATTGCGGATGGCTTGCTCGCCAATCAATTTCAGCAAGCTACCCACACCCGGGGTGTGTACTTCCACGCCCAGAAAATCGGTATCTGCCCGATGAACAGCGATTTCGGCTGTGGCCTGCCCCATGCCGAAACCGATTTCCAGCACCCGTGGTGCCTGACGGCCAAAGGCGGCATCCAGATCCAGCGCCTCTGGGCGGTAATCCAGACAAAACTCAGGGCCGAATTGCTCCAGCGCTTTGGCTTGCCCAGTCGACAAATGCCCTTGGCGCAGCACAAAGCTGCGAATACGGCGCATAAATTTGCCTTCGCCAGCGGCTTCATCCTGCGGGCTGGTTTGCGGGTCGAGTTGCTCGTCGTTCATGGGGATTCCTTGCCATGTAAAACGCCGCCCTTGAGCGACAAGTGGCGGCGGTTTGGTATTCAATGGCGGTATTTTAATGCGCGGCGGGCGATTCACCAAATTTTGCGGTGCCGGCCCGCTCGATCCAGCCAAGTTTTACCGGGGTATTAATCCAAAGGCTATACGTTTCATAGCCTGGCAGGCAATACCCTAGGCGTTCACTTATTTACTGGCCGCAATCATCCCGGTGACCGGGCTCGATGGATCGGCACTATACAGCTTGCGTGGCACGCGACCGGCGAGGAAGGCATCGCGCCCGGCCTGCACCGCCAGTTTCATCGCCCGTGCCATCCGTACCGGGTCTTGCGCGCCGGCAATGGCGGTATTCATCAAAATGCCATCGCAGCCTAATTCCATCGCAATCGCGGCATCAGAGGCGGTGCCCACACCGGCATCCACCAGCACCGGCACCTTGGCGGCTTCGATAATCAGGCGCAGATTCCACGGATTCAAAATTCCCATACCCGAGCCGATCAGCGAGGCCAGCGGCATAATCGCGCAGCAGCCGATTTGTTCCAGCTCTTTGGCGATGATCGGGTCATCCGAGGTATAGACCATCACATCAAACCCCTCTTTCACCAGCGTTTCTGCGGCTTTCAGGGTTTCACGCACATTGGGGAACAGCGTGTTGGGATCGCCCAGCACTTCCAGCTTCACCAGCCGATGATCGTCGAGCAATTCGCGCGCCAGCCGTAGGGTGCGCACCGCGTCTTCGGCGGTGTAGCAGCCGGCGGTATTGGGCAGATAGGTAAACTGGCTGGGCGGCAGATAATCCAGCAGTGAGGGCTGGCTGGCATCCTGACCGATATTCACGCGGCGAATTGCCACGGTGACGATTTCGGCGCCCGATTCATCCACAGCGGCGCGGGTTTCGGTGAAATCTTTGTATTTGCCGGTACCAACGATCAGGCGGGATTGATAGGTTTTGCCCGCAATTTGAAATGTATCACTCATGATTTACGCCCCTGCGTCTGGATCAAACTGTAGAGATTCACTACCAGCAACAGGGTATAGCCCTGTAGCCTAATTATTATTTGGCCTCTAGCCAGATACCCTTAACCACCACCCACGGCGACCACCATTTCCAGCACATCGCCCTGCGCGAGCAGAGTGCTGGCATGCTGGCTTTTGGGCACGATATCACCATTGCGCTCGAGCGCTACGCGTTTGCCGGTGAGCTCAAGGTGTTCGATCAAACCGGCAACGGTCAGACCATCGGGAAATTCGCGTTGTTGGCCATTCAGAGAAAGCTGCATGGGAAAGCCCGCTGTTGTTCTAGAAAACAGCGGCCATTCTAACATGCAGGTGGGATGCTGCCTTGATGCGGCTCAGATTGCGCGAGATTGCCACGAGGAATTACGGCGCCCGGCCAGCGGGCACGCCAAGGGATTTAGTTGCGCACGCGCTGCAGGCGATAAACCGTCGGCAAGGCGCGCAAACGCTTGAGCACTTTGGCCAAGTGAATGCGGTTATTCACTTGCAGGGTAAATTGCACGCTCAGATAGCGCTCATGCGACTCGACCGCATCGCCCATGGTGACGGCAGCGATATTGGCCTCGGCCTCGGCCACCGCTGCAGCCAGCGCTGCCAGCGTGCCACGCTCGTTTTCGGCCAGCACTTTCACCGGCACATCAAACACCCGCGCCACTTCTGGGTCCCATTCCACATCGATGAGCTTATCGGCGTCGATGCGTCCCTTGGCCACTTGCGGACAATCATGGGTATGCACCACCAGCCCGTGGTCTTTCTTCACAAAACCCAGAATCGGGTCGCCCGGAATCGGGTTGCAACAGCGGGCAAACTGAATCGCCATACCTTCGGTGCCACGAATCGTTACCGCCATCGGTTTTTTTCCCTGGCGCAGATCATCGCTCCATGAGCCCGCCAGCTGCAGTAGCCGTTTGGCAACGACTACGGCGAGTTTTTGCCCTAAACCGACATCGGCTAACACCGCTTCACGCGATTTTTCGCCACTTTCGCGCAGGTATTTCTCCCATACTTCGTCGCTCACTTGCAGCGGCTGATGCAGCGCCGAGAAGGCCTGACTGAGCAAACGCTCGCCCAGATGCATCGACTCATCAAAGCGCATGGTTTTCAGGAAATGGCGAATTTGCGAGCGGGCTTTGCCGGTGGTGACAAACGACAGCCAGCTCGGGTTGGGCTTGGCATGCGCGGCCATCACGATTTCCACGTGATCGCCGTTTTTCAGCTTGGTGCGCAGCGGCACCAGCTCATGATTCACCTTCGCGGCGATACAGCCATGGCCAACATCGGTGTGCACGGCATAGGCAAAATCCACACACGTCGCGCCATTGGGCAGGCTAAGGATCTTGCCTTTCGGCGTAAACACATACACCTGATCGGGGAAGAGATCGACCTTCAGATGCTCCAGAAACTCGACCGCGTCACCCGAATCCACTTGCAGTTCCAACAGCGATTGCAGCCATTGATGCGTGCGTTGCTGCACATCCGAGAAGCTCTCATCGCCGCTCTTATACATCCAGTGGCTGGCCACGCCGGCATCGGCAATGCGGTGCATTTCGGGAGTGCGAATCTGCACTTCAATCGGGGTGCCATAAGGGCCGAACAGTGTAGTGTGCAGGCTTTGGTAGCCATTGCTTTTGGCAATGGCAATGTAATCTTTAAATTTGCCCGGAATCGGCTTAAACAGCGCATGCAAAGCGCCCAGCGCCAGATAGCAGTGCGCGTGATCTTTCACGATCACCCGAAAGGCATAAATATCCAGCACCTCGGAAAAACTGAGGTGTTTTTCCACCATTTTGCGGTAGATGGAAAACAGGTTTTTCTCGCGGCCGGATACCTGCGCCTCGATCTGCTGGGCGGCTAGCTTGGCATTGATGGCATCGAGGATTTTCTGCACCACTTCGCGGCGATTGCCACGGGCGGCTTTCAGCGCTTTGGACAATACATGATGCCGGCGCGGATGCAGGTATTTGAACGCCAGATCATCCAGCTCTTGGTAGATGGCATTAAGCCCGATCCGGTTCGCGATCGGGGCATAGATTTCCATGGTCTCGCGAGCGATGCGCTTTTGCTTATCGACCCGCATTGCATCCATGGTGCGCATATTGTGCAAACGGTCGGCCAGCTTGATCAGCATGACGCGCAAATCGCGCGCCATGGCCAGCAGCATTTTGCGGAAGTTTTCCGCCTGCGCTTCTTCTTTGCTTTGAAATTCCAGCTTGTCGATTTTGCTCATGCCATCGACGAGCTCGGCCACCGCTTTGCCAAACTTTTCGGTCAGCTCCAGCTTGGTCACGCCGGAATCTTCCATCACATCGTGCAGGAGCGCGCCAGCCAGCGCCTGCGCATCCAGCTTCCATTGCGTGAGAATACCGGCAACAGCCAGCGGATGGGAGATATAGGGCTCACCCGAGCGGCGCATCTGACCGCGGTGAGCATCTTCTGCAAACAAAAAAGCCGCCCGTAACATCTGGCGGTCTTCTGGTTTGAGATAGGCCGTTTGCTCAGCGAGAAAACGGTTGGCTTGCTCGATTACCTCCGGCGCGGTAACCAGCGCAGGGACATCTTCAACGACGAGGGGAACCGAGCTTGCCGACATACTGCATTAACCGCGACGGTTCAGGACTTCAACCCCAACCAGGCCGGCTGCCATTTCGCGCAACGCCATTACGGTCGGTTTATCCCGGCCGTTGTTTTCAACTTGCGGGCTAGAGCCGTTTTCCAGCTGGCGGGCGCGGTAGGCGGCAGCCAGAGTCAGGTCAAATCGGTTTGGGATACGATCCAGACAATCTTCAACCGTAATACGGGCCATAATCTTTTACTCTCCGAAAAATGCTTGGACGGCCGCCAATAGCGGCGAAACCGTGCATTATACCAGCTTGCGCCGGAATTAACCTTTTAAGCTTGAAATCAAGCCTGTATGGCGCACCGACTGGCGTGCAAGCGTCAGGCGCTGTGCCCGCACCACCGCCACGATATCGCGTACGGCATCATCGATATGCTCATTCACGATCACATAATCAAACTCATCGACGTGGCCACATTCTTCCTTGGCCACGGCCATACGCTTGGCGATCACTTCATCGCTGTCTTTACCGCGATTGCGCAGGCGGTTTTCCAGTGTTTCTAGTGAAGGCGGCAGTACGAAAATGCCGATGGCCTCAGGGAACAGGCGGCGTACCTGCTGCGCGCCTTGCCAGTCGATTTCCAGCAGAATATCGCGGCCATTGTTGATCACTTCATTGATCCACACTTGCGAAGTGCCGTAATAATTACCGTATACCTCAGCGTGCTCGAGTAATTCGCCAGCATGAATCATGCGCTCGAATTCGCTACGCTCGACAAAGTGGTAATCCTTGCCATCCACTTCACCGGCCCGCGGCTGGCGAGTGGTGTATGAAACCGACAGTTGCACATTGGCATCGGCCGCCAGCAGCGCTGCGACCAGCGTGGTTTTGCCAGCGCCACTAGGGGCGGTCACCACAAACAGATTTCCTTTGGCCATGTTTGGCTCCTGTGTTTCGAGTTGTCAGCCAGTATAAGTGAACTCGCGCCCGCACGAAAACTAGCGCGAGATTCTGGCGCTGATTATTCGATATTCTGAATTTGCTCGCGCATCTGCTCGATCAACACTTTCAGTGTCATCGCAACTTTGGTGGTATCGGTCGAAACCGATTTAGAACCAAAAGTATTGGCTTCACGATTAAGCTCCTGCATTAGGAAATCCAGCCGCTTACCTGCATGGCCGCCTTGCTGCACAATGCGGCGCAACTCGGCCAAGTGGGTATGCAGGCGATCGACTTCTTCCTGTACATCGACTTTTTGTGCAAACAGCACCAGCTCTTGGCGCACGCGTTCATCGTCGGCGCTGCCCAGAGCTTCTTGCAGGCGCTGCTTGAGTTTGTTTTCGTATTCATCAATGATCTGCGGCAGGCGCGGCGCAATTTGCGCCAGTACGCTGCTCATTTCGTCAGCGCGAACCAGCAAAATCGCGCCTAGTTTCTCGCCCTCACGCCCGCGCGCGGCCACAAATTCATCCAGCGCCTCATCCAAGAGCTGCATCGCGGTAGCGTGCAGCACTTCCGCCGGCAGCGCATCCGACTCAATCACCCCGGGCCAGCGCAAGATTTCGCCCATGCGCAAATCACCCGCCCCCGGCTGATGCTCTTTCACTTGATCGGCCAAGCGCAGAAGCTCGGCCACCAGAGCGTTGTTAAGGCGCAACTGGCTAGCAGCCCCCTCACGGGCATTAAATGCCACCCGGCATTCGAGCTTGCCGCGATTAAGCCGGCCACTGAGTTTTTCGCGAATCGCCCCTTCCAGCGCGCGAAATTCCTCTGGCAATCGCAGACTTAGATCGAGAAAACGATGATTGACGGCACGCAGCTCAACCGACAAAACCCCATGAGATAACTCGCGCTGGCTACTGGCGTAGCCGGTCATGCTGAGAATCATAAATTTCCTTTGTAAGAACCCGCTTTACAATTAGCGGGTGGCGACACACAATTTAGAGATACTGCAATTATACCGAAAGCCAAGCATGGCCACCCCAAGCAATCAACCGCTCGCGCGCGGCTACCAGCTGCAAAATTACACCATCGCCAAGCTGCTCTCTGCTGGCGGTTTCAGTATTGTGTATCTGGCCCACGATGAGAACGATTATCCGGTCGCCATCAAGGAATACCTGCCCAATTCGCTCGCCCTGCGCAAAGAGGGCGTAGCCGTGCAGGCCACCAGCGAAGAAAATATCGCCCTGTTTCGCCATGGCCTGAAATGCTTCTTTGAAGAAGGCAAAACACTGGCCCGCATTCAGCACCCGAATATTGTCCGCGTACTGAATTTCTTTCGCGCCAATGAAACCGTGTACATGGTGATGGATTACGAGCGCGGTCGCACGCTGCAAAAGGAAATCCAGCTAAATCACGACCGCGAAGGCGTGGATGAAAAGCTGATTCGCAGCGTGTTTTACAATCTGCTCAACGGTTTGCGTGAAGTACATTTGCATAAGCTGCTGCATCTGGATATCAAGCCGGCCAATATCTATATCCGCAAAGATGGCTCGCCGGTGCTACTGGATTTTGGCTCGGCCCGGCAAACCTTAACCACCGAGCATGCCCGGCTCACCCCGATGTACACCCCGGGCTTTGCTGCGCCCGAGCAATACCGGCGCAAGGATCAATTGGGCCCCTGGACCGATATTTACGGGATTGGTGCCTCGATGTATGCCTGCATCGCCGGCACGGCACCGCAGCCCTCAGATGCGCGCGAAAAAGAAGACAAAGTTCAACGCCTAGATACGCTGTATGGCGATCGCTATTCGCCCGAGCTGCTGGATTTAATCCATCAATGTATCGCAGTTGACCCGACGGTGCGACCGCAAAGCGTGCCACAAATCCAGAAAGCCTTGCTCGAAGCCGGCTCGCCGCCGCGCAAGAAAAACAATCTGGTGAACTCGATCAAACGCAAATGGGCCGAAATGACTCGCCCGAAACGCAAAGGTGAGGAATGAAATTCACGGTTTTTCAGGATAGCCGCAAAGGCGGGCGTGAATACAATCAAGACCGCGTGGGCTACTCCTACAGTCGCGATGCCTTGCTACTGGTAGTGGCCGATGGCATGGGCGGACATTTGCACGGCGAAGTTGCTGCCCAGATTACCGTCGAGCTGCTCACAGATCAGTTTCAGAAAAAAGCCACGCCAGTGATTGCCAACCCGGTGCAATTTCTGACCGAGGCACTACTTAACTGCCACGAAGCGATCTACAACTACGCGATTTCACAGCATTTACTGGAAATCCCCCGCACCACGGTGGTGGCCTGCATCGTGCAGGATGAAACCGCATTTTGGGCGCATGTGGGCGATTCGCGGCTGTATCTGATTCGCGATGGCTTTACCATTGCCCAGACGCGCGATCATTCTAAAGTGCAAAAGCTCGTCGAAAACGGGGTAATCTCCGCCGAACAAGCCTTGCATCACGCAGAAAAAAACAAAATCTACAACTGCCTAGGCGGCACCCTGATGCCGGAAATCGAAGTCGGCGGCCGTATGACGCTGTTTGCCGGTGACTGCATTATGCTGTGCACCGATGGGCTGTGGGGCTCGCTGGCCGAAGATGAAATCACCCACTTCCTCAGCTCCTTCCCCGTCATGTTTGCCTTGCCGCAATTACTGGATAAGGCCGAGTTACGCGGCGGGAAGTTTGGCGACAATCTCACCGCACTGGGCATCAACTGGCATGAAGCCGACCGCGAAGAAGATAGCGCCTTTGTCTCGACGGTGAAGCTGGATGAAAACACCGTCAGCACGCACATCGATACCCTCGGTAAAGACAAGATCCCCGATATCAGCGACGAAGACATCGAAAAAGCTATTGCCGAGATTCAGGCAGCGATCAACAAATACTCCAAATAGATACACCATCTAGGTATAGCACCAGAAGCATTACCTAAAAACACCTACCGGCATATACCCAATAAAAAACCCACCTTCCGGCGGGTTTTTTATTGCTGCATGTGATGCATTAGGTACCGATACGGCCACCGTCATCTTTGGTGATCACGATGGTAGCAGAACGCGGACGTTTACCTGCGCCGTAGCCGGCATTGCTTGGCCATTGGCTGGTGTATTTAGTTGGGTCTGCCACGTCAGCCATTTTGGTGCCTTCACCTGGGTGCTGAATATTAATAAACAGCGCCTTGCCATCCGGGGTTTCGCACAGGCCGGTGATTTCACAATCTTTCGGGCCCACCAGGAAGCGTTTCAGCGTATCGGCAGTAGGTGCTGCGCCAACTTGAGTCACCACATCCAGCTTGCTGCCATCGGTTTTGGTGTAGCTCAGCGTTTTGCTCGCGCCATCGCCCTGTTTACCTGGAATCGCGGCCAGCATCATGCAGTTAGTCACATCGGTGTACGAACCGTCATCGGTTTGAATCCAGCAAATACCTGTGCTCTGGCTAAAGGCCAGGCCGTCCGGCGACGACATATCTTGGTCATCGGTCAGATTCGACAGATTAACCGTGCCTTTATCCATATCGGCTTCAGCGGCGAACAGATACACATCCCACTTAAAGCTGGTCACGGTTGCGCCTTCTTTGGTGCGCAGGATGTGACCATTCGGGTTACCTTTGCTCTTAATGCCATCAGCATCAGCATAAGCACGTGGATTGGCGCTGTCTGGCACCAGTTTCGGGCTCGCTGCCGCGTTGATGTCGCGGTTGCTGTTGTTAGTCAGGGTTTGATAGTAATCACCAGTGACTGGATGCACACCACCCCACTCTGGGCGGTCCATCTTCGTCGCGCCAACCGCATCACCAGCCAGACGGGCGTTAATGCAGATGTCAGCTTGGTCGGCAAAGGTGTAGCCAGCGTAGTTTTTGATCAGCGGGTTGTTCAGCGACAGCTCGATCCACTCACCGCTACCATCCGCATTGAACTTGGCCACATACAGCGTACCTTCATCGAGGTATTTGTCGCCAACGGCAATGCGATCGCTTGGGTTGGCATCCGCAGCCGACCACACGGCTTTGGATACAAACTTGTACATGTATTCATTGCGCGAATCATCGCCCAGATACACAGTCAGTGGCTTGCCGACCACAGGCAGACCAAAGGCGGCACTCTCATGCGCAAAGCGACCCAAAGCGGTTCGTTTTTTCAGTGCTTTGGATTTATCGTATGCATCCATCTCGATGATATAGCCTTGGCCATTCATCTCGTTGCGATAGTCATCAGAGCCGTCAGCCGAAGTACCGGTTTTGCTGATATTCCAGCGCGCATACTTGTCGTCTGCACCAGCGGTTTCCCAACCGTGACGTGAAGTCGAACCGGCGTTACGGCCGTACCGTTTCAGTGCAACAACACTCTTGTCACCACGATTGGTGTCATCTGCGCTGACGCGATAGAAATAACCCGCCCAGTTTTCCTCGCCAGACAGATAAGTGCCCCATGGCGATTTACCGCAACCGCAGTTATTGATCGTACCGCGCGTTTTGGTGCCGGTTGGCGAGAACTTGGTTTTCAACAGCGCGTGGCCACGGGCTGGACCGGCGATTTCAACTTCGGTCAGTGGTGTAACGCGGCGGTTAAAGCTAGAGCCCTGCACGGTGGCCCATTTACGATTGGTAGCTTTGATTTCAACAACCGACAAGCCGTGAATATCAACTTCTTTGTCCACTTCTGCCACTGGGCGTGGCAGGGTTGCGGTACCGCCATTGGCGTGAATAAAGAACGAAGACAGTTTTTCGTCGGTGGTGGCTTCATGGTTCATCGCCAACAGGCCACGATCAGCGGCAGAGGCTGATGGTTTGCCGGCAGCATCCAGACCGAACCATTCCATACCGTCGTGGTGATCACCCGCACGGTTATAGAAATCAGCATCAGTGCCGTCGTTTTTAAACGCGGTCGTCGCGGCAGTCAGCGGATCACCCAGCGCATAGATCACTTGATAGCTGTAGCCCGGTGGCAGTGTTACCACATCAGCCAGTGATTTTGGCACCGCTTTGAAACCCAGACGGGTTACGATCTGGTTTGGCGCAGCCGTAGGAACAGGCGTTGGCCCAACGGTTGGCGCTGGCGTAGCACCTGGCGTCACTACATCGCCGCCCGACGAACAGCCAGTCAGGCCCAGGCTCATCCCGCCCAGCACGGCGGCCGCAGAGGCGCCCATACCCAGGAAGCTGCGACGATTCAGCAAGCGCTGTTCGAGTACCGAATCAAACGTCGGGTTGGCAGAGGTGTTGGAATTTTCGTCATTGAAATGATTAGACTTGGACATCGCTCTTACCCTGAAGGGTGGTCAGAAAAAGCGACACTGTAATCAGCAAATATGACAGGAAAATACCAATTAGATGACAGTTTTATGAGAAACCATCCCTCGTCAGCCTGATGAAATAAATGGGTATAGCCTCAATCGAGAAGATCCTCATAGGCTACGGCCCGATACCCAGCCAGGGTACGCCAGGGCATCGTGGCCGGCATCGGCCGCCGCTCGATGCTAATCCGGTTGAACGACAAGCCATCCAGGCTGCCCGTTTCAATCTGCCGTGGTAGCTGCCAAGCCTGATCCCACAGCACGCGGGTGTACAGTTTATCGCCGCTGCGCTCATACCATTGGCAGCCAGCTGGCGCAGGTTTATTCAGCACCCGCATCTGCTGCAAAGCCGAGCGATCGAGCAAATAGGCCGCATGCTCCCATGAGCCATCAAAACCCAGCCCGGCAAACTCTTCGGTCCGTGGGGTGATGATGGTTTTGGTTTCCTGACGCACAAACTTTAGCTGCGCTTTTTGCTGTGCATCGAGCGCAATCCATTTGGCCGCCAACACAAAATTGGTGTCGTGTTTGTGCTGATGATCCCCCGCCTGATGCACATGCGGTGGGGTGCCGGCCGGCAGGAGCCGCACCGTCCAGACATTACGCCCATCCCGGATGAGGCGCTCTTGAAAGCGGGTTTGTTTTTCTACCCCTTCGCTACTGAGCACTTTACTTTCAAAGGTCATGATCGCGGAGAGTGGCTGCGGCTGGCTGGCAGCGCTGGCGAGGGCGGGCAGCAGTGCCAACCCGAAAATTGCACGAATAATAGACATAAACTCAATCATTAAACTCACCCTGCCGCAACGCGGCAGGGCCTGGTTCACTCCACAAGCAGGCGCTTAGAAACCGTAAGCGGATTTCAGCAAGCTAAAGACCTTGGTGTTGTCGATGGTGCCTTTAAAGGTTTTGGAGGCCCCCCCCGCCCCAGTGGCAAACAGCATCACATCGCCACCACCGTGAGTTTCGCTGCCCAGTCGCACCCCGGTTTCCTGCTGATAATCATCGTGCAACACCTGGCTTTTATCTGCATCGCCTTCCAGTAAATTGCTGCGTACCGGTTTGCGATTTGGCCCGTTACCAAACACCAAGGTGGTGTAGTTATTGCCGTTCACGTCTTTGGATTCAGCACCGGTTTTGTAGTCTTTCACCGTGCCAAGGATATTGCTGCCCCGCTTGCCATAACCATTGATGGTCATGGTGTGATCATGATCGGCGGTGACCACGATCAGGGTGTTTTTCAAGCCTGGATCGCGTTTTTGCATTTCATCCAGCGCCGCTTTGATCGCATCATCAAAGGCAATCGTGTCATCCAGCACTTTTTTGGCATTGGTGCCGTGCAGAGCATGGTCAATTCGGCCGCCTTCCACCATCAGGAAAAAGCCTTCGGGTTTCTTGGCCAGGACCTCAATCGCTTTCAAGGTCATGTCTTTCAGGCTTGGCTCATCCAGCTTGCCTTTCACCCGGTCTAGCTCGTACGAGAGATGGCTTTTATTAAACAGCCCCAGCAATTTGCTGGTGTTTTTACCATCTACCGCCGCTAGTTGGCTGCCGCTGGCGGCGTAGGTGTAACCCTTGGCTTGCAACTCGGCAATCAGATCACGGCCATCCGTGCGCAAACCTGAGGCACTGGTCGGGCGGAAAAATTGCCAGCCGCCGCCCAGCAAGACATCCAGCCCATCGCCCAGCTTGCTGTTATATCCCAGCCCACCCACCGCAGCCTGCGCGGCAATTGCGTTTTCTGCATCACGGTGGCAAATGTGCGCATAAGTAGCCGCGGGGGTGGCGTGGGTAACTGTCGTCGTGGTGACGGCACCCACAGCTTTGCCCTTGGCTTTGGCAAGCTCCAAAATGGTGTCCACCGGTTTGCCATTATTGGCCGCGCAGGCCGAATCCTTGCCATTGGGCTTGGTTGGCTTGGTATCCGGGCTCATCGAGATGACTTCATTATTCATCTTCACGCCAGTCATATAGGCGGACATCGACGGCGCCGAATCGGTGGTTTGCGCATCGTTCGAGAAGGTTTTCACTCGGGCCGTGCGGGTTTTACCGTCGAGCTTTTCCATATTCAGCTCGCCTTCTTCCTTGTATTTGTAGATTCGCGCCGCGGTGACAGTGGCCGGGCCCATGCCATCACCCAGGAAGAAAATCACGTTTTTCGCTTCGCCGGCAGCCAGCGACGGTTGCGCAAAGGCAGAAACAAACAAGGCTGCAAGTAAGGTCTTTTTCATCATCATTCCAGAATAAGTTCGGTTGCGCTGCATCACTTACAGGCCCATGGCGCTGCGAATCAGCGAGAAGACTTTGGTGTTGTCGATCACGCCGGCAAATGAATCGGCGTTTTTACCGATCGCGCCCAGAAAGACGTTATTACCACCATGCGTCTCTGCCCCTACCGCGGTTTGAATCACTGCTTCCTGGTGATAGCTATTGGCAAACACCGCCTCATCGGTCAGCGCAGCAAATTTGCTGCGGCTGTCATTCACGCGGTTTTCCCCAGTACCAAACCCAATAATGGTGTATGGCATCCCATCGTCATCTTTGGCGAGGCTGCCATCGCTGTAATTACGCACCAACCCCAGCACCCCTGGGTTGCCCGCGGCGGATTTACCGGTCCGTGCGGCATAGCCATTCAGCACCAGCGTGTGATCATGGTCGGCGGTAACGACGATCAGGGTGTTTTTGAGTTCCGGATCGGTTTTCTTCACTTCGGCAAGCGCGGCTTTAATCGCGTTATCAAAGGCCACGGTGTCTTGCAGCGCTTTCTTGGCCGTGGTTTCGTGCAGGGCATGATCAATGCGGCCGCCTTCCACCATCAGGAACATGCCTTTGCTATTCTTTTGCAGGCCCTGAATGGCTTTCACCGTCATGTCGGCCAGGCTTGGCTCTTTGGCCGGATCGCGATCTAGGTCGTAGCTCATATGGCTTGAGCTAAACAGACCAAACATTTTCTTGGCCGTTTTGGGGTCCAGCTGATCGAATTCGGCTTTGTTACTGGCAAAGCTATAGGCATTCGCCTTCATTTCGGCGATCAGATCGCGGCCATCGGCGCGTTTGCCACCTGCGGCGGTGGGCTTGAAGAATTGGCTACCGCCCCCAAACACCACATCCACGCCATCGAGCAATTGCCGATTAAAACCGCTCTTGTCATCGCCAGGCACCAATTGGGCGGCAATGTCGTTTTCCGCATCGCGGTGGCAAACGTGGGCATAAGTGGCCGCTGGGGTGGCATGGGTAATGCGGGTAGTAGTCACCACGCCCGTCGCCAGGCCCGCGGCTTTGGCGAATTCCAGCAAGGTGGTCACCGGTTTGCCATTGCTACTGCCGCAGTTGCTGGTCAGGTCTTTATTCGGGTCTTTGGCCAGCGTGTCTTGTGACATGGAAATCACTTCGTTATTCATCTTCACGCCGGTCATATAGGCCGCCATTGACGGCGCCGAATCGGTGACCTGCGCATCATTGGAGAAGGTTTTAACGAAGGCGGTTTCGGGCAGGGTATCGATGGTGAGCTCACCGTCTTCGCCCACGGCGTAGATCCGCGCCGCAGTCAGGGTGGTCATCCCCATCCCGTCGCCGAGGAAGAAGATCACATTTTTCGGAGTGCTGGCCTGCGCAACCGGCGTGGCGCTTGGCGTAGGGGCAGGATTGGTGACGGAGGAACCGCCACATGCGGACAAACCGAGCGCAATGGCGCTCACTATTAATAGTTGTTTCATAAGGCTCTCCCAAAGGTGCGCACAGCTTAGGCGAGAGACACTTACAAATTGGCGACAGGCAGGTGACCGTTTGGTGACCCGCTTGATCTAGATCAGACGCAGCGCAAACAGCGCTGGCGAGCTTAACGCAGGTATTTATTCACTGCCGCATTATGCTCATCGAGGGTATTTGAAAATTGGCTAGATCCATCGCCGCGTGCCACGAAATACAGGGCGGTGGTATCTGCAGGCTGGGTGGCGGCCAGCAAAGCAGCCTCGCCCACCATGGCAATCGGTGTGGGGGTGAGGCCATTGCGGGTGTAGGTGTTATACGGGGTATCGGTGCGTAAATGCGCCTTGGTGATGTCACCGGCAAAGCTCTCCCCCACGCCATAAATCACTGCCGGATCAGTTTGCAGGCGCATGCCCAGCTTCAGCCGATTGATAAACACCCCGGCAATCAGCGGCCGATCGGCCGCGCGGCCGGTTTCTTTTTCCACCAGCGAGGCCAAGATCAAAGCTTCATAGGCATTTTTCAGCGGCAAATCGGGCTTGCGCGCCGCCCAGGCTGCTTCCAGCTTGCTTTGCAGGCGCTGATGCGCACGCGCAAGCAGTTTTAAATCCGAGCTACCGGCCTCGATCTGGTAGGTATCGGGGAAAAACAGCCCTTCGGGCGAATCGGCCACAATCCCGAGGCGCGCCAGAATCTCGGCATCGCTCAGCTGGGCGATCTCGTGCTTCAGATGAGGATTGGCCAGCAGGGTTTTCTTTACTTCCCGCCAGTTCCAGCCTTCCACCAGCGTTACCATCAGCTCATCGGTGTCGCCCTTGCTCAGCTTGCGCAGCAACAGCCACGGCGATATATCCGCCATGATGCGATAGCGACCGGCTTTTAATTGCGTATCTTTGCCGCTGGCGCGCGCCAGCCAGACAAATAGCGTTGGCGAATCCAGCGCTCCTTGTGCTTGTAATTGCTGCGCCAATTGCTGCACCGTGCCCGCTTCCAGCTGCACATAGCCCCCGGCCGGCTTGGGCTGCGGCTCGGTGGCCCAGCTATACAGCCAGCCGCCCAGTAGCACGCCACAGACCAAGAAGCCCAAGAGCGCAAAGCCTGCTACCCGGCCCCAGAGGGAGGGCCGGCTGGTCGGTTTGGCCCCTTTGGGCGCACGGGGTGACGAGGTGGCTTTAGCAGATCGGGCCACGGTGGTTCTCCAGCAGCGATGAGTTAGTTAGGCTCGGCCGCAGGGCCGGCGGTTTTTTGCGCTTGTTTGAGCGCGTAGAATTTTTGCACATTGGCCAGCTCGCGTGAGCGAAACATCGGCGGCAAGCTTTTCCAGATCAACTTGCCGTAGTGTTTTTCAACCAGGCGCGTATCGGCAATCATCAAAATGCCGGTATCACTTTCATCACGAATCAGCCGCCCTGCACCCTGCTTTAGGGTAATGGTGGCATTGGGCAATTGATAATCCATAAACGGGCTACGGCCGGCCTTGGTAATTTGCTCCATTCGCGCCGACAGCACCGGATCATCCGGCGGCGAGAACGGCAGTTTATCGATCACCACCAAAGATAACTGCTCGCCCCGCACGTCGATCCCTTCCCAGAAGGTTTGGCTCGCCACCAAAATCGCATTGGGTGAACGGCGAAACTGCTCCAGCAGCTCGGTACGCGAGGTACTGCCTTGCAAAAACACCGGCCAATCCAGATTGGCGGCTTTGAGTTTTTCCAGCACCAGCTCGTGTGCTTCGCGCATGGCTTTCAAGCTGGTAAACAGCAAAAACGCATGCCCTTGCGTGAGCTGCAGCAAAGGCCACGCTTTATCGATTACGGCGGGGGTATAGCTCGGCGTATTCGGTGGCGGCATGTCTTGCGGCACATACAGTACCGCCTGCTGCTTGTAATCAAAGGGGCTATCCCAGGTGGCCGTTTCGGCTTTCCATAGCCCCAGCTCATGCTGAAAATGCGTAAATTGATTGTTCACCGCCAGCGTGGCCGAAGCAAACACCCAAGCGCGCGGATGAAAATTAACCTGCTTTTGAAATAAATCGGCGATGTTCAGCGGCGTAACATGCAGCATAAAGCCGTGCGGGGTGACATCGATCCAGTGCACGGTTTCAGTTGAATCTTCGGCTTGCCATTCGGTCAGCAAGCGGGCCATTTCGCTCGCGCGCTGATAGCATTTTTCCAGCCCTTCGGCACGCTCGGCCTGCTTGGCCAACAGATCGGTCAGGGTATTGAGCGCCGCTTGCAGCGCCAAAAGCTGCGGGTAAAACTCTTTATTGGCTGCGGCGAGCTCATGTTGCGGCAAACGCAGCTGATCTTTAAAGGTGAGCCGCAGATCTTTCACGCTTTTTTCCAGCGCTTCGGCGGCATTGGGCAAATGGATAAAATCTTTGGCCACCACCAGCGCCTCGGCGCGGGCATCGCGGGCCAGCTCGACAATCTGGCCGCTGGTCAGCGTATCGCCAAAAAACAGGCTAGCGACTTCGGGCAGCTGATGCGCCTCGTCGAAAATCACGGTATTACAGGCGGGCAAGAGCTCGCCTGCCCCTTCATCGCGCAGCCAGACATCGGCAAAAAACAGATGGTGATTCACCACCACCACATCGGCTTCTTGCGCCTCGCGGCGGGCTTTAAGCACAAAGCAATCTTTGTGGCTGGGGCAATCCTGGCCCAGACAATTATCGCGGGTGCTGGTGACATGCGCCCAGATCGGCGCGTCTTCCGGCACGCCCGGGCAGCTGGCTTTATCGCCTGATTGCGTGGCTTTGGCGTAGCGTTTTACTTTTTGCAAATCCACCACATCTTCGCGGCGCATAAAGCGGCCTTCATGCTCGGCGCGCTCCAGATGATAGTGGCAAACGTAGTTCGAACGCCCCTTCAACAGCGCCACCGTCACCGGCACTTTCAGCACATCGCGCACGCTGGGAATATCGCGATTAAACAGCTGATCTTGCAGCGTTTTGGTGCCGGTCGAGACAATGGTTTTGCCGCCCGACAGTAGCGCAGGCACCAGATAGGCAAAGGTTTTGCCGGTGCCGGTGCCGGCCTCGGCAATCAGCTGGCCTTGGCTCTCAATGGCATTGGCCACCGCCTGCGCCATTTCCAGCTGGGGCTGGCGCAATTTATAGCCGGGAAAGGCGGCGGCAAACGGGCCGTCGTCGGCAAAGGCTTCCTCAAGCGTCATCAACAGGCTCTAACTATCAGACAAAAATCAGCACCCGATTGTAGCAGCCAGCCCAGCCAAAAACGCATTATTGCGCCATCGGCGGCAAATTAAACCCGATCACATCCATGCCCAGCACACCCAGCACCATACTCTGATGCAAAGGCTGCACCTGCGGCGTGGCCTGCTGCGTACCGGCTGCTGCGCGCGCGATCAGCAAAGGCAGAAAGTGCTCGATGCTCGGATGCGCCCGCCGCGCGTGGCGCAGCTGTTGCTCCCATTGCAGCCAACCATGCTCACCCTGGGTATTGAGCGCAGCATAAGTATCAGCAATGAATTCAGCCGCATACGGCTCCAGGGTATACTCTGCCGAGCCCGCCGTAGCAGTTGGCGACATCCGGGCAAAGGCATCGCGCAAATTATGCGTAATGCTGCCTGATGTAACGAGCAACACATCCGGCGGTAGCACCGCCGCCAGCTGCTCGCCCAACTGCCAATGGTGCAAATTATCGAGCGGAAATGCCAGCGAGACCGTCACCACCGGCACATCAGCCAGCGGGTAGATTAATTTGAGCGGCACCCACGCGCCGTGATCCAGCGCCGGATCATCACTCACCGCCACCGGCACACCCGCCGCCGCCAAACCCTGCGCAATCTGCATGGCCAGCCCCGGCGCGCCTTGCGGCCGGTATTGCAGCTGATACAGCTCGGGCGCAAAGCCGCTAAAGTCATGCCATTCCTGCCACTGCGCCGCGGTGCCCACCACCGTTTGCCGCGCGATATTGTGCGCCGAAATCAGCACAATTGCCCGCGGCCGCGGCAAGCGCGCGCCCAGCCCGGCCAGAAAATGCCGCGCCGGAATATCATCGATCACCGTCGACGGTGCGCCATGACTAATAAACAAACTGGAATGGGTAAACATGGGGTGCTGCTAAGGAAAATTGAATCAGCCCATGATACGGCGTTCGCAATTCGGCTGCGGCGAAGAGATTTGAAGCTCTTATACAAAAGCTTTGAAGTGCGGCCCCGATACTGACTGCCACCTAAGGTCGAGCACATCAGGCATGCTCAGTGCTCTGCTCATCAATCAAGCGCCCCAAGGTTTGCATCGCCTGCTCAAACTCGGCGCCCCACTGACCGCCAAAATTGAGCCGCATGCAGTGCTGAAACTGGCGGCTGGCAGAGAAAATAGGCCCAGGGGCAATGCTGATGCCGTGGGCGGCGGCCTGACGATGCAGTTGTAGCGTATCAAAGCCGGCGGGGAATTCTAGCCAGACAAAATAGCCGCCTTGCGGGCGGGAGACACGCACGGCTGGCGGAAAATACCGGCGAATCGCGTCATTCATCAGCGCCAGCTGCCCTTCCAGTACATGCCGCAGTTTGCGCAGATATTTGTCATAGGCCCCGGTTTGCAGATAATCGGCCAGCGCCGCCTGGGCAGGCACACTGGCCGAGAGGGTGGTCATCAGCTTGAGCTGCTCCACTTGCCGGGCAAAGCGCCCAGGCGCAATCCAGCCAATGCGGTATCCGGGGGCGAGGCATTTGGAAAACGAGCCACAATGCAGCACCCAGCCAGCGCGATCAAATGCCTTGGCTGGCAAGGGCTGGCGCTGACCAAAATACAGCTCGCCATACACATCGTCTTCAATCAATGGGATCTGCCGCGCGCTGAGCATCTGCACCAAGCGCTGCTTTTTCTCGTCGCTCAGGCTCACCCCCATCGGGTTTTGAAACGAGGTCATCAGCCAGCAAGCCTTGATCGGGTGCGCGGTCAACAGCTCGGCGAGTACGTCCAGATCCAACCCTTCTTTTGGGCAGACCGGAATTTCAATTGCTTTCAGCTTCAGCCGCTCAATCGCTTGCAGCGCGGCATAAAAACCCGGCGACTCAATCGCCACCAGATCGCCCGGCTGGGTGAGTGCGGCCAGCGCCAGATTAAGCGCCTCAAGCGCCCCATTGGTAATGATGATCTGATCGGCGGGCTGGGCAATGCCCAAGCCCAAATAGCGCAGCGCGATTTGCTGGCGCAGGGGTAGATGCCCCGGCGGCAGGCTGGCCACGGTTTCCCATGGATCGATAAAGCGGGCGCTACTAGCCAGCGATTTGGCCAGCCGCGGCAAAGGAAAATGCCGTGGCGATGGAAAGGCCGAGCCCAGCGGCACCACGGCCCGGTCTTGCGCCGCCCCCAAAATCGAAAATACCAGCTGACTGATATCCACTTCGGCCGGCGGCAAGGTGGTGGCGTGCGTTTGCGGCTCGGCCAGCGGGGCGCTGGCTTGGCCGCGCACAAAATAGCCCGAGCGCTCATGCGCGCGCACCAGCCCGCGATCTTCCAGCCGGTGATAGGCGGCAAAAATCGTCGCCGGGCTCACCTGATGCTGGGCGCGTAGCTTGCGCACCGAGGGCAAGCGCGTGCCGGGCGGCAAGGTGCCATTGCGAATATCAGCGGCCAAGAGCTCGGCCAGAGCTTCGTAACGTTTCATCAGCGTTTCCCACGGCAGGTGCAGTGCAGCCAGCTGCACATCTGATACGCATTTTGCCGCAGTTTCTGATTCTGTTCTGGTTTTTTGCGCGCTTGCATACTGCGGCTATTTGCTTGCAGCCAGCCCTGCGCTGGCAGGATACGCCCGATGTCGACTTCATCTGTCCAGACCATTCATTTTCAACCGCGCAATAAAATCTACCCACGCTGGGTACATGGCCGCTTTAACCGCTGGCGCATTGCCTGTGTGCTGCTCACCCAGCTGTTTTTTTATGGTGTGCCGTGGCTACAGATCAATGAGCGCCCCGCCATGCTGTTCGATCTGGCGCACAGCAAGTTTTATGTATTTGGCCTGGTACTGTTGCCGCAAGATTTTGTCTATCTGATGGCGCTGTTGCTGGTGTCGGCCTTTGGCTTATTTGTCTGGACCGCGATTGGCGGGCGCTTATGGTGTGGCTACGCCTGCCCGCAAACGGTCTATACGCAGCTGTTTTTGTGGCTCGAACACCTAAGTGAAGGGGATCGCTCAGCGCGTATCAAACTGGATCGGGCGCCGTGGGGCCTTGCCAAACTCGCGCGCAAAGGCCTCAAACATAGCCTCTGGCTGGCGCTCTCGCTCTGGACGGGGATTACTTTCGTGGCCTATTTCACCCCGCTAAGCGAGCTGTTGCCGGGGCTGGCTAGCTTCAGCCTGGGGCCGTGGGATAGTTTCTGGATTGGCCTGTACGCCCTGGCCACCTATGGTAATGCCGGCTGGCTGCGCGAACAGGTGTGCCAGCATATGTGCCCGTATTCGCGCTTTCAGAGCGCGATGTTTGATGACAACACCCTGATCATCAGTTACGACGCCGCGCGGGGCGAGCCGCGTGGCCCACGCGCGATCGGCCAAGACCCTAAGCTATTGGGCTTGGGCGAATGCGTATCGTGTACCTTGTGTGTGCAGGTGTGTCCGGCCGGAATCGATATTCGCGAAGGGCTGCAATACGAATGCATTGCCTGTACCGCCTGTATTGATGCCTGCGATCAGGTGATGGATCAGGTAGGGTATCCGCGTGGCTTGATTCGCTATACCACCGCCAATGAACTGGCGCAGCAGCCACAACGGCTGAGCGGCTGGCAACAGTTACGGCGCCCGCATGTGGCGCTCTTTAGTGTGGCGCTGCTGCTAGTGCTGGGTTTGAGCGCCTACACGCTCAGTACGCGTCAGCCGCTGAAGGCGAATCTGGTGCGCGAGCGCAATACGCTGGCGCGCGAGCTAGCCGATGGCAGCACTGAAAACCTGTACCGGCTGCAATTACAAAACACCGCCGAACAAAACCGCCGCTATCAGCTGCGGGTCACCGGCCTGCCGGGGCTGCACGCCGAAATTGATCAGGCCCAGACGTTGGAGCTCGCCGGCACCGAGAGCCGCGAATTTGTAGTGCGCGTTAAAACGGCCACGCCACCCGGCCCTGGCGCACACCCGGTGCAGTTTCAGCTAACCGCCGTGGATGATCCGGCGGTGCACATCAGCGAAAGCGCCACTTTCTTCGGCCGCTAGGCAAAAAAAAGCCCTGCCACCACGTGGCAGGGCGAATGACTACAGGGAGAGATGAAACAAACTACACACTTGCATGCACCACCGCCAAAGCTGGCAGTGGGGCAAAGTTTGGAGATCAATCACAAACTTGCCTTAGCTCTGAGTCGGGTGTCGGCAGAAAGTTCATCACTCGCGCAATTTTTTTGCAGCTTTTTACTGATCAGCCGGCGCGGCGGCAAAATGCAGTGTTTGCCCGCTCTGACCACGGCTGGCTTCGCCTAGCCAATACATAATCGCCGGCATGATTGCGCTGGTTTCCGGCAGGCTTTCTTTCGGCTCGGCCGGATGAGTGGCCAAGCGGAACGGCGACTGAATCGGGCCTGGCACCAGAAGATTAATCCGCAGCTGCGGCTGTTTATCCCATTCCGAGGCGGCAATTTGCACCCAGTTTTGCTGGCCGGCTTTACTCACGCTAAAGCCGCCCCAGTAGGCTTTGGCCTCAAAAGCATGGCTTTCGCCTAGCACCAAGACCGCCGCATCGGGGGCTTTGCTCAACAGCGGCATCAGCGCGCGGGTCATGGCAAAAGGCGCGGCAACATTCACGCGGAACATATCCACCCATTCATCCAGCTTTTGGATATTCAGCGGCGAAAGATGGCTAAAGCCATTGGCGGCATGCAAGATGCCATCGAGCCGGCCGAATTCTTTTTGAATCAGCAAACCCAGCTGGGCCAGCTCTGCCTCACCCACTTTGGCCAGATCCATCGGAATGGCCGCTGGCTGCGGGCCGCCCACACTTTCGATAGCGTCGTAAGTGCGGCTGAGCTTTTTCTCGTTGCGCCCCACCAAAATCACCGTTGCGCCGAGCTTGGCCAGCTCCACCGCCGCCATTGCGCCAATGCCCTGCCCCGCGCCGGTGACCATAATCACCCGATCTTGCATCGCGCCAGCGGGGGCCTGATAGTGCTGCCAGTTTTCCATATTCGTTCTGCCTGTCTGCAATCAATCTTAACTTTAAATCGGGGTATGACCTTCAAAGCTTTTAATTAAATAGGCTTCAAAGCCATACCCTACTGATGTATCTGTATTAGCTGGCCACACCCGCCGCCGCTCGGTCGGCCAGAAGCGCCTGCGCGGCCAGCAAGCCGCTGCGCACGGCGCCTTCCAGCGTGGCCGGATATTCACCACGCCCCGGCCCCGCCAGCCCGGCGGTGTAGTCGCCGGCGAGGTAGAGCCCACTCGCCGCAGTGCGATTTACCGGCCGGGCCAAGCCCACGCTACAGGCAAAAGTCGCCCGCTTTTCGGTAATCACCTGCCGGCTAAACACCTCATCCGGCAAACCCAGCTGCTGATGCAATTCGGCTTGCACCGCCAGCGCAAGTTCCTCATGCCCCATGCCGCTGTGCACGCCTTGCGCCGAAATCACCACCGCGATTAAGCCGGGGCATCCATGGGTATCGCTGCGATCAAACACCCATTGCGCCAGACTATCGGCCAAACCCAGCATCGGCTGGGCCAAGCGCACCGCCGGCGCGTATTGCAAATAAACGGTCACGATGGGCTGATACGGCCAGCTGGCCAATTGCGCCGCCAGCGCCTGCACACTGGGCAACTGACTATCTTGCAGCAGCTTGGCCGCCTGATGCGGCGCGGTGGCCACCACCACCGCCTGATACGGCTCGGCTGCGCCATCCAGATACCATCCAGCAGTATCAAGCCATAGCGTTTTAACCCTATGGCCTAGCTGCACATACCCACCCTGCCGCTGGATATACGCCGCCGCCGGCTCAGCATACAGCGCGCTAAAATCCACCAGCGGTAGTAATAAATCTGATGCTGCACGGCGGCCACCCAGACTATCGCGCAAGACATTCAACAGCACCTGCGCACTGGCGATTTCCAGCGGGGTGTTGAGCGCCGCCAGCGTCAGCGGTGTCCAGAAACGGCTGATCAATTGCGCGGGCTGACGATTTTGCGCCAGCCATTCGCTCACGGTTTGATCCACCGGCAAACGCCAGCGCTGCCATTTAGCGCGCTGAATCAGCCACAGCAATGCCCAGCGTTCACCCCAGCTCAGCCCTTTGGCACTGAGCAGACCCGACAACAAATGCAGCGGCGCGGGCCAGCGGGCACAAGCGAGTACAAAATCGGGCTCCACTTGCAGGCGCATCGGCAAACGGCGCAGCACTTGGCCTTCGTCCACCCCAAAGCGGCGTAACTGCCCGAGTAAAGCCTGATAAGCGCCAATCAATAAATGTTGGCCATTATCCAGTGGCGCAGGTTTGCTAGCGCTGCTGTGTGCCGACAGCTGGGCGCGCTCAACGCGGCGCGCCCGCCCGCCCAAGACTTTACCAGCTTCAAACACCGTCACCGCGACGCCGTGCGCGGCCAGCTCGGCCGCGGCGCTGAGGCCCGCGTAGCCGCCGCCTATCACCGCCACACGGCAGGGCGCGCCGGAATTCAACGGCTGCGGCATACGCTTAGGCAAACCACCAGGTTTTCCACGCCAGCCATAATTTGCGAATCGGCGTCAGCGAAAGGCGCTGATTCAGCACTTTTTGCGGCCCATCGCGGCGGATTTCATCCAGCGTGGCGCGGTAAATCGCCGCCATCACCAGCCCGGTGCGCTGGCTTTTCTTATCTGCCGCCGGCAGCAATGCCATGGCTTGTTGATAATATTGCTCGGCCCGATCAATCTGAAAATTCATCAGTGCTTTAAATTCGGCCGTTTCGCGATAATTGAGAATATCTGCCGCCGGCACATTAAAGCGTTGCAGCTCTTCCACCGGCAGATAAATTCGCCCACGGCGGGCGTCTTCACCCACATCACGGATGATATTGGTGAGCTGAAAGGCAATGCCCAGATCATGGGCGTATTTCAGTGTTTTGCGATCGGTATAGCCAAAAATCGTCGCAGCCAGCTGCCCGACCACACTGGCCACACGGTAACAGTACAGATGCAGGTCTTTAAAGCTGTTGTAGCGCGCCTGATTTAAATCCATTTCCATGCCGTCGATGATTTCCAGCAGCATTTCGCGTGGCAAATCATAGGCTTTGACCGCCGGCAACAAAGCCTGAGTCACTGGGTGCTGCGGCGCGCCGGCATACATCTGATCCACTTCGCTACGCCACCAATTGAGCGTAGTGCGCGCGACATTTTCATCGCTGGTTTCATCCACCACATCGTCCACTTCGCGGCAAAACGCATACAGTGCGGTAATGGCCAGACGCTGCTGCGGTGGCAAAAAACGGAAGCTGTAATAAAAACTGGAGCCGCTCTTGGCGGCTTTGTCTTCACAGTATTGATCGGGCGTCACGATGTTCTCTTATGGTTTGGGGCTGGCGAGCGGGATTTTCACTTCGCGGCTGGCGCCCGACGGACCGGGGAATGGCATAAACAGGCTTTTCATCAGCCAAGGCACCGCAGATTCCAGCTCATCTTGCTGGCTGCGATTGCGGGCCCGGCCTTCATATAATTTGGCAAATTCGCCGTTTTTGAGCGCCTTGCGGTCGTAAATATCTACAAATAGCTCGCGGGTGTAGACAGTTTCATTCACCGTTTGGCTACCCACAATGCCGGTTTCCGGATAATAGCGCGGCACTAACACCACGCTACCGCCGCTAATCACTCGCTGATAGCTAACCGAATAACCAATCGTGCCCCAGATCGGTTGCTGGTAAGACTGGTTTTTACCGTCATCAATCTGGTAATCAAATTTCACCAGCCAATCGGCTTTGAGCGGATCTTTCTGCCAGATATAGCCTTGCTTGGCCAGCTGTTCGCCCAGTTGCTGCTCGAATTGCTGGTAGGCCAGACTCTGGCTGTGTTTGCTATTGGCTTCAATGGCAAAGGCCTTGGGCAAAGCCATAGCCGCCTGTACCGCCGCTGCGCCCGAAGCAGCCGCTGGCGCGCTGGCCGGTAGCTGATGCCGCACCGAGACGGTGGCGACAAAGCTGGGGCTAGCGCAACCGGCCAGCAAGGCAAGCGCGAGCAGTGCACTGGCGGCGCGCATTAGGCAATCGCCCCGGGGATGCGCGGCGTATTCACGACCACATCACCGCATTGCGCCCGATGGCGCAGCGCGTGGTCGATCAAGACCAAGGCCAACATGGCTTCGGCAATCGGCGTCGCGCGAATGCCGACACAAGGGTCGTGACGGCCGGTGGTGGCCATCATAACTGGATTGCCCATTTTGTCGATTGATTGGCGCTCTTGGGCAATACTGGAGGTGGGTTTAACCGCCAGATTCACTGTAATAGCCTGCCCGGAAGAGATACCCCCCAAAATACCGCCAGCATGATTAGTCGCAAAGCCATTGGGCGTCAGCTCATCGCAATGCACCGAGCCACGTTGCGCGATGCTGTCGAAACCGGCACCAATCTCGACGCCTTTGACGGCATTGATATTCATCATCGCATAGGCGATGTCGGCATCAAGCCGATCGTACACCGGCTCGCCCCAACCCACTGGCACGTTTTCGGCCACCACCGAAATTTGCGCCCCCACCGAATCACGCTCGGCGCGGGTTTGATCCATATAGGCTTCCAGTTGCGGCACGATCTCGGCATTCGGGGCAAAGAAGGCGTTGTCGCTCACGTGCTCCCAGCTTTGGAACGGGATTTTGATCTCGCCCAGCTGGCTCATATAACCGCGAATCACCACGCCAAATTTCTCTTTCAACCATTTTTTGGCAATCGCCCCTGCCGCCACCCGCACTGCGGTTTCGCGTGCAGAAGAACGGCCACCACCGCGATAATCGCGAATGCCGTATTTATGCCAATAGGTGTAATCGGCGTGGCCGGGGCGGAAAGTCTCGACGATTTTGCCGTAATCTTGGCTGCGCTGATCTTGATTGCGAATCAGCAGCGCAATTGGCGTGCCGGTGGTTTTGCCCTCGAACACACCGGAGAGAATCTCGACCGTATCGGGCTCTTTGCGCTGGGTGACATGACGGCTGGTACCGGGTTTGCGGCGATCCAGCTCCAGCTGGATATCTTCCACGCTCAAATCCATTCCCGGAGGGCAGCCATCCACAATACAACCGATGCCGGGCCCGTGGCTCTCACCAAACGAGGTGACCGTAAACAGCAAACCCATACTATTGCCCGACATCTTGTGCTCCAGAAAATTGTATTTATTGGTCAATAGTTTGATTTTACCACGCGCGCCGCTGCTATACGCAGCGGCGACCCACAGAAAAAAACCGCCGCACTGCAGCTGCAGAACGGCGGTTTAAAGACGGTGGTTTCAAGCGCGCCAGAGGCGATTAGAAGTCGCCGCGCAGACCGATAGCGATGATGCTAGCGTCGGTGTTTTTACCCAGTGAGAAGCCTGAGCTAGTGGTGAACGCAGTGTTTTTCTCGTTATCCACTTTAGAGTAAGTAGCGATTACTTTAACTTGCTTGTGCAGTTTGTACGCTACGCCCAGATCCCACATTTTGCCGCCGGTGTCAGCTTGCTCTTTACCGAAGTCTTCAACATTGTTGGCTACAGCGTAAGCAGCTTGGAATTCCCAATCGTTCAGCGCGTAGTATGCACCCAGACCCCAGCTAGTTTGCTCTTGATCCCACTTAGCATTGGCAGTACCAGTTTTGTTGTTATTGCCTTCAGAAGTGGTTTTCTCCCACACGGCGCTCAGTTTCACGCCAGCAAATTTACCAGTTGCACCTACGGTGAAGGCAGTCATGCTTTCATCGCTTTGCTTACCAGTCGCGTCTGATTTCAGGCTCAGTGAACCACCTTTCAGGTCAGAAGCGGCATTGTCGATTTTGCTATAGCCCAGGCCGATATCGAAATATTGGTGGTTGTAAGCGATATTGGCAGAGAACTGTGGCGCGTTGATTTTTTCGCCTTTAGTGGTAGTGACCACGCCAGTTTTCAGATCGGCAGTCGTGGTATCGCTCAGCTGAACTTTACCAAAGTTGTAGCTCAATTGACCTGAGAAGCCAGCCCAGTTTGGTGTTTCGTATTGAATCATATCGCCTTGACGACCACCCAGACGATTCAGTGGCTGTTTGTCACCCACCAACTCAGATGCATCGTTCAGGCTTGAGTCAAATACGCTGTAGGCTGATTTGCGCAGGTTTTTGTAGGCATTGTCATAACGACCAATCAGGATTTTACCGGCAACAGCGCTATCCAGACCGATGAAGGTGTTACGAGTACCGAAACCGATTTTGCTGCCATCCAGAGGATCACCGTTGTTACCCAGATAGAAACGTGATTCAACTTGGCCGATGGCTTTCAAGTTGTCGTTCAGTTTCCAGTCGCCTTTCACACCGAAACGTGAACCTTGGTCAGCCAGACGTGACTGGCTATCAACACCGTCAGACAGAGTTGTACCAGCTGGGGCATCAACACTCACCACCTCTACTGCTGAACGCAGGCTACCGTAGATTTTTACTGGGCCCAGATCAACGTCAGCAAAAGCGGCTGGGGCAACAAACGCGGCAGCAACTGCAGCAGCAATCAATTTCATCATTTCTATTAACTCCGGCTTTATAAAAGTTAGCTACTGTGAAATTTCACAATGAGCGCATTCTATAAATCCATTGTTAATATTCGAGGTCATTTCAATGACATTTGTATTACATTTAGCAATAACATCTTGTTTTGCCAGAAAAAACAAAAAAGCGGCCGAAGCCGCTTTTTTGATGACTAGATACTAAGCTGACAGTGTCAGATTAGAAACCGGTCCATACGCCAACCATACCGTATTGCAGGTCGCCAGCTTCTTTGTTGCGCCATTGGTAACGAGCGTAACCAACAGTGTTTTTAGACAGGCTGTAGCCGTACTCAACAGAAGCGATAGAACGTGAACCAGCCAGGTTGTCAGCATCAGCACCGTGGTAAGAAGCTTTCACGAATGATTTGCCGAAGCTGTAAGTACCGCCAACGATCCAGTCGAAACCGTCTTGAGAAGCGCCACCGTTAACGTCTTTGCTGTAACCAGTGTACAGAGCGCGCAGGTTCAGACCGAAGTCGAAGCCGTAAGTCGCGCCAACATACCACTGAGAAGCATCGCCTTTAGAACCAACGTCTGAACCGAACAGGTAACCCGCGTTCAGGCCCAGTGAACCAGCGCTGTAGTTAGCAGACAGGTCGGTGATCGAGTTATCACCCAGATCAACACCGTTTTGGTTACCAGCTTTAACGTCCCAAGAGTGCTGAACACCGAATGAGAAGCCGCCGAAGCTTGGAGATACGTAGTTAGCAGAAGCACCGTTCAGGAAGTGAGCAGTCAGTTTACCGGCTGCAGCTGGAGCGAACCAGTTGTTTTCAGCCAGTTGCCAGTTACCGCCTTGACCATATGGCCAGTCCAGAGTCAGGTAGCTGTTCAGGAATTGACGACCCAGTTTGAAAGTACCCCAGTCACCAGTAAAACCAACCCAACCTTCACGACCGCCCCAAGCTTGTTGGCTCAGATAGCTGTCAGTGTGGTTGTTGGTGTTGCCGCTAGTGATCTTTTGAGACACTTTCCAGATCAGAGAAGAGCCGCTGTCCAGTTTGTCTGAACCGCTGAAGTCGATTTGCAGACCACGGTCCAGTTCATGAGTAGTTGCAGCATCAGTGTCAACCACCATGAAGTTCATTTCCATAGAACCGGTGATAGATACATCAGCAAAAGCTGGAGCAGAAACTGCAGCTGCTACAGCAGCAGCGATAAGAGCGCGCTTGAACATTAAATTATCTCCAAAAGAGAGTTGATTTTTTAAACCACCGTAACAGCGGGCCTCTTTGTTTTTGCAACGGGCCACTGCTTTACAGACTCAAGATTACGGAAGAACGCCGAGTGAAGCAAAAGCAATTGCGGTTTCTGGCCCTAGATGTAGCCTTAGCGCAACACACCCAAAGCAATCCCTCAACCCCAAAACCACGCGCAATAACCAGCCAAAACTACACTGCAAAAACAATGATTTAGCGAATCAAGCTTATGCAAAGAATTACATTGCAATACGCTCGATCTGCCCATCCAACCAACATAACCTCCACAAGAGCCACTCATGCAAAACATTGCAAAGGCGACAAGTAAATATTCCCATTCAGCAGGCAAAACAAAACGCCAGGGCTCGCGCCGCTGGCGTTTTGTTTTTGGGCTGGCTAGCGCTTACTTAGCCATCACGCGCACCATTTCAAGCACTTTGCTTGAATAGCCCCATTCGTTGTCATACCAAGCCACCAGCTTCACAAAGGTTTTATCCAGTGCGATACCCGCGTCGGCATCAAACGTTGAAGTGCAAGCTTCGCCACGGAAGTCGGTCGACACCACTTTCTCGGTGGTATAACCGAGTACGCCCTTCATCGCGCCCTCTGAGGCTGCTTTCATTGCTGCGCAAATTTCTTCGTAAGACGCTTCTTTATTCAACTCAACCGTTAGATCGACCACTGATACATCCGAAGTTGGCACACGGAATGCCATACCAGTCAGCTTGCCTTTGACTTCAGGAATCACCACACCAACAGCTTTGGCTGCACCGGTTGAAGATGGAATGATGTTTTCCAGAATACCGCGGCCGCCGCGCCAGTCTTTGTTCGATGGGCCATCCACGGTTTTTTGGGTTGCAGTGGCTGCGTGTACAGTCGTCATCAGGCCGCGCTTGATACCGAAGTTATCGTTAATCACTTTCGCGATTGGCGCCAAGCAGTTGGTCGTACAAGAGGCATTAGAAATAATTTGCTGGCCAGCGTAGGTATCGCTGTTTACGCCATACACAAACATTGGCGTGTCATCTTTCGATGGCGCTGACATGATGACTTTCTTCGCACCTGCGGCGATGTGTTTTTCACAAGTCTCTTTAGTCAGGAATAGGCCAGTCGATTCAACCACCACATCCGCACCGATCTCGCCCCATTTCAATTCAGCAGGGTCTTTCACTGCAGTCAGACGAATGGTTTTACCGTTGACCACCAGATTGCCGTTTTCGATCGCTACGTCACCCTTGAATTTGCCGTGCACAGAATCGTGTTTCAGCATGTAGGCGAGATAATCTGGCTCCAGCAGGTCGTTGATACCAACGATTTCGATGTCGTCAGCAAAGTTGTAAACCGCAGCACGGAATACCATGCGACCAATACGGCCAAAACCGTTAATACCTACTTTAATAGTCATGAATCTTCTCCAGAAAAGGATCGAATAAATCGGGACGGTTAAGCATGCACCATATTGCAGGAGACTGCCTTTGCGCCATGACAAATTATCGTGCAAAAACCAAATCGCACCGCAATCGCCACAATTTGCAGCAATTCACGGTGCGTCTTGCAAGCGAACTATGCCGCTTTCGTGCTACAAAAATTACCCACGCAGACCAGAGGCTTCGCGTGCCAATTCAGTAATGGCAGCCCAATCACCTTTGGCCACCAAATCTTTTGGCGCCAACCAAGAACCACCCACACAGCCCACGTTCGGCAAGGCCAGCAATTTCGGCGCAGACTCAACACTCACGCCGCCAGTTGGACAGAACAGAATTTGGGGCAGCGGGCCACCCATAGCTTTCAGCATACCGAGGCTACCCGCTTGCTCAGCTGGGAACAGCTTCATGGCATCAAAACCTTCTTCCAGCGCCGCAATCGCTTCAGAGGGCGTCATCACGCCTGGCAGAATCTGGATACCCGCTTCACGACCCGCAGCCGCCAATTTTGGCGTCAGGCCTGGTGTCACCGCAAACACGGCACCTGCCGCTTTGGCTTGTGCAAACTGCTCAGGACGAACCACAGTACCCACACCCACGATGGCATCAGGCACGTTGTCGGCAATGGCTTTCACTGCTTCCAGCGCAGCTTCGGTACGCAGAGTCACTTCAAGGACCCGAATACCACCAGCGACCAGAGCCTGCGCCAAAGGCACAGCGTGCTCGACTTTTTCAATCACCAGCACCGGCATAACGGTACAAGCGCGCATGATGTCACGAATTTGCATGAGAATTTCCGTCTTCTGAGTTGCGGCCTAACAAGGTCAGCAAGGTTTTTAAATCGACTGGCGCATCTCCTCACACCCCAGTCGCACGCTACTTATTATTATCAAGCGGACTGATTTTAGTGAGCCAGCCCTAAGCTCAATGCACCATCTTCTGCACCAGTGGCAGCGGCACGGAAGCTGGCAAACAATTCACGCCCCATACCATGACCGTTTTTCGCCATATCGGCGGTTGCCACTTCGCGGGCATCCCATTCAGCCTGATCCACTTTGGCCACCAATTCACCGGTTTCAGCATTCAGCAAAATCACATCGCCGGTGCGGACTTTGCCCAGCGGACCGCCCGACACCACTTCTGGCGTGATGTGAATTGCAGCCGGCACCTTGCCAGACGCGCCCGACATGCGGCCGTCGGTCACGAGCGCCACTTTGAAACCACGATCCTGCAACACGCCCAGCGGCGGCGTCAGCTTGTGCAGCTCTGGCATCCCATTGGCACGCGGGCCCTGGAAGCGTAGTACAGCAATGAAGTCTTTTTCCAGCTCGCCACGTTTAAACGCCGCCAGCACATCATCTTGATCATCAAACACAATCGCAGGTGCTTCCACCACGCGGTGCTCAGGTGCCACCGCCGAGGTTTTGATCACGGCACGGCCCAAATTACCTGACAGCAATTTGGTACCGCCATCGGCCTGGAATGGATTGCTCGCCGGGCGTAGCACGTCGGCATCGCCGCTTTCAGTTGGTGCATCACGCCATACTGCCTGGGTATCTTGCAGGAACGGCTCTTGCGCATAGCGGCGCAGACCATACCCAGCTACGGTATATACATCTTCATGCAGCAAGCCCGCATCGAGCAATTCGCGAATCAGATAACCCATGCCACCAGCCGCATGGAAATGATTCACATCGGCCGAGCCATTTGGATACACCTTCGCCAGCAGTGGAATAATGGCCGACAGGTCGTTAAAGTCTGACCAATTAATAATGACGCCAGCCGCACGGGCGATCGCCACCAAGTGAATGGTGTGATTGGTCGAGCCACCCGTCGCCAGCAACCCGATAATGCCGTTGACGATGGCTTTCTCATCAATCACTTTGCCGATTGGCAAATATTCATTACCCAGCGAAGTGATCGCCGCCGCACGCTTGGCGGCCGCTGCAGTCAGCGCATCACGCAGCGGAGTGCCTGGATTGGTAAACGCCGCACCTGGCAAATGCAGACCCATGATTTCCATCAGCATCTGATTGGAGTTGGCCGTACCGTAGAAAGTACAGGTACCTGGACCATGGTAGCTGCCCTCTTCCGAAGCCAGCAGCGCTTCGCGCCCTACCTTGCCTTCAGCAAACAGTTGGCGGGTTTTGGCTTTCTCTTTATTCGAAATGCCCGAAGCCATGGGACCAGCCGGCACGAAGATGGTCGGCAAATGACTGAACTGCAGGGCGCCAATCAGCAAACCTGGCACGATCTTGTCGCACACACCCAAACAGAGCGTGGCATCAAACATATTGTGAGAGAGTGCCACCGCCGTCGACATGGCAATCACATCGCGGCTAAACAGCGACAATTCCATGCCGGGCTGACCTTGGGTCACGCCATCACACATCGCAGGCACGCCGCCGGCAAATTGTGCAGTAGCGCCCGCTTCGTTCGCGGCTTTTTTGATAATGGCTGGAAAGGTTTCGAAGGGCTGATGCGCTGACAACATCTCGTTGTAGGCTGACACAATGGCGATATTGGGCTGGCGCATTTCGCGCAACATGATCTTATCGCCCTCAGGCATTGCCGCCCAAGCATGAGCCTGATTGGTACAGGCCAGACCTTTGCGCACCGGCTCTTTACTGGCCGCCTGCTCCATCCGCTCTAGGTAGCGAGCCCGGGACTCTTTGCTGCGCTCAATAATTCGCTGGGTAACTTCAACCAAAGCAGGATGCAGGGACATGGAAAGAACTCCGATTTTTTGTAACTAAACCGTCTATCAAACGACTTATGAAATTTAGCGTAGTTTTACTACAATCAAGCCATTTCGACAAGCAAAACTCTTAACAAAGTCAATTCGTTGCAGTGCAGCAAGGCCTTACTCGACAAAGGGTTTCGCTGTGCAAGGCTTGCACCGCATTAGTGCAAACCAGTACGCAACAAATTCGTTTGCTAGCGAGTTTGTGCTTGTAGTAAGATTACAAAGCTTACTATGCTTGGCGGATTGTCAAGCCCCCAATTCCAACTGAGGATGTTTGGCTCATGACTGCAATCGATGCTTTCGACATTGTGTTTTTTGGCGGTACTGGTGACCTCGCTCTGCGCAAGTTGCTCCCGGCCCTTTATCATCAGGATCAAGATGGCAATCTGCCAGCACAAGGTCGCATCATCTGTCTGGGCCGCAGCCCGTCAGACACCGCAGGCTATGTCGAAAAAGCCCACGCTAAAGCGAAAGAATATCTCGGCAGCCATTATAACGAAAATGACTGGACCAAGTTTGCCAGCCGTATCGAATACCTGAAAGTCGATGCGCACACTGAAGCCGATTTCGTGGCGCTGGCCGAAACACTGAACAAATTCCCCGGCCGCGAGCGCGTTTTCTACCTCTCGACAGCTCCTGATTTCTTTGCCCCCATCGCCAAAAATCTGGCAGCCCAAGGCCTGAACGAAGGGAATTCCCGTGTTGTGCTGGAAAAACCACTCGGCCACGATCTGGAATCATCTAACAAGATCAATGACGAAGTCGGCGAATACTTCACCGAGAAGCAAATTTACCGCATCGACCACTACCTGGGTAAAGAGCCAGTACTGAATCTGATCGCGCTGCGCTTTGCCAACACCCTGCTCGAGCCACTGTGGCGCCGCGAATGGATTCGCGATGTGCAAATTACCGTGACCGAACAAGTGGGCGTGGAAACCCGTGCCGACTTCTACGACAAAACTGGCGCGCTGCGCGATATGGTGCAAAACCACTTGCTGCAGCTGCTGACCATCGTCGCGATGGAGCCGCCAGCTTCGATTGATGCCGACGCAGTGCGTGACGAAAAACTGAAAGTATTGCGCGCCCTGAAACCACTGAGCGTGGACGACGTAAAAACCAAAGTGGTGCGTGGTCAATACCGTGCTGGTGCCGTTGCCGGCAAACCGGTAATTGGGTATCAGGATGAACCAGGCGTACCTGCGGGCTCAAAAGCCGAGACGTTTGTGGCCTTGAAAGCCGAGATCGAAACCTGGCGCTGGGCGGGTGTACCGTTCTTCCTGCGTACCGGTAAACGTCTATCTGAGCGCCTGGCCCAGATCGTAATCAACTTCCGCGAAGCACCAACTTCGATTTTCGGTAAAAACCTCGGCCAACCTAACCGTCTGGTGATCGAGCTGCAACCGGATGAGTCAGTACGCCTGTACCTGCTGGCCAAAGAGCCGGGCAACCAAACCCGCCTGCGTCAAGTGTATCTGGATCTGGACTTCAAAGAAACCTTCGCCACTCGCAGCCCTGAAGCCTACGAGCGTCTGTTGATGGACGTGATCCGTGGCGACCTGTCGCTGTTCGTGCGCCGCGATGAGCAACAAGCCGCATGGCGCTGGGTTGAGCCGATTATCGAATCATGGGAAACCAGCCCGGAAGGTCCAAAAACCTACACCGCCGGCACCTGGGGCCCAGCCGCTTCTTCGGCACTGCTATCCCGCGATGGCCTGTGCTGGTACGAAGAAGCCTAACTTACCCCCACCCAGTAACATCCTCAAGACCATGCCTAGCATGGTCTTGACGCAAATACCCTCAGGAGTTTTCGATGGCCTTGCAATGGCATGAATTTGACAGCAAAGACCAACTGGATCAACAACTGGCCAGCACCATCGCCAGCGCCTTGGCAGCCGCCATTTCGGCCCGTGGCAGCGCCGGCCTTGCCGTATCAGGCGGGCGCACCCCAGCCGGCATGTTTAAAGCGCTGCGCAACGCTGCCATCGACTGGTCGCGCGTGGCGATCACGCTGGTGGATGAACGCTGGGTGCAACCCGATCATGCCGACAGCAATGAGCGCCTAACCCGCGAAAACCTACTGCAAGATGGCGCCGCGGCTGCGACGTTTATTTCACTGGTGAATCACGAAGCCACGCCCCACGCTGCCCTGACGAGCATTGAGGCCCGCTTGGCGGCCCTGCCTAGCCCAATTGATGTGGTGATTCTGGGCATGGGCGATGATGGCCATACCGCCTCGCTTTTCCCAGCCGCAGCCGAGCTGGAAGCGGCCTGTGCATCCGGCAATTTGCTGGCGGCCGTGACGCCACCGGTAGCGCCACATCAGCGCATTACCCTCACGCTGCCCACCATCGTAAAGAGCCCGAATGTCATCGTCCACATCACCGGCGAAGGCAAAAAAGCCCTGCTCAACGATGCGATGCAAGCCCAAGTGAGCCTCACCGAGCAATACCCGATCCGCCGTGTGCTGGATCAGGTAGCGACGGCACAGGTGTTCTGGGCGGCTTGATCAGCCATGCACAGCCGCACTTTTCTTCCACTTACCGCCCAGCCACAAGCTGAGCGTGCACACTCGCCCCTGCGAGGACGGATCCCATGCTAGAACGCATCAAAACTGTCTTGGACTCGCTGTCCAAATCGGAACGTAAAGTCGCTGAACTGGTGATTGCCCAGCCGAATCTGGTGGCCAATGCGCCGATTGCCCAGATTGCGGACATGGCCGATGTCTCCCAGCCAACGGTGATCCGTTTTTGCCGCTCGCTCAATTGCTCTGGCCTGCAGGATTTCAAGCTGCGGCTCACCCGCTCGCTAGTTTCAGGGGTGCCGTATGTGCATTCAATGGTATCGGCGGATGATTCGGCTCACGATCTGGCGCGCAAATTGTTTGATAACAATATTTCGCATTTGCTGCGCTGCCGCAATGAGCTGGATACCGAAGCATTGGAACGCGCGATCAAAGTGCTGTCTAACACCCACAAGATCGAAGTCTGGGGGCAAGGTCAGTCAGGTGCGGTGGCCATTGATGCCCAAAACAAATTCTTCCGCCTTGGCGTGCCCACGGTGGCCTACACCGACCCGCATATGCACGGCATGAGCGCCTCAATGCTCAAACCGGGCGATGCCGTGGTGGCCGTATCAAACTCGGGCCGCACGCTGGATATGCTGCGCTCGGTCGAGATTGCCCGCGATGCCGGTGCCGATGTGATTGGCATTACCCACAGCAAATCGCCACTGGCCAAACGCTGCAATATTTGCCTGTACGCCGACACCATGGAAGACCCGGATCTGTACACGCCAATGATCACGCGGATTGTGCATTTGGTGATTATTGACGTACTGGCCGTTGGTGTGGCACTCAAACGCGGCCCTGAGCTGATCGATCAGCTCGAAAAAATGAAACGCAATATGAAAGAAAAACGAGTCCGCGGCCATGAGTAAGCGGGCGAAAAATAAAAACATTGTTCCACAAGGAAACGAGTCGATGTCGAAACTGACTTCTTCGCCTGCCTGGCAGGCGCTGGCTGAGCATTTCCAGCAAATCCAGCCGCTGCACATGCGCGATATGTTCGCCGAAGATCCACAGCGTTTTGAGCGGTTTTCACTGGAAACCGGCGGTCTGTTCTTCGATTACTCGAAGAACCGGGTTAACGAAACCACGATGCGTCTCTTGATGGATCTGGCGCGCCAAAGTGGGCTGGAAAACCGTATCAAGCAGATGTTTGCCGGCGAGAAGATCAACATCACCGAAAACCGTGCGGTTTTGCACGTGGCGCTGCGTAATCTGGATAAAAATCCGCTAATCGTCGATGACGAGGACGTAATGCCGAAAGTGAATGCGGTGAAAGAGAAGATGTTCCTCTTCTCGGATCAAATTCGCTCAGGCGAGCGCGTGGGCTACACCGGCAAAGCCTTCACCGATATCGTCAATATCGGCATTGGCGGCTCGGATCTGGGCCCCTTGATGGTGTGCCATGCGCTGAAAGAATACGGCCATGCGCGCCTGAATATGCATTTTGTTTCGACCGTGGATGGCGATCAGATTGTTTCGACGCTGAAAAAGCTCAACCCAGAAACCACGCTGTTTATCGTTGCATCGAAAACCTTCACCACACAGGAAACCATGACCAACGCCCGCACCGCGCGCAAATGGTTCTTGGAGCGGGTGGGCAACGAAGCTCACATTGCCAAGCATTTTGTGGCGGTATCGACCAACAGCAAGGCTGTTTCCGAATTCGGGATCTCGCTCGACAATATGTTCGAATTCTGGGATTGGGTCGGCGGCCGCTACTCGCTGTGGTCAGCCATCGGCCTGGCGATTGCCATCTATCTGGGTAAACACAATTACCAAGATTTGCTGCATGGTGCGTACACCATGGATGAGCATTTCAAAACCAAACCGCTGGAGCAAAATCTGCCCGTCATCATGGGCATGTTGGGCGTGTGGTATTGCAATTTCTTCAATAGCAAAACTCAGCTGATTTCACCGTACAACCAGTGTCTGTATCGCTTCCCGGCCTATCTGCAACAGCAGGATATGGAATCCAACGGCAAGTCGATTGATTTGGATGGCAATCGTGTGGATTACGCGACCGGCCCGATTGTCTGGGGTGATACCGGCATTAACGGCCAGCACGCTTATTATCAGCTGCTGCATCAAGGTACCGAGCTGGTGCCGATCGATTTTATCGCCACCATCGAGCATCCCGACGTGCCAGAGCCGCACGACACGATTCTGATGGCGAATTTCTTCGCGCAAACCGAAGCCTTCATGCGCGGAAAAAACGAAAGCGAAGTGCGCGCCGAGCTGACCAAGCTGGGCATTGTGGGTGAAGCACAAGAAAAACTGGTGGCGCATAAGATTTTCGAGGGCAATCGCCCCACCACCACCATTCTGATGCAACGCCTGACACCACGTCGTTTGGGCGCCCTGATTGCTCTGTATGAACACAAAGTGTTTGTGCAAGGCACGGTCTGGAATATCAACTCCTATGACCAGTGGGGTGTCGAGCTAGGCAAACAGCTGGCAAAGCTGATTGAAACCGATCTGACCACCCCAGGCCTGACCGTAGGACACGATTCGTCCACCAATGGCCTGATTAACTATTTCAAACGCAATACACCGCGCTAAAAACAGGGCGCAGGCAAACCCTGCGCCACTACTGTCCGGCCACATGAACCGGACAAGACCCAGTGTGATTTCAAAATAACCCACTCACAAGGTAGATATACGATGGCAGATCAGATTCATGACCATGATCCACTTGAAACCAAAGAATGGCTGGATGCGCTGCAAGGCGTCATCGCAGCTGAGGGTGCCGAGCGCGCCCACTTCCTGGTGGAAAAACTGGTAGATCAAGCCCGTCAAGACGGTGTAAATATCCCCTACACCGCCACTACGGCGTACATCAACACGATCCCGGCACACCTGCAAGCCAAACACCCCGGCAATCCAACGCTGGAAGAGCGTGTACTGGCCTACACCCGCTGGAATGCCGCTGCGATGGTAGCGAAAGCCAATCGTGATGCAGCCGAACCAGGCGGCCACATTTCATCGTTTGCCTCGGCAGCCACCTTGTACGATGTGGGCTGGAACCACTTCTGGCATGCGGCCAATGAAAACCACGGTGGTGACTTGGTGTATTTCCAAGGCCACTCTGCCCCGGGGATGTATGCCCGCGCCTATCTGGAAGGCCGGATCAGCGAAGAGCAACTGAATAAATTCCGCCGCGAAGTGGATGGTGACGGTCTGTCGTCTTACCCACACCCATGGCTGATGCCCGATTTCTGGCAATTCCCGACCGTATCAATGGGTCTGGGTCCGCTGATGGCGATCTACCAAGCTCGCTTTATGAAATACCTCGACGATCGCGGCTTCAAACAAAAAGGCGATCGTAAAGTATGGTGCTTCTGCGGTGACGGCGAGATGGACGAACCAGAATCACTGGGCGCGATCTCTCTGGCTGGCCGTGAAAAACTGGACAACCTGATTTTCGTGATCAACTGCAACTTGCAGCGTCTGGATGGTCCAGTGCGTGGTAACGGCAAGATCATTCAAGAGCTGGAAGGCGATTTCCGCGGTTCAGGCTGGAATGTCGTGAAAGTGATTTGGGGTTCAGGCTGGGATGCGCTGCTGGCCCAAGACAAGAAAGGCCTGCTGCAAAAACGCATGATGGAAGTGGTCGATGGTGAATACCAGACCTACAAATCGAAAAACGGCGCCTACGTGCGTGAGCATTTCTTTGGCAAATACCCAGAGCTGCTCGACCTCGTTGCCAGCATGACCGATGACGACATCTGGAAACTGACTCGCGGTGGTAACGACCTGTTTAAAGTTTACGCAGCCTACAAAGCCGCAGTAGAACACAAAGGTCAACCAACCCTCTTGCTGGTTAAAACCGTTAAAGGATTCGGTGTGGGCGCTGCAGGCGAATCACAAAACACCGCGCACAACACCAAAAAACTGGGCGACGACGATCTGCTGCACCTGCGTGATCGCTTCAACGTACCACTGACTGACGAAGAAGCCAAAGCGTGCAAGTTCTATCGCCCAAGCGAAGACAGCCAGGAATACAAATACATGATGGAACGTCGCGCAGCACTGGGCGGCTTTATCCCATCGCGTAAACCGGTGAATGAGCCACTGGAAGTGCCACCACTGGACGCTTTCAAAGCCCTGCTGGAAAGCTCTGGCGAGCGCGAAATGTCGACCACCATGGCCTTCGTGCGCTTGCTGAACACCCTGGTGAAAGACAAACAAATCGGTAAACGTATCGTGCCGATCGTTCCAGACGAAAGCCGTACCTTCGGTATGGAAGGCATGTTCCGTCAATTGGGCATCTGGTCACACGTAGGTCAGCTGTACGAGCCACAAGATGCCGACCAACTGATGTTCTACAAAGAGTCGCAAACCGGTCAGATCCTGCAAGAAGGGATTAACGAAGCTGGCGCGATGTCAGATTGGATCGCCGCCGCAACAGCCTACGCGAATCACGGCCACACCATGATTCCGTTCTACATCTACTACTCGATGTTCGGTTTCCAACGGATTGGTGACCTGGCTTGGGCCGCCGGCGATTTGCGCGCACGCGGCTTCTTGGTTGGTGGTACCGCCGGTCGCACCACGCTGAATGGTGAAGGTCTGCAACACCAGGATGGTCATGGCCACCTGTTTGCCGAGTTTATTCCGAACTGCGTATCGTACGATCCAACCTTCGCTTACGAGCTGGCGGTGATTGTGCAAGACGGTATGCGCCGGATGTACCAAGACCAAGAGAACATCTACTACTACCTGTCAGTCATGAACGAAAACTACACCCATCCAGCCATGCCGGCGGGTGCAGAAGCGGGCATTCTGAAAGGTCTGTACAAATTCAAACAAGGCGAAGCCGGCAAGCTGAAAGTTCAGCTGATGGGCTCGGGTACCATCTTCCGCGAAGTGATCGCGGCAGCCGATCTGCTGAAAAACGATTTCGGCATTGATGCCGACATTTGGTCAGCGCCAAGCTTTAACGAACTGCGTCGTGACGGTATGGCCGCCACCCGCCACAACTATCTGAACCCAACCGAACCAGCACGCGTGCCTTATGTGACCGAGTGCCTGAAAGACGCGCAAGGTCCAGTGATTGCTGCTACCGACTACAAACGCACTTATGCCGACCAGATTCGCGAATACGTTCCGAACCGCTTTGTCGTGCTGGGTTGCGATGGTTTCGGTCGCTCAGCCAGCCGCTCGGAACTGCGCAGCTTCTTTGAGGTAGATCGTTACCACGTAGCGGTAGCTGCGCTGAAAGCACTGGCCGACGAAGGCCAGCTGCCAGCAGCGAAAGTGGCCGAGGCGATTGCCAAGTATGGCATCCGCACCGACCGTCCAGCACCATGGACCGTGTAATAGGTTAAGTGAGACCAGCCTGCCGGGGTATACCCTTCTCTGGCAGGCTGAATGAGCAACGGCGGGCAATACCCCCACCTCACAGGATTCAGACATGAGCAATATTATTGAATTGAAAATCCCGGACATCGGCGGCCACGCGGGCGTTGAAGTCATTGAAGTGTTCGTCAAGGCTGGCGACACCATCGAAAAAGAACAATCACTGATCACCCTCGAAACAGACAAAGCCACCATGGAAGTGCCGGCCACCGAAGGCGGTGTCGTAAAAGAAATGAAGATCAAAGTCGGCGACAAAGCCTCAGAAGGCGATGTTGTCCTGTTGCTTGAAGTGGGTGCGGCTGCCGCCGCCCCTGCCCCAGCTGCTGCGGCGGCTCCGGCAGCAGCACCAGCCGCTACACCAGCACCTGCGGCTACGCCTGCCGCTGCAGCGCTGGTTGAAGTGCATGTGCCGGATATCGGCAATTTCGACGCAGTGGAAGTGATTGAAGTCAATGTCAAAGTGGGCGACACCATCGCGATTGACGACGGCCTGATTACGCTGGAATCTGACAAAGCCAGCATGGAAGTGCCATCAACGGCGGCCGGCGTAGTTGAAAGCATCGCCGTAAAAGTTGGCGATAAAGTCGCACAAGGCGCTTTGGTACTGACCGTGCGCTCTAGCGCGGCAGCAGCTGCGCCTGCGGCAGCGCCGGCTCCAGTCGCCGCCCCTGCTCCGGTAGCAGCGCCCGTTGCAGCGGCTCCAGCCGCAGCAGCTCCAGTAGCAGCGCCAGCAGCAGTCGCGTCTGCGCCAGCTAAGTTTGACGAAGCGAACTTCAACAAAGCGCACGCTTCACCATCAGTGCGTAAATTTGCGCGCGAATTGGGCGTGGATTTGAGCAAAGTAGCCGGTAAAGGCCCGAAAGGCCGCATCTTGCACGAAGACGTTCAGTCCTTCGTGAAATCGGTGATGACCAGCGCAGTGGCTTCTTCCTTCGCAGCAGGTTCTGCACCAGCAGCTGCCTCACTGGGCGGTGGCCTGGATCTGTTGCCATGGCCAAAAGTCGATTTCGCCAAATTTGGCCCGATCGAAACCAAGCCATTGTCACGCATCAAGAAAATTTCTGGCGCGAACTTGCACCGCAACTGGGTGGTTATCCCGCACGTTACATTCAACGACGAGTGCGATATCACCGAGCTGGAAGAATTCCGCAAGCAAGTGGGCAAAGAGTGGGAAAAATCAGGCCTGAAGATCAGCCCATTGGCCTTCATCATCAAGGCTGCGGCTGAAGCGCTGAAAGCCTTCCCAGAAATGAATTCATCGCTCGATGGCGACAATCTGGTGCTGAAACAGTACTACCACATCGGCTTTGCGGCCGACACGCCAAATGGCTTGGTGGTTCCGGTGATCAAAGACGCCGACAAGAAAGGCCTGAAAGAGATTTGCAAAGAGTTGACCGAATTGTCGCTCGCAGCACGCGAAGGCAAACTCAAGCCAACCGATATGCAAGGCGCGACGTTCACGATTTCAAGCTTGGGCGGCATCGGCGGCACCAGCTTCACCCCAATCGTGAATGCACCAGAAGTCGCGATCTTGGGCGTGTGCAAATCGCAAATCAAACCAGTGTGGAACGGCAAAGAGTTTGCACCACGGCTGATGTGCCCACTGTCGCTGTCGTTCGATCACCGCGTGATCGATGGCGCGCAAGCGGGTCGCTTCACCGTGTATCTGGGCAAATTGCTCAGCGACGTTCGCCGCTTGATTCTCTAATTCTGCGAGGCGTGAGAGCCGGGGTATTGCTCTACAGAGCAATACCCACAATTGCTCCCACCTCATACCCTTGACCTCACAGGACAAAAAATGAGCAATACAATCGAACTGAAAGTACCCGATATCGGCGGCCATAGCGATGTGGCCATCATCGAGGTCTTTGTGAAAGCCGGCGATACCATCGCCGTTGAAGAAAGTCTGATCACCCTGGAAACCGACAAGGCGACCATGGAAGTGCCCGCCACTCACGCCGGCGTGATCAAAGAAATGAAAGTCGCCGTCGGCGACAAAGTGTCAGAAGGCAGCGTGATCGCCATCGTGGAAGTGGCCGCGAGCGCCGCTGCGCCAGCCCCTGCCGCTGCTGCCCCAGCTCCGGCGGCCGCACCTGCCGCTGCGCCTGCAGTTGCCCCAACTGTTGCACCCGCGGCCGGCCAATACGCTGGCGCGGTGGACATGGAAGTGGATATGATGGTCTTGGGCGCAGGCCCTGGCGGCTATTCTGCAGCTTTCCGCTCGGCTGACTTGGGCATGAAAACCGTGATCGTTGAACGTTATGGCTCACTCGGTGGCGTGTGCTTGAACGTGGGTTGTATTCCATCGAAAGCCTTGCTGCACAATGCAGCGGTGATCGATGAAGTAGCCCACTTGGCCTCCAACGGGATCAAATTTGGCAAACCAGAAGTCGATATCGATGGTCTGCGTGGCTACAAAGAAAAAGTCATCAACAAGCTCACTGGCGGTTTGGCGGGTATGGCCAAAATGCGTAAAGTTGAGCACGTGCGCGGTATCGGTACTTTCCTTGATGCCAACCACATCGAAGTGCAACTGACTTCGGGCACGGGCAAAGATCTGACTGGCGAGAAGAAAGTCATCAAGTTTGCCAAAGCGATTATCGCGGCCGGTTCGCAAGCGGTGAAATTGCCGTTCATTCCGAACGATCCACGCATCGTTGATTCAACGGGCGCGCTGGAACTCAAATCTGTTCCAAAACGCATGTTGATCATCGGCGGCGGTATTATCGGTCTGGAAATGGGTACGGTGTATTCAACACTGGGCGCGCGTCTAGACGTGGTTGAATTGTCGGATGGCCTGATGCAAGGCGCGGATCGTGACTTGGTGAAAGTATGGCAAGACTGGAATAAACACCGTTTTGACAACATCATGTTGCAATCGAAAACCACCAGCATTGAGCCAAAAGCAGACGGCATCTGGGTGACGTTTGAAGGCCCGAAAGCCCCTGCCGAAGCACAATGCTACGACTTGGTATTGTATTCAACTGGTCGCTCTCCAAACGGCAAGAAAATCGGCGCCGAAAACGCTGGCGTGATCGTTGACGAGCGTGGCTTTATCGCCGTAGACAAGCAAATGCGCACCAACGTGCCGCACATCTTCGCGATTGGCGATTTGGTGGGCCAACCTATGCTGGCGCACAAAGCCGTACACGAAGCGCACGTGGCAGCGGAAAACGCCGCGGATCACAAAGCGTACTTCGACGCGCGCGTGATTCCAGGCGTAGCCTACACCGATCCAGAAGTGGCTTGGGTGGGTTTGACCGAAGATCAAGCGAAGAAAGAAGGCATCAAGATCACCAAGGGCGTATTCCCATGGGCCGCTTCGGGCCGTGCGATTGCCAATGGTCGTGATGAAGGCTTTACCAAGCTGATTTTCGACGCTGAAAACGGCCAAATCCTCGGCGGCGCGATTGTGGGCCCGCACGCTGGCGACATGATCGGTGAAGTGTGTTTGGGCATCGAAATGGGCGCGGATGCAGTCGACATCGGCAAAACCATTCACCCGCACCCCACCATGGGCGAGTCGATTGGTATGGCCGCCGAAGTGGCCAAAGGCGTGTGTACCGACCTGCCACCACAACGCAAGAAATAAGCGCAGACACTGCGTAAATAAAAAAGCCACGGCATGCCGTGGCTTTTTTGTGGCTGACTTAATTGCAACGATTGAGGCCGCCGCAGTTAGCTCATCGCAGCCTACGCCGAGACTCAAGGCTGCCGCAATGTGCGCAAGCGTTCTGCCGTTGCCGGATGCGTGGCCAGTAGCTCGGGCACTTCAGTATGCGCAGGCTGGCTGCCGACGAGTTTTTCCAGCGCATCGGCCAGCAAAGCTGGCGATTTCCCTTGCGCGCGCAGGCGCTGGGCGGCGAACTCATCCGCTTCGCGTTCAAATTGGCGGGTATAACCCAGTTGCACCACCAGCGCAGCCATGGCCGCAACATTACTCACCGCACTGGGCGCATCCCCCAGCACCACCGCGGCAATCAGGCCCAAACCGGCCGCCTGATAGACATTCCGTAGCCCATGTTGGCGCTCAACATGCCCCATTTCATGCAGCAAGACCGCGATAATTTCATCGTCGCTCAAGAGCGTGGCTAGCTGATCCGTGACCACCACTTGCCCACCCGGCAAGGCAAAGGCATTGGCGCCTACGCTGGACAAATCATAAAAATGCAGCTGATACGGAAAATGGCTCGCTTGCGTTTGTGCCTGCCAGCGCTGCTGCAAAGCCTGCTGGCGTGCCGGCGGCAGCTGGCTGCGTTGCAATCCAATCCCGAACTTAGGCAGCGAAGCCAGGGTGGCCTCACCCAGCATGGCTTCGAGCTTCACTGGGGTGAGCTTGGCCGCCAGATGCGCGGCCAGCGGCATACCTTGCCAATAAAGCAGCACCGCCGCCAGCACAATCCCCAACACCGCCAGTACACTGTAGCGCCAACGCGCCTCCAGTTGCGCCAGTGGCTGCTGACCTTGGCCGAGTAATTCGGCCAAGGCCTGTGCCGCCGGGCACTCCAGCACCGCCCCATCAGGCAGGTTTAGCCGAGCTGGCAGATTGCCCAAGATGGGCTCTAGGGCGCAGGCCGCCAATGGCACTTGCCGTTCCCAACCTTCGCCAAGGATTAGCAGGTGCTCATCCACGCGGCTTAATTGCACCGTAAACAGGTGGCTGCTATGCCCATCCAGATAGCTGGCGCTCAGCATTAGATCGCTAAATCCACATCAAAAAGATCAGTGGCTTCGGCGCCTACCGCCGAGCCGGCATTTTGCACTACGGCATTAAATTGATTGAGCCCTTCTGGCGCTTGCAGGCTCATGCCATTCAGGCGCATGCGACTTTGCGCCACTTTTAACCATGGCAAGGCAAGGCCGAACGTGAGCACCACCAAAGGCAAGCGCCACGCCATCATGCCGCCATATGCCCAGGGGCTGGCCTGACTATCAAAGCTCACCGCCCCCAGTGCGGTTTGCCGCCAGCCAAAATTGGCCTGCGCCAAACGTACGGCTGCTGCGACCACACTAAAACCGACCAGCATCACGATATAGCCAATCACCAACGGCAAAATCGCAGCGATCAGCAGCGCCGGATTGCTTTTATTCAGCTCGCTCAAATTCACGCCCGCGCCAAAAATCGTCGCGCCGGCAGTAAAGGCAAAACCCAGCCCCACCACCAGCATCACGCCCAAGCCGGCCAAGGCCGCGCGATAGTAGCCCCCCACCGCCGAACCCAGCTGGCTAAAGCGCTGATCGCCAAAGCTGGCATGATCCACCACAAAACGGAACTGCTGATGCTGCACATAAGGCAAGGCCAGCCCTAGGGAAGGAATCAGCAACAGCGGTAGCAGCAGGTAATTTTTGACCGCGCCCCACACCGTGCCATGAAAATCAAAAGGCACATTGCGATAACGGGTTTGGCGCAGATTAAACCGGATACTGCGCACGATCATCCATGGCAACACCAGCAGGAATAACAGCCCAAACAGCCCGCCCAGTAACGGATGCAGATTCGAGCCAACGGCATACAAGGCAAAGAAGGCAAAGGCAATCAGGCGACCAATCAAAATCTTCACCGGCTGCGCGGTGTAATCAAAGCGTGAGCCAGCCAGCTCGGTATTGCCATAAAAGTACTTCAAACGCCGCACTTTGGCCCAGGCCGAATATATGCCCAGGGTGAGGACGCTGAGTAACAGATTCACAATCCAGATCCGGAAATACTCGCCACCTTGTCCATGAAACTGGATCGCCCAGCGATTGCTCTGCATCTGCTCGTCCATCCCCTGCCCCTTAATTATGCAAAAACCATCATATTATTTTCACGTAAGGCACTACACAAGCTGGATGACAGGCATGTTGCTTTGCCGGCGGCGCAAAGCTAGGCGGCAAAACTTGCCTGTGCGCGCCAGCATCTGCTCCGCCCGGTTAGCCAGCATGTTGCAAAGCCGCAGCAACACAGCGGCGCAGTAGATTTAGCAATCAGCAGGTATAGCCATCAAAATCAATAGAATAGATAGGCACATAGATATACCCATACCCTGTATGAAATAACCTAAGCCGAAATGACCGACGGCAGCAGCAAGAAATCGTGCAGTGCAATAAATTGGGAAAACGGTTAGCAGTAATCCGTCGATGGCACGTTTTATGCTCTGTAGTGCGCGTCGAACCCGCAAGAGGTAGGCATCATGGCAAGTAGCGACAACAGCAACAGCACCAAACAGCTCACGCATCAGCGTTTGAGCCACGAAATCACGCATGAGTTGGAGCAGTGTTTATCACTCTGCCAGCAATTGCAGATCGATTTCTATGCCTGTTTGGCCCACGCCCGCATCGAATTCGATAAACATCAGCGCGAACCAAGCGCCTGAGGCCGTAGCAGTAGATAAAATCAACGCAGAAATGAAAAAAGACACCCACAGGTGTCTTTTTTATTGTGGCGTCCCCACGGGGAATCGAACCCCGGCCGCCGCCGTGAAAGGGCAGTGTTCTAACCGCTAAACTATGGGGACTTAACTGGTAAGTCAATGTGTGCTGGCCGCCTAAACTGGCGTCCCCACGGGGATTCGAACCCCGGTTATCGCCGTGAAAGGGCGGTGTCCTAGGCCTCTAGACGATGGGGACTGCGTACAACTAACTTCGTCAGGCTGTCACACACTCACTTTGTATTCTTTGGTGGAGGTAAGCGGGATCGAACCGCTGACCTCTTGCATGCCATGCAAGCGCTCTCCCAACTGAGCTATACCCCCAAAAGAGATGCACATAATAGTTACGCATCTCAGTCGCGTCAAGCTTTTGCTGCAATATTTTTGATCTAATTGCACAAAAGCTTGATTCAGCAACTTAAATTGGCGCCCACCAGTAAGCGTCGCTCGCTACTTCCTGCTCATGCGCTTTGCTATTTGGGAAGTTCTTCAGCAGCACGCGTTTAGCATCATCACGATAATCGGTCATGCCCAGCTTATCGTAAGCCTGATACATCAGCCCCAGCGCGCCTTCCACTTGCTTGGTATTGCTGTAGTTATCAATCAACGCTTTGCCGCGATTGGCTGCGGCAAGATACGCGCCGCGCTTGAAATAGTAGCGGCCGACGTGCAATTCGTAATTGGCCAGCGCGCCGATCAGATACCCCATCCGCAGCTGGGCATCGCGGGCATATTTACTTTCAGGAAAGCGGGTGACCAATTCACGGAATGCATTGAATGACTCTTTGGCCGCTTTGGGATCGCGCTCGGACATATCTTGCTTAGACAGTACCGACAAGAAGCCTTGCGACTCATTAAACGTCACCAGCCCTTTCAGGTACATCGCGTAATCCAGGCTTGGATGAGTTGGGTTTTGCTTCATAAAGCGATCAATTGCCGCCAGCGCCAGCGCGGGCTCCTGATCTTTGTAATAGTTGTAGGCGGTTTCCAGCTGGGCTTGCTGGGCATATTTACCATATGGGAAACGCGCTTCCAACCGCTCGAATAATTGATTCGATTTAGTGAAATTGCGGCTGGCCTGCTCGGATTTAGCTTCATTGAACAGCTTGTCCGCCGACCAGTTTTTCGTTTCATCGTTGGTGCTGCCGGTGCTGGCACAACCTGCCACTAAACCGATCAGCAAGGCAGAAACGAGGATTCGAGGTAGAATCTTATTCATGATGCAATCCGATATTGAACTCGACGATTATAACGACTTCGCAGACACCCGTGTGCTGACTGTGCCCGCCGACCTAGCTGGCACCCGGCTCGACGCGGCGCTGGCGAAGATTTTGCCTGATTTCTCCCGCTCACGCATGGCCGGCTGGATTAAAGACGGACAGGTTTTGCTCGATGGCGCCCCCGCCACCACCAAAACCAAGCTCTGGGGCGGTGAAACGCTCACCGTCTCCATTCAGCCCGATCCCAATGAAGTGGCGTATGTGGCCGAAGATCTGCCACTGGAAGTGCTATATGAAGATGCAGCGCTGCTGATCATCAACAAGCCAGCCGGCTTGGTGGTGCACCCCGGCAACGGCAACTGGGAAGGCACACTATTAAATGCCCTGCTGTTTCACTACCCCGAAGTGCGCAGCATTCCACGCGCTGGCATTGTGCACCGGCTGGATAAGGACACCAGCGGCTTGATGGTGGTGGCGCGCACGCTGCAAGCGCAAAACCATCTGGTGAAGCAACTGCAAGAGCGCACGGTAAAACGCCACTATCTGGCGGTGGCCAGTGGCGAAATTCGCCGCGATGGCACTGTGGATGCGCCCATTGGCCGCCACCCGAAAGATCGCACCAAAATGGCCGTGATTCACAGCGGCAAAGAATCGATCACCCATTATCTGGTGCTGGAAAAATTTGCTGGCTACACCCTGATTGAATGCCGCCTGGAAACCGGCCGCACGCACCAGATTCGCGTGCATATGGCGCACCTGAAACACGCCCTAGCGGCCGACCCGGTTTATGGCACCCCGCCACGGCTGGATATCTCGCCCGAGGTGCGACTGGCGCTGGAAGAACTCAATCGGCAAGCCCTGCATGCGCGCAAACTCTCGCTCGTGCATCCGGTGACTGGCAAAACCATGGAATGGAAAGCGCCAACGCCATTCGATCTGGAACAGCTGATCGGCACTTTGCGCGCCGAATTGGCCATGGCCAATGATGCCGACGAAGATGATGATGACGAAGATGACGACCACGACTGCGAAGTGATCTACACCCGTGAATAATCCCACGCCTGCCTTCTACACCCCCAACTGGCCAGCCCCGGCCCGTGTGCGCGCCCTGCAAACCACGCGGCTGGGCGGCCACAGCCTGCCGCCCTATGCCAGCCTGAATTTAGGCCAGCACGTGGGCGATGATCCGCAGCAGGTTGCGGCCAATCGTGCCATCGTGGCCGCCGCCTGCGGCAGCCAGCCCCGCTGGCTCAATCAGGTACACGGGGTGGCGGTAGTCGATGCGGCCGCCATCACCCAGCCGGTGGATGCGGATGCCAGCTACAGCCGCACGCCGGGCGTGGTGAGCGTGGTGATGACCGCCGATTGTCTGCCACTACTGTTTTGCGACCGTGCCGGCACCGTGGTCGCCGCAGCGCACGCGGGTTGGCGCGGTTTGTGTCATGGAGTGATTGAAGCCACAGTCGCCAAAATGGATTGCCCCGCCAGCGAGATCCTCGTCTGGCTCGGCCCCGCCATCGGCCCGAGCGCCTTTGAAGTCGGCGACGAAGTGCGCGCGGCTTTTATGGCCATCGATGCACAAGCCGAGCAAGCTTTTGTGACACAAGGTGGGGGTAAATGGCTGGCGGATATCTATCTATTGGCGCGCCAGCGATTACATACCCTGGGTATTACTGCGATTTATGGTGGTGACCAATGTACGGTGACGCAAGCTGAAACCTACTTCAGCTATCGCCGCGATGGGCAAACAGGGCGTTTGGCAAGTTTGATTTGGCTGGAATAATTCATTCTTACCGAAAAACCAAGGGCACTGATGCGCCCTTTTTCATTACAAACTAGCTCGCCACTTTCACGTATTGCCCCGCCCAAACCCCAGCTTCACCGACACAATAGCCCTGCCCATCTGCAAGCTCCAGATGATAGACCGGCTGTCTCAAGGTACGGTCTAGGCTTCTGTGAATTTCCCACATACCTTCATGATCAAAAATGGATGTATCTTCATTACCAAATCCCGAAAATGGCACTACAGCCTCCCATTGTCGAAACAATGGATAAGACCAAAGATTACATCCATCGCGAAAATCAACGATATGTGCCTCGGTGGCATCGGGCATGCCCAGAATATCCGTTCTGACCCAGCCTAAACCCGCCACAGGCGTGCGCCACACCGGCCAGACTTGTTGCACCGTCCCGATGCCGCCAGTGGGCAATAGCAGATCCAGATCGGCGCTTAACTCAGCCGCTTCCATCCATCCGCGGCCATTGACCCAGAAAGAGTGCTTGGCCGTAACATACAGATGATGAATCGGTTTGTCTTTCTTCAAATGATCTTCGGCCGCCAGCGTGTACTTCACCACCCAGATTGCCTGTGCATCAGTCACAGAAACGGTCTTGACGGGCTGATACGACGGCGCTTGGCTCTGCTCGCTCAACACCAGTACTAACTCACCAACCTGAATCTCGTCGATGTGCTTTAAGCCCTGCGCGGTATGCACCACAGTACCTGCAATTAATCCGCAAGGTTGCAGCGGATCATCTCTGCGCTCGCCCATTCGGGCCTCGATCTCGTTTTCCAAAAGAAACGGCATATGAATTCCTGTACTCGAATCAAATAGCGCGACAAGCCATGCGATACACAACCACCAGGCTTGCCCACCTCAGATCTATGACCGACTGATCAATTTGCACTCACCACCCAAACACCCATCTCGCCGACGTAGTAGCTGTGAAAGTCTTCGACCTCGATGTTGTACGCCGTCGTACGGTACACCGGAAACTCGAATTCGTCGCCCTTACCTTCCAGTGCTTCGTTGTACACCAACTCTGGGAATATCCGCATATCGGTCGTTGGTCCTGCTGGGCCAAACTCAACCAAGCGGCCATCCAGATCATATTGCCAAGCCTCGGGAGCTCCATTTCCTTGGATAAAGCCCACTTGTTCCTTTTCGGTCTGCGCCAGATAAAGCGATTTGGTCACCACAACCAAATCACCATTGGCCAACTCAAGCACCATGCCGGGTTCGAGCAGGTCGGCGCGGCGCCACACATCATGTGGCGTGTATTCATCGAATACAAGCAGCTCCAAACCACCTGCTTGTTGCTCGCAGCGCCCACGAACCCAGAAGGGGTGATTTCGGGTGCAAGTCAGAAAACCTTTCCATGCCTATGGCTGTGGTTTATCGCATGATCGCATCCAGCCAAATTGAAGATACCAAATTTCCTTGTCTTCAAAACGAAGCGTTTTCAGTACCCGCTTATAGGCCGTATCACCCTGACCGGATTCATCCTTCGCCAATACCCAGTCCCCGACTTGCAACGACTCGATCGCTCGCAAACCGTCCTTGGTATGCACCAAGGTGCCCATCACAAAACCCATCTTGCACCCCCGTGCTATCAAACACTGAGGATTAAATATGCCGAGCTAGCTTGTCAAAGCCTAGCGCCCGCATGTCGCTCAAATGCGTAGCCTCGCCCGCATGCAAAGCAAACCTAGCGAAGATGAGAACCTTTCTCATGCCGAGCACAAGCTTTTTATGATACAGTGTTGCATCTGCAGGATTTTTACCGATGTCGACATTAAGCTGGATCATTACCATGAGCCTGCTGGGCAGCGTGCTCAGCGTATTGGCCGCCGCGGCGATGGCGTATTTAGCCAAGCCACACTGGATTCCCAAACTGGTTTCTTTCGCCGTGGGCGCTCTGCTGGCGGCGGTATTTCTAGAGATTTTGCCGCACGCCTTCGGGGCGCATGGCGGACATGAGGGTCACGCGCATGGCGCGAGCGAGCTGTCATTGTTGACTGACGTGCAGCATGCGGCCTCCCAAACCGTACAGGCAGCGGTTGAACATGCGCCACACGCCAGCCCGGAAGCAATTTCGGTCACGATTTTGCTCGGGATTTTTATCTTTTTCATCATGGAAAAGCTGGTGATTTGGCGGCATTGCCATCACGAGGCGTGTGAAGAATTAGCGGGTAGCGCGCACGAACACCAACATAGCGAACATCACGGTCATTCGCACGGGCACGGGCACGGGCACAGCCATGGCAGCGAGCATGGCCGCGCCGGCATGATGATTATGGTCGGCGATACGCTGCATAATTTCTTGGATGGCGCGGTGATTGCGGCGGCGTTTATGGCCGATACCTCGGTTGGCATTGCCACCGCCGTGGCGATTATTGCCCACGAAATCCCGCAAGAAGTCGGCGATTTTATCGTGCTGCTGCATTCGGGCTATAGCAAGGCCAAGGCGCTGCTGTTTAATTTGCTCTCATCGCTGGCGGCGCTGGCTGGTGGTTTGCTGGCGTATTTCTCGCTCAGCGTGGTGGAAACTGCGCAGCCCTATTTGCTGGCGCTCGGTGCGGCTAGCCTGATTTATGTGGCGATTGCCGATTTAATCCCGACCTTGCACAAACGTCCGCACATCAAAGACACCCTACACCAGGTACTGCTGATGGTAGCCGGGGCGATGCCGATTGCGCTGGTGCATCACTTTATGCCGCACTAAGCGCGCGTCGCCGGATACATCGGCAGGTATCAGCATAAAGGCCAATCATTGATTGGCCTTTGTTTATATACCCCTGATAAATTGTTCTTTCTGCAAGCGATACAAGCAATGCCGCCGCAGTGGATGATCGGCCGCTAAGACCGGATGGTCGAACTCGCCCGCCGCATCGAGCTGCATACCAAGGCGCTGCATCAAGGCTTGCGAGCGCTGATTACTCAGCGCGGTAAACGACACGATTTCATCCAGATTCAATTGCGTAAAGCCAAACTCCAGCGCGGCGGTCGCGGCCTCACACGCCAGCCCTTGCCCCCAGTACGGCTTTGCCAGTCGCCAGCCGATTTCCACGCAGGGCATAAACGGCAGCGCTACACGCGGGATATTTAGCCCCGTCATACCGATAAATTCACCGCTGTCGCGCAACTCCAGCGCCCAAAAGCCCCAGCCATGTTCATGCAAACGTTCGCGAAATAATGAGATATAGGCTTCACTTTCACTAGGGCTCAGCAATGCTGGAAAATAACGCATCACGTCTGGATCGGCACTCATGGCCGCAAAGGCCGGCAAATCTCTAGCGCGCCAATCGCGCAAAATCAGCCGCTCGGTCATGAGCGTCACCACGGGCTGGCTCATCTCAAGCCCCTGCGGATTTGTCGCTTGGGGGATTGTCGCTGGCGGCGCCGGTCTCAAGCGCAGCTTGGCGAGCGGCCTCACGCGCGGCGAGGTCGGCCGCGCGGGCCGCTTTGCCTCGTTGCACACTGCGGCGCAAAGCCAAAATACCCCAGGTAGGTAATACCGCCAAGAATATGAAATAAAAGAGCCCGACGGTAATACTCCCCGCCCCGAGCGACATCATAATCACAACAAACAAATACCCAATCAAAATGATATACATATCGCCCACTCCAAAACAAAAGGCTCCTAAGGAGCCTTTGAAGATGTTGATGATACTTCACAATGAATACCAAGCTAAGCTCAATGGGCTAGCGAGCCAGCGCAGTTTGGGATTCACACGGAGTGCAGACACCGGAATGGGCATGACGTCCATGAGGATGTCGAGCACCGGCTGAATCCAAAATGCAATGGCGCAGCAGCCCAGTGAATTTAGCGGCGTTTGTCGTGTTCGATCAGGGCATACGCCGAATGATTGTGAATCGACTCAAAGTTTTCCGCCTCCAGCACATAGGCCACAATCCGCGGCTCGGCATTCAGGCTGGCGGCCACGTCGCGCACCATGTCTTCGACAAACTTCGGATTATCATACGCGCGCTCGGTCACGTATTTTTCATCGGTGCGCTTAAGCAAGCTAAACAGCTCGCACGAGGCTTGCTGCTCAACCAAGGTCACGATTTCTTCGATCCAGATATGCTCGCCCAGCACCGCATCCACGGTGACATGTGAGCGCTGATTGTGCGCGCCATAGGCCGAGATTTTTTTCGAACATGGGCACAGGCTGGTTACCGGCACCAGCACTTTCAGGCGCTGGGTAAAGACGTCATTTTTCAGCTCGCCAATCAGGGCGACTTCATAATCCATCAGGCTTTGCACGCCAGACACCGGCGCGGTTTTGTTGATGAAGAATGGGAAACGCATTTCCAGATAGCCTGAATCGGCCTCTAACTTGTCGCACATCTCGCGCACCATGTCTTCCAGCGCTTCCACCGAGATTTCTTTTTCGCGGCTATTGAGGATTTCCAGAAAGCGCGACATGTGGGTGCCTTTGAAATGCTGCGGCAGGTACACATACATATCAAAGGTGGCCACCGTGTGCTGGACGCCATCGGCCCGGTCTGCGACCTTGATCGGGTGACGGATCGATTTCACGCCCACTTTATTGATGGCGATGTTGCGCACATCGGGGCTGCTTTGCACGTCGGCAATCGTTGCGCTCATGAGGATCTCTCAATGTGTATTCAGGGTGAAATTATATCAGAGGCCAATACCCGATTAAACCACTCGGGTATTGCATTTTTCAATGGGCCTGATTGCCAGAGGATATGAGCGGGTTTATTTGGGCTGACCAAAGGCCTGCAAAATCTGGGCAATCACCTTGCTGCTGGTGGCGAGCAAGGTCTCGATTTGCGGCCCCAACAGGGGCAAAGAATAATATAAGGCCGCAAAGCCAATTCCCAAGGTGAGCGGGAAACCAATCGCAAAAACGTTCAGTTGCGGCGCGGCCTTGGTCATTACCCCGATGGCCAGGTTGGTGATCAGCAAGACTGCCAGCACCGGCAAAGACAGCAAGACTCCGGTGCGAAAAATCACCCCGCCATACAGCGCCAACAGCTCAAAACCCCGCGCATTCAATTGCACCTGCCCCACCGGCAGCTGGATCAGACTTTCCAGCAAGATGCGTAGCATCAGCAAATGGCCGTTTACTGCCAGAAACATCAACAGCATTAATAGACTTAAGAGCTGCGCCACCGCCAGCGTATTGCTGGCATTTTGCGGATCGTAAAATGAGGCAAAACCCAACCCCATCTGCAAACCAGCCAGATGCCCGGCCATTTCCACCGCGGTAAAGGTCAGCCGCATTACAAAGCCCATCGCTACCCCAACCAGCAGCTCGCGCATGGCAATCAGCATGCCATCGGGCGACACCACCGGCACACTGGGCATAGGCGGCAGCGCTGGCGCCACCACAATGGCCAGTGCAATCGCCAAAGGCACCCGCACGCGGATAGGAATACGGCGGCTAGAGAAAAACGGATCGGCCAGCATCAGGCCGAGAATGCGCAGAAATGGCCACCAGAATAGCGCCAGCCAGAGCTCGATTTGCGCCTGTGTAACAACCCACATTTAGCCAATCACTTGCGGAATGCTCTGATACAGGCGAATGGTGTAATCCATGATCAGCTCCAGCATCCATGGCCCGGCCAGCACCAGCACCACAAAGGCCACCAGTAGCTTAGGGATAAACGACAGTGTGGCCTCATTGATCTGGGTGGCGGCCTGAAAAATACTCACCAACAAACCCAGCACCAGCGTGGCCAGCAACACCGGTCCACACAACAGCACCATCACTTCCATGGCTTTTTGCAGCAGGGTGACGACCATTTCCGGGCTCATGCGCTAGCCTCCCACGTAAAAGCTTTGCACCAGCGAGCCCATCAGCAGTGTCCAGCCATCAACCAGCACAAACAACATCAGCTTGAAGGGCAAGGAAATCATCACGGGCGAAACCATCATCATCCCCATCCCCATCAAGATACTGGCCACCACCAGATCAATAATCAGGAAAGGAATAATCACCATAAACCCAATCTGAAACGCGGTTTTCAGCTCGCTAGTCACAAAAGCCGGCACCAACACCCGCAAGCTCACATCTTCCGGCCCTTGCGGCGCTTTGGCCCCCGACACCTCGAGAAAGAAGGCCAGATCTTTTTGCCGGGTTTGCTTGAGCATAAAGTCTTTGAGCGGCACCGCGCCTTTATCCAGCGCTTCGTTAAAGCTGATCTGGTTGGCGCTATAGGGCTGATAAGCCGTGGTGTAGATTTTGTCGAACACCGGCGACATCACAAAAAAAGTCAGGAATAAAGACAGCCCCACAATCACCTGATTGGGCGGGCTTTGCATGGTACCCAGCGCTTGGCGCAGCAGCGATAACACAATCACAATGCGGGTAAAGGCGGTCATCATCAGCAAGATGGCCGGAATAAACCCCAGCGCGGTCATAAACAGCAGGGTTTGAATCGGCAGCGAATAGGCCGTCCCTCCCGCGGTTTGCGTTGAAGTCATAAAGGGTATACCTGCCGGCTCGTTCGCCAACAAGGCGGGGGACAATATACCCAGCAGTAGTATTAGCAATAAGCGAGCACGATCAGCGCGCATCAGAGCCTCCATCCGGCTTGGTATTCAGGCCGCGCTTGGCCAGTGCCGCCTGCAGCCACTGGGCAAAAGCCGGCGCCACCGGCGTTGCGGCGGGCAATTCTGGTGGCTCACTCAGCGTGTGCAGTAGGTTGATTTGCTGGCTAGTCACACCCAGCACCAGCCATTGGCCACCCACCTGCACTACTACTACCCGCTCACGCGGGCCCACCATCACCCCAGACACGACTTTCAATGGCCCCTGCAAACCTTGCGGCAAGAGCGAGAATCGGCGCACCAGCCACGCCGCCCCCACAATCAGCAACAGAATAAAGCCCAGCGCCAGCATCACCTGCAGCAAAGAGCCAACGCCACTCGGCGAGCTGCTGGCTAAGGCAGGGCCGCTGGCGGCGGCCCAAACGGACAACGGCAGCCCGCTAAGGCTGCCGCTCACTAAAATTGGCAAAATACGCATCGGTTTATTTATGCAGGCGGCGAATCCGCTCGGCTGGAGTAATGATATCGGTGAGGCGGATACCGAATTTTTCATTCACCACCACCACCTCGCCCTGGGCAATCAGACAGCCATTCACCAACACATCCATCGGCTCACCCGCCAAGCCATCAAGCTCAACCACCGAGCCCTGTGCCAGCTGCAATAGATTGCGGATCGCGATTTTAGTGCGGCCCAGCTCAACCGTCAGCGCCACCGGAATATCGAGAATCATATCGATATTATTCGGAGCCCCGGCCGGAACGGCGTTAGCGTCAAACGATTGGAAAATATTAGCCGGCTGGGCATCGCTGCCGCCTCCGGTGGCGCCGCTGCTATCGGCAACTTCTTGCTCTGCCAGCGCTGCCGCCCAGTCATCCATGATGTCTTCTGGATTTTCTTCTGCTGGATTGTTTTCGTCAGCCATGGCCTTCCTCGTGCGATTCGTCTTCCTGCCCGCTCAGTGATTCGGCTGTACTCATCAGCTTTTGCACTTTCAGGGCGTATTGCTTGTGAAGAATACCATAGGTGCACTCCAGCACGGGCACACTGTCCACGGTGGCGGTAATGATTTCGGGGATATCCAACGGAATCACATCGCCGGTTTTTAAACTCAGGATGTCGCCGAGGGTGATTTTGGTTTCCCCCAGCGTGGCCACCAGATCGACCTCAGCATGCTGCACCTGCTTGCGCATCAGATTGGTCCAGCGATTGTCAGCCTCGATCCGGTCGGCCTGCATACTGCTGTAGAGCAAATCGCGAATCGGCTCCAACATCGAATACGGGAAGCAAACGTGGAAGTCACCACCGCCCGCACCCAGCTCGATCTTGAAGGTATATGCCACCACCACCTCAGTGGGGGTCGCAATATTGGCAAACTGGGTATTCATCTCCGAGCGCACATAGGCAAACTCGCACTCGAACACCGGCTGCCAGGCCTTCTGGAATTCTTCAAACACCACATCCAACAGTCGCTGAATAATGCGCTGCTCAGTTGGCGTAAAATCACGCCCTTCTACCCGCACATGGTAGCGACCATCCGAGCCGAACAGATTGTCGACCACCAGAAACACGAAATCAGGATCAAAAATAAACAGACCCGTGCCGCGCAGCGGCTTCATGTGGATCATGTTCAGATTGGTGGGCACCACCAGATTGCGGATAAATTCGCTGTATTTCTGTACCCGCACTGGGCCGACGCTAATCTCGGCATTGCGGCGCATGAAATTAAACAAGGCAATGCGCAAATTACGGGCAAAACGCTCGTTGATAATCTCGAGCGTCGGCATCCGGCCACGAACGATCCGTTCCTGCCGGCCAATGTCGTAGTCACGGACCGCATGCGGGTCGATTTCCTCTTCGACCTCGTCCTGCTCGCCCGTTACCCCCCGCAGCAGCGCGTCGACTTCTTCCTGGGAAAGAATATCGTCAGCCATGTTTTCGCTCTATCTGCCTTTGCTTAACTACTTATCGAGCTCTTATCAATTTTCTTGATAAAAGAACTGCGTGAAGTTCACGCTCAACACCCCTTCATCCTTGGCTTCCGCCTCCAGAATGACGTTTAGTTGCTCGCGAATTTCGCGGGCGAGGTCTTCCTGCCCCTTCGCGGTTTTGATTTCTTCCAAGTTTTTCGAGCGCAGCAAACGGCCCACGGCATCGAGCACCTTGGGCTGGAAATCTTTCAGGCGCTGCTTGTCGGCCTCTTCGGCCAGCTCAACCATGATTTGCACTTGCAGTACGGCGCCCGTATCACCCGCCAGATTGACGGTAAAGGGCTGATCTTGCAGCTTGTCAAATACAGGAGCGTGATGACCTTCTTTTTCCTTCTCTTTTTTCTTTTTCTCTTTTTCTTTCTTTTCTGCCTCAGCGGCCGCATTGGCTTCGGCCACCGCTTCATCGGCATGCCCTTCGGCCGGGGTGCGCAGGATGAAGAAGGCCAGCAATCCACCCACGACCAGAATCAACACCAACAGGGCGATCACGATAATCAGCAGGATGTTTTTCTTGGGCTTTGGCGCGGCATCCGCAGGCGCTGCTGCTTTGGCGTCAGACATAGATTACTGCCTCATGAAGCAAAAGGATGAAACTGGTCGTTTGGTCGAATGCAAAAATACCCCAGCGATGCTGAGGCATTTTCGACCACTACTGCAAAAGATACTATAAAACAAGCGCTAAGCAAGCATTTTTCAGGTAACACATTGCAAAACTAGACAAATAGACTCACTCGCGTACTACCGCCAGGTACCCGCACATCGCTTAAATTAATCACCCGATCAAGTACTTGAGTGCCATTCGCGGCGTCCAACTGACCATAAGGCAGCGCAGGCTGTCCGGATGACTGCCGTTGCTGGCTTTGCTGCTGGGCAAAAGCGTTTTGCTGTTGCTGCTGTAAAGATTCCGATGCCACCTGCACATTATTGAGCACAATCCCCTGATCGGCGAGCAGCGCCGTCAGCTTCGGTGTGGCCGCCGCCAAAGCCTCACGCACGGCGGCTTGCTGCGAAGTAAACACCACGCTCGCCTGCTCGCCCCCCAGATTCAGCTGCACTTCCATCGGCCCCAGATTAGGCGGATTAAGCTGCATTTGAATCTGCTGTTCTTGCTTGCCCAGCATCAGACTCACCCGCTGCGCCACCGCATCGCCCCAGCGCGGATCATTCACCGGCGTAGCCACATAATGGCTAGGCACTGGCGTAGCGGTGTTATGGCTCGCCGCTTGTAGATGCTGCGGATTGGCATTCACCGGCGCGGGCGCGGCCTGCAGCGCGGTTTGTAATTGCTGGCTAAACTCGCCCAAACCGGCTTGCTCCCCTTTTGCCGCAGCCCCGTTTAGCGGCAATCCATTGCCCGCCTCAACGGCAATCTTTGCCGCTGCATCACCTTGCTGCGGGCGTTGATTTTGGCCATTGAGTAAGCCATTGACTGCCGCATTCAGGCTAGGTTCCTCAGTCTGCGCGGCTTCAGGGTTGGCGGGCAAACCATTTGCGCCCAGCAGATTCAAAGCGCCGGCTTCGCCAGCCAAATCGTTTGCAGCCTCAGTTTGAGTCGCCGGATTGAGCTGTGGTAGGTTTTTATTCAGCGCTTGCAAATTGGCCGCGGCCAGCAAGGCGGCTACATTCGGATCTACCACCGTATTAGCTGCTGCAACCGCTTGCTCAGCCGGGCTTGACTCATTGGCGGCGACTTGGTTGGCGGCTTTATCCGCCGGCTTGGCCGCCTGGTTTTCTGCCGGTTTTGGCTCGGCTTTAGTTGCGGCCTCGGCCGCTGGCTTTTCACGGCTTTCGCTGGCTTGCGGCTCGCGCTGCTTGCCCAGCTCATTACGTAATTGCGCGCCAAATTCCACCGCGCCGGCTTTGCCGTTATCGCGTGTGGTTTTGCCACCGGTATTGCTCGGTGTAGCGGTGAGCGCTGAAATGGTGTTTGAGGTATTTGCCGCCATGATCGGACACCACAAAAAAGAGTCAGCCCCCTTCAAGCAAAGTTGATGCCAAGCTCGAAATCAGCCCCCAGTGATACACTTCCGGCATGGCAGAAGATTCAGATCTCGAACGCACCGAACCGGCGTCCCAGCGGCGGCTGGATGAAGCCCGCAAAAAGGGCCAGGTGCCGCGCTCGCACGAACTCACCACCTTTGCCACCTTGCTGGTGGGCTTGGTGGCGATCATCTTTACCGGGCCGGATCTTTATGCGGCCATGAAAGAAATCATGGTCACCGCGCTGAGTTTTCAGCGCCAGCAGCTGATTAGCACCGCGGCGATGGGAGAAATGCTGTTTGCCCTGGGCAAAATCGCCATCATCGCCTTGCTACCGATTTTTGGCGCAGTGGTACTGGTCACCATTCTGACCCCCATGCTGATCGGGGGCTGGCTATTTAGCGGCGAGGCGCTCACGCCCAATTTTGGCCGCCTCAACCCGATGAGCGGAATTGGCAGGATGTTTTCGCCGCGCACCATCGTCGAAACCATCAAAACCATCCTTAAATCCGCGCTGATCGGTGGCGTTGCCGCGTGGTTGATGTGGCAAGAGCGCGCCGATTTTATCCAGCTCTTGGTCATGCCCGCCGACTCGGGCTTTGGCATGCTCTGGCAGATGACCCGCCACACGCTTCTGCTGGTGATCGCGGCCATGGCCGTGATTGTGTTGATTGATGTGCCTTATCAGCTGTGGGATTACTACAAAGGCCTGCGCATGACCAAAGAAGAAGTGCGGCAGGAACACAAAGAAGCCGAAGGTGATCCACACGTGAAAGCGCGGATTCGCCAGTTGCAGCGTGAAGCCGCGCGCAAACGGATGATGGCCGAGATTCCGAAAGCCAATGTGGTGGTCACCAACCCCACCCACTATGCCGTGGCCATCCGCTACGACAGCAAAATGCGTGCGCCCATCGTGGTGGCCAAAGGCGCTTTTCTGCTCGCTGAACGCATTATCGAAATTGCCAAAGACAATAAAGTGGCCGTATTGCGTACGCCACCTTTTGCACGCGCGCTGTATCATCATGCCGACTTGGGCGAAGAAATTCCCAGCGCGCTGTATACTGCCACCGCAGAGGTGCTGGCCTACATTTACCAGCTGGATCTCTACCGGCGCGAGGGCGGCTTTGAGCCGGTACTGAATACCGACTTGCCCGTACCACCCGAGCTAGACCCCGAAAACGAAAACCAGGGTATATCGCCCTAAGCTATATTCAATAAGGCGCAGCAAGCCATACAGGTAGCCCGTATTAGAAATGCAGTCCATTAACCTGACTCGTTTGGCCGCACCCGCGCTGGTGCTCATGGTGCTCGGCATGATGATTCTGCCGCTGCCGCCGCTGCTGCTCGATTTCTTTTTCACCTTCAATATTGCGCTGTCGGTCATTGTGCTGATGGTGAGCATGTACACGCACAAGCCGCTGGAATTCTCCAGCTTTCCCACCGTGCTGCTGGTCACCACGCTGCTACGGCTATCGCTGAATGTGGCCTCAACCAAGCTGGTGCTCACCGAGGGCCACGCTGGCGGCGACGCGGCCGGTAAAGTCATCGAAGCCTTTGGCCATGTGCTGATTGGCGATAATGTCGCAGTCGGGATCGTGGCTTTTATTATTCTGACCATCATTAACTTTGTGGTGATCACTAAAGGCGCTGGCCGGATCGCCGAAGTGTCGGCCCGCTTTACGCTGGATGCGATGCCCGGCAAGCAGATGGCGATCGACGCCGATCTGAATGCCGGCCTGATTGGCGAAGAAGAAGCCCGCCGCCGCCGTACCGAGATTTCCGATGAAGCGAATTTCTTCGGCTCAATGGATGGTGCGAGTAAATTCGTCCGCGGCGATGCGATCGCCGGCATTTTGGTGATGGTGATCAATCTGGTGGGAGGGATGCTGGTGGGCATGCTGCAACACGATCTGCCTTTTGCTGAAGCCGCCCGTACCTACACCATGCTGACCATTGGTGATGGCTTGGTGGCGCAAGTGCCTGCACTGGTGATTTCCGTCGCCGCCGGTATCGTGGTGTCACGGGTGGGCACCGAGCAAGATCTGTCGCAACAGATGCTCAACCAGCTGTTTGCCCGCTCGCAGGTACTGTATGTCACGGCGGGTGTGCTGGCGGTATTGGGCATTATTCCTGGCATGCCCCATTTCGCCTTTCTGCTGATGGCCGTCCTGGCCGGTAGCCTCGCCTGGTGGGCCGACCAGCAAAAACAGAAAGACCTCCTCGCGGCCAGTGGCGGCGGCGCGGGTGGCGCGCCTGCGCCTGGCGCTGCCCCCACCTCACCGGCCGAAGCGCCGCTACAGGAAGTCAGCTGGGCCGATGTGCAAGCCGTTGACCCGGTTGGGCTGGAAGTAGGCTACCGGCTTATTCCGCTGGTGGATCGCAATCAGGATGGCGAATTGCTGCGCCGTATTCGCGGCATCCGCAAAAAAATTGCCCAAGAGCTGGGCTTTTTGGTGCCGGCCGTCCATATCCGCGACAACCTTGAGCTGCGCCCCAATCAATACCGCATTCAGCTCAAAGGCGTCGACGTAGGCTTGGGCGAAGCCTTTGTTGGCCAGTGGCTGGCCATCAATCCGGGTAATGCCGCCGGCAATTTGCCCGGCACCGCCACCACCGATCCAACCTTTGGCCTACCCGCCATCTGGGTAGATAGCAGTTATCGCGATCAGGCCCAAGCCATGGGCTACACCGTGGTCGATGCCTCCACCGTGGTTGGCACGCATATCTCGAATATTCTGCAATCACACGCCGCCGAGCTACTGGGACGCGAAGAAGTGCAAGCCCTACTCGATCATTTCAGCAAAGAATCGCCCAAGCTGGTGGAAGAGCTGGTACCCAAAGTGGTGGCAATTGGTACGTTGCAAAAAGTGCTGCAAAACCTGCTGGAAGATGGGCTGCATATCCGCGATATGCGCACCATTCTGGAAACACTGGGCGAGTCGGTCGCCCGCACCCAAGATCTGGACGAGCTTACCTCAATGGTTCGGGTGGCGCTGGGCCGCGCCATCGTGCATCAGCTATTCCCGGGTGAAAACGAGCTGCAGGTGGTGGCGCTGGAGCCGCAGCTAGAAAATATCCTGCTCTCGGCTGCCAGCGGCCGCTCGCCAGGGGGGCTGGAGCCGGGCCTGGCCGAGCGCCTACTGCAACAAGCGGCGCAGCTCTCCGAGCAGCTGGAAATGCAGGGCATTAACCCGGTGATCATCACGCCGGCCCAGTTGCGGCCGATGCTGTCACGCTTTTTAAAGCGCTCAATCCCGAATTTACGGGTGATCGCGCACACCGAAATCCCCGAATCGAAGACCTTGCGCATCATTGGCGTGCTGGGTGCCAATGGCTAAGCGCCGGCTAAGACGCTGTTTTACTGCTGAATTCTTGCAACATTCAGCAGTAAAACTGACGCAGCCACCGCAGATCAATTGTGCAGTTGCGCGGCAACAGCGATAATCTGCCGCTATGGTCGTCAAAAAATTCTTCGGTGCCACCACCCGCGAAGCCCTACGCCAAGTTCGTGATGAACTGGGCCCGGACGCGCTTATCCTGTCCAACCGGCAAGTGGCCGGCGGTGGGATCGAAATCATGGCCGTCGCCGATGCCGATGTCGCCGCGCTCACCAATGTGCAAACGGTCAGCGCGCCGCCTAAGCCCAGCCCGCGTGCGGCGCAAAATGGCGCCCGCCTGATGAGTAGCGCGCAAACCGAAGCGCCACGCCCGGGCATTGCCAAAGCGCTGGCACGCTCGTATGCCATTCCTGACGACGAAACGCCGGAAGAACTGGACGACAGCCCGTACGAGCCGCCCTCGGTACTGCGCAGCAATCGCCAACCGCGCCTTGACCCGGTCGAGTCGCGGCCAGAACCACATCTCAGCCCCCGCAGCGAGGCCCAACTGAGCTCGCGCACTGAGCCAGCGGCGCGGCAGGAAGTGCCCTTTACCGAATTTGCCAGCCAGCGCAGTGAACGCGTGGTGCCACCGCCGCCAGAACGCCCTGCCGGCACCACAGCGCGCCCAGCCCCACCGCCACGGCGCCCGGCGGCCGAGCCAAGCAAACCGCTACCCGTATTTAGTTTTGAAGACGAACCGGCTGCGCCCCAAAATAACATCGACCAAGAAGCCATGCAGGATATCGCGCGCGAAATCCGCATGTTGCGTGGCCTACTGGAAAGCCAGATGGCCGGCATGGCCTGGGGCGAGCTGAGCAAGCATGCGCCGGAAAAACTCGAAATTCTGCGCCTCTTACTCGGCGCGGGCTTTTGTGCCGCTCTCTCGCGGCAATTGATCGACAAAATGCCGGCCGGCATGAGCCTGGATACCGGCATCAAATGGGTGAAAGCCGCGCTGGCGCATAATCTGCCAGCCACCGGGCCAAACGACGATCTGGTTGCGCGCGGCGGGGTGTATGCCCTGATTGGCCCGACCGGTGTGGGCAAAACCACCACGGTCGCCAAACTGGCCGCACGCGCGGCGCTCACCTACGGGCCGCAAGCCGTGGCCCTGCTCACCACCGATAGCTACCGGATCGGCGCGCATGATCAGCTGCGCATTTATGGCCGGATTCTGGGCGTGCCAGTACATGAGGTAAAAGACGAAACCGATCTGCAACTGACCTTGGGCGAGCTTTCCGAGCGCCACTTGGTGCTGATTGATACAGTCGGGATGGGCCAGCGCGACCAGCGCATTGGCGAGCAATTGGCCATGCTGGGGCACGACAATGTCGGCACCATCTTGCTCTTGGCGGCCAATGCCCATGCTGGCACGCTGGATGATGTTGCGCGGCGCTATCGCAACCATCATTTGCTGGGCTGCATTCTGACCAAGCTCGATGAAACCGTGGCGCTGGGTGGCAGCCTGGATGTGGCGATTCGCCATCGCCTGCCGCTGCAGTTTGTGACCAATGGCCAGCGTGTACCGGAAGATCTGCACCGCGCCAATCTCAGCTACCTGCTCGACCGGGCTTTTAAAACCCAGCAGGACAATAGCGTGTTTCAGCTGCAACGGGATGAATACCCGCTCTTTATGAGCACGCAAGATACCCCCACCGATTTCACCCTGAATCTGGGAGCGGGCCGTGCCTAAACGCTGGCAAGATCAGGCCGCCGGGCTCCGGCAACTGGTCAACCCGGTGAGCTGCCGTAGCATCAGCCTGTGTGGCGGCCGCGGCGATGCCGGTACCACCACGCTGGTCATCCATCTGGCCGCCGCACTGGCCGAGCGCCAGCGTGAAGTGATGATTCTGGATGAATTTAGCGGCGCACAAAACGTGGCCAATCGCCTGCACCTGCAGCAGGGTTTTACTCTTGAACATGTCTTGCGCCGTGAAGCCACACTGGCCGATTGCCTGATCGATACGCCGCTGAATGCCCAGCTTTTACCGCTGGCCAGCCGCCCGCACAGCATGAGCCAGCTCAACGAAGCCGAGCAAAGCTGGCTGGCGGCCGAGTTTGAAGCGCTGACCGAGCATGTGGATTATCTGCTGCTCGATACCCGCCCGGCCGGGGGCAGCGGTATCCCTAGTCTGAGCCTGGCGGCCGACGATGTGGTGATTGTGCTCTCGGATCGCGCCGAATCTCTCACCGACGCCTATGCCGCCATCAAACAGCTGGCGCTCGATTATGCGCGGCGCGATTTTCGGGTGCTGGTGAATCGGGTGGATAACCTCACCGAAGCCATGGCGCTGTTTGAGCGCTTGCGCAGCGTATGCCAGCAGTTTCTGGGCAGCCTGCAGCTCAAACTGATCGGCTTTGTGCCGGAAGACGCCAAACTGAACCGCGCCATGCGTTTAGGCCGTAGCGTGCTGGAGGCCTATCCCGATACCGAGGCTAGTATTGCCCTGCGGCAATTGGCAGATGTGATCTTGCGCTGGATACCCCCCACTACCATCAATGCCAGCCCGGGGCATTTTGTGCACCGGCTGGTGGAATCATCGCGCTTGCTCAGCGAAAGGCTGCAACATGGCTAAGCCCAGCGCAGCCGCCACGACTATTGCCGAGTCATTGCAGCTGCGCGCCGGGGGCTATGCCATCAGCGGCGAACTCACTTTACACAGCACCAGCCAGCTCTGGCCTGCCTGCCGCGCGATCGATTGGCAAGGACAAACCCTCGATTTAGCCGCCGTCACTCGCGTGGATGGCGCCGGCGCGGCCTTGCTGTTTGAATTAAGCCAAGCGGGCGCCCAACTGCAACATCTCTCGGCCGATGGCCAGCGCCTCTTGCAGGCGCTCAACCCCAGTCAGCCATTACACATCCCCGCCCCAACCGGTGAACTACCACTGATCAGCCGCCTTGGCCGTGCCATTAGCCTCTGGCTCAATGATTTGGCCGAGCAAATCAGTTTTATTGGCGAAGCGGCTGCCGCTTTCGCCCTCACTTTGCGCCGCCCGCAGCTATTGCGCAGGGCCGAGCTGTGGCGCCAGTGCGAGCAGGTGGGTGCCAATGCCCTGCCCATCATCAGCCTGATTGCGTTTTTGCTCGGGATTATTCTGGCGTTTCAATCAGCGATACCGATGCGGCAATTCGGGGCGGAAGTCTTTGTGGCTAATTTGCTCGGCTTGTCCGTGCTGCGCGAATTGGGGCCGCTAATGACCGCGATTGTGCTCGCCGGGCGCACTGGCGCGGCGTTTGCCGCCGAAATCGGCACCATGAAGGTCAATGAAGAAATCAACGCTTTGGTCACCTTTGGCTACCGGCCCATGAATTTTCTGGTACTGCCACGACTGCTGGCCGGCGCCCTGATGCTACCGTTGCTGGCAATTTGGGCCTCGGTGATTGCCCTCTTGGGGGGGGCCATCGTCTTGCAAGGGTTTGGAATTCCCTTGGCCACCTTCTGGACGCAGCTCAGCGGCCAAGTGGCGCCGCTGGATATCCTTACCGGGCTGATCAAAGCCGTGGCCTTTGGGCTGGTAGTGGCCTCGGTGGGTTGCTTGCGCGGGCTGAGCACCGGCAATGGCGCCAGCGCCGTCGGCGCCTCGACCACCCGCGCAGTGGTGCAGATTCTGGTCTTGCTGGTGGTGACCGACGGCCTCTTTGCGGTGGTGTTCTACCACCTGGGATGGTAAGCATGCAGCCAGCGATTCAGGTGCGCGGATTAAGTTGTGGCTGGGGCGAGCGCCTGATTTTGCGCGAGCTGGATTTTGATATTCAAGTCGGCGAAGTGGTGACCATTCTGGGCGGCTCGGGCTGCGGCAAATCCACCCTGCTTAAACACCTGATCGGCCTCTACCCTCCGCTGGCCGGCAGCATACTCATCCAGGGTAATGAGCTGGTGGGCGCAGATAATCAGGCTCGCGAGCAGATACTGCGCATGATTGGCGTCATGTATCAATCCGGCGCGCTGTTTGGTTCGCTATCGATTTTGGATAATATCAAGCTCCCACTCGGCAGTTTCAGCCCGCTGGATCCAGCCGCCATCGATACCTTGGCGCGCCTGAAACTGCGGCTGGTGGGGCTGGAAGAATTTGCCGATTTTTACCCGGCGGAGCTTTCGGGCGGGATGCAAAAACGCGCGGCCATCGCCCGGGCGATGGCGCTGGACCCGCAGATTTTATTTCTGGATGAGCCCTCCGCTGGCCTTGACCCGGTCACGTCAGCCGAGCTGGATCAGCTGATCCGCCGGCTGGCCGAAACGCAAGGCGTGACCATCGTGGTAGTCACCCACGAGCTGGCCAGCATTGCGGCGATTGCCGATCGGGCCATCATGCTGGATAAATCCATCCAAGGTATTCTGGCCATCGACACCCCGGCTGCGCTGGCGGCAGCTAGCGATCCACGGGTGGCCCACTTTTTCCACGCTGCGCGCCCCGCCCGCGCCGGCACAGCGAGTGTGTTATGAAGCAACCGTCTTACTTTCGCTTAGGATTATTCATCATTTTCGCCATTTTGCTGGGCGCAGCCCTGCTGATTGGCGTGGGCAGCGGCCGCTGGTGGCAACCGCGCAGCACACTGGAAACCTACTTCAATGAATCGGTAAAAGGCCTCGATATTGGCTCGAAAGTGCGTTACCGCGGGGTGGCGATTGGCGAGGTCACCGCCATTACTTTTACCTACAGCCGTTATCAAGGCGAGCTGCCCGCGGCCCAGCGCCAGCAATATGTCCTGGTGGAAGCCCAGCTTGATCATGCCATTCTGGGCGAACCGGCGGCGGGCGAGAGCGCACAAGCGCAGTTAAATCGCGAAATCAGCAAAGGCTTGCGGGTTAAACTTTCACCGCAGGGCCTTACCGGCACCAGCTATCTGGAAATCGATTACGAAAACCCGCGTGATAATCCGCCCCTACCCATTCAGTGGAAACCCGAAAATCTGTATATCCCCTCGGCCAATAGCACGGTGAATCAGCTGGTGAGCAGTGCCCAAGATCTGATGGCCAAAATGCAGCGACTGGATCTGAATGAATCCATCGGGCTCTTTAACCAGACCTTACGCACCCTCAACACCAAACTCGATCAGCTCGATACCGCTAATCTCAGCCGGCAAAGCACCCAGCTCTTGCGCACCGTCAATGGCCTGCCCCTGGCGCAAATTGCCAGTGAAAGCTCTGCCCTGATTCAGGAAGTGCGCACCAGCAATCAGCAGTTGGGCACGATGCTGGCGGATCCGTCTTTGCAACAGGCCGCGCGACATCTGGCCAGTGCCGCCCAATCGGCAGATCGCCTGCTATCGGGGCCGGAGCTAAGCCAAACCGTGGCGCGGCTTGATTCCATTACCGCTAGGCTAGATCGCCTAAGCGGCCAGCGCGAAGGTGATGTGCAGCAAATCATCGATAATCTCAATGCCACCAGTAGCAATCTGAAAGCCCTGAGCGAACAGGCCAAACAACGCCCCAGCTCGCTACTGTTTGATCAATATCCACCGCGTTACACGCCGCCTAAGCCATGAAAAAACTGCTTTGTTTGTTGCTGCTGTGCTGCACCGCCTGCAGCTCTACCCCACCAGCGCGGCAGGATTTTCTGCTGCAAGCCAGTCGCACGGGCAGCGCCCAAAGCGTCCGTTTTGGCGCGCTGCAAGTGCAAGAGCTGCGCGCGGCGCCGCCTTTTCGCGATAGCGCACTGGTTTATCGCGAAACAGCGCAGCGCTTTGTGGCCGACCCCTACCATGGTTTTCTTGCCCCACCGCCAGTACAACTGAGCCAAAATCTGCGCCAATGGCTGCGCAGCAGCGGTTTATTTGCCCAAGTACTGCCCAGCGCCGGCAGCGCTGCCAGCAGCTGGCTGTTGGAGGGTGAATTACTCGCGCTGTATATCGATGTGAGCGATCCGGCCCAGCCCGCTGCGGTGCTGGAGCTGCAATTGCAGCTGCATCGCGGCACGCAAAGCTTTAGCTACCCGCTGGCGATCCGTGAAGCACTGGCCAGCGCCGAGCCTGAGGCCGCCGCCGCCGGTCTGCAGCGGGCGCTGAGCCGCGCACTGACGCAATTAGAGCAACAACTGACTTCGTCAAAAGCGGATTAGTCAGCTACACTAAAAGCCGATTTGAATTCACCCGTCTTATGTCAGCTCACCGCGCCCTCTCCCTTTATCGCAGCACCCAAAGCAGCAGCGAAGAAGATCGCGTGCAGCAGCACGCGCCCTTGGTGCGCAAAATTGCCTATCACATGATGAGCAAGCTGCCGGCTAGCGTGGAAGTAGATGATTTGATTCAAGTTGGCCTGATGGGGCTGATGGAAGCGGCGCGCAATTTTGATCCGGAAGCCGGCGTGCTGTTTGAAACCTTTGCCAGCCAGCGCATTCGGGGCGCCATGCTCGATGAGCTGCGCAACGCCGACTGGCTCCCGCGGCAAGCGCGCAAAAACATGCGCGAGATCGAAAAAGCGATTGTCGCGCTGGAACAACAGCAAGGCCGCGCGCCCACCGAGGGCGAAGTGGCACGCCAGCTGGGCATTGAGCTGGCCGATTATCAAGCCATGCTGGGCGAAGCCCGTGGCCATCAGCTGGTGCATTACGAAGATTTCGAAGAAGATGGCGATAATGATCAGCTCGATCAGTATGCTGCCGATCACAAAGCCAACCCCATCGATATTCTGAGCGACGGCCGTTTTCGCGGTCAGTTGATCGAAGCCATTGGCCTTTTGCCCGAGCGCGAAAAACTGCTGATGGCGCTGTATTACGACGAAGAGCTGAATCTGAAAGAAATCGGCGCCGTACTGGGCGTTTCCGAATCAAGGGTGTGCCAACTGCATGCGCAAGCGGTGGCCCGTTTGCGCAGCAAACTCAAAGACTGGCTGAGTTAAATGGATAAAATCAGTGTATTTGGCATCATCCTCGGCCTGACGGCCATTGTGCTTGGCCACTGGCTGGAAGGCGGGCACATTGGCTCGCTGGTGCAATTTACCGCCTTTCTGATCGTGATCGGTGGCACCACCGGGGCGGTGATGCTGCAAACCGAAATGCGCCATTTCGTCGCCGGCATCAAAATGCTGCGCTGGATTTTTATCCCCCCGAATATGGATTTTCGCAAAATCCTCGCCACCCTGATGAATTGGGGCCAGCAGGCTCGCCGGGGTGGTTTGCTCGCGCTAGAAGCCTACGTCAATAGCGAAAAAGATCCGTTTGTGAAACGCGGCCTCACCATGGTGGTGGATGGCGCCGAGCCCGATACCGTGCGCCGCGCGCTGGAGCTGGATATCGATGCCTACGAAGACCAAGCCCGCGCCGCGATCAAAATCTGGGAGTCTGCCGGCGGCTACAGCCCCACCTTCGGGATTTTGGGCGCGGTATTGGGGCTGATTCATGTGATGGAAAACCTCACCGACCCATCCAAACTGGGCGCCGGGATTGCCGTGGCTTTTGTGGCCACCATCTACGGCGTGGGTGCGGCCAACTTATTGCTGCTACCGATCGCCAATAAGCTCAAGCATTATGTGATGCTGGAAGTGCGCCGACGTGAAATGGTGGCCGAGGGGCTGGTAACCATCGCCAATGGCGAAAATCCGCGCCTGCTCGAAAACAAGCTGGCAGGTTTCCTGCACCACTAATACCCGGGCAGGTATTGATCTAAAAGCATTATCTATCAAGACTTTTAGCGCAATACCCCAACCGATCCTCCCCATCCCCACTGCCTCGCGGCAAAGCGGCCTGCCAGCCGCTATAGTCAGCTTATCCCACCCATCTCGGGGCAAGCCATGCAGACTTTGCTGCTCCTCAGCTGGCGCTTACTCGGCTGGCTTGATCTACTATTCTTTACCCTGCTGATGGTATTGCTCGCAATGCTGCCCCAGCGCTGGCTTAGCCACCTATACCCCGCACTATTTCATCGCTGGTGTCGCTGTTTTGTGCGCGCGCTGGGGGTGCAATTACGTTTGCATCAGCACTACCCCGGGCCACTGCCGGCGCAATTTATCCTGATCGCCAATCACCCCTCCGCATTGGAAGACGTCGGAATTCCGGCACTGTTTCCAGTGCGCAGCTTGGCCAAACACGAGGTGCGCGATTGGTGGCTAGTCGGACGAATTGCCGCCGCGGCCGGCACGTTGTTTGTGGAGCGGGAAAGCAAAGCTTCGCGCCAAGCGGCACAGCAGGCACTGATCGCTGCGGTGCAAGCTGGACACAATATTGCGCTCTACCCAGAAGGCGGCTGCAAAGGCCGCTGGCTGGCGCCGCGCTTTCTACACGGCGCGTTTGTCACCGCACAAGCCACTGGCGTGCCGCTGCTACCCGTATTTTTGCATCACGAGGCGCAGGCCGATTTTGAATGGGGGCCGGGCGAAACCCTGCTGCAAAAAATCTGGCGCATTAGCACTAGTCGCAACCGGGTGGTGCATTATCATGTGTTCCCCCCGATCGATCCGGCCAGCCAGCCGGATAAAGAGCAGCTCAATGCGCAGGTTTACGCGCAATACCAAGCCTGGCAAGCGCGTTTTTTGCAATAAAGCCCCTCGCCGCCGCAGCTGACACGCCCACGACAGATAAATATGCCGCATTAGTCGCTTTTCTGCTGCAGTGCGCAGCCCAGCCGTTATAATCGCGAAAGCGTTTGTCCATCAGCCCCACACCATGCCCCTGTTTCGCAAGAAAAACGTCCCCAATGTCTCGACCCGGCCGGCCCTGCCTGCGCCCGTGGCCAATTTACTGCGCGAGTCTTGGTGGCTGCTGCTGGTGGTACTGCTGGGCTTTGTCTTGCTCGCCCTCACCAGCTACCACCGCTCGGATCCGGGCTGGTCACACAGCGCAACGGAGGCCATGATCCACAATCGCGGCGGCGCGTTTGGCGCCTGGCTGGCCGATGTGTTGCTCTATACCTTTGGCGTCTCAGCCTGGTGGTGGACGCTCTTTCTGGTGGCGGCGATCTTATGGGGCTACCGGCGGATTGACCGAGTCACCGAGTCATCGCGCCCTGTGGTCTTGCTGGCCTGCATTGGCTTTGTGTTTATTCTGCTCTCCAGCAGCAGTCTGGAAGCGCTGCGCCTGCATAGCCTCACACTGGAGCTACCGCACAAGCCGGGCGGTATTCTGGGGCTTAGCTTGGGCGGCTGGCTAATGGCGAATTTTGGCTTTAGTGGCGCCACCATGCTGCTGTTCGCCAGCTTCGGGCTGGGCGTATCGCTGTTTACCGGGCTCTCATGGCTCAATCTCATGGAAAACCTCGGTGCAGCCATCGAATGGGCTGCGCTGAAAGTGGCCGATGGCATCCAGGCCGCCCACGACCGCCGGATCGGTCGCATGACCAAGCGCGCCCGTGAAGAGCAAGTACAAGCCGCGAAAAAGAAACAAGATGACAAAGCCCCGCTGATTATTGCCCAAGCCCCGGCCGAGGTGCCGGTGGCGAAAAAACTCGAACGCGAAAAGAAAGAACAGGAAAAACTGCAGGCCGAACAAGCCCGGCAGGCGGCGCAGCCAATGCTCTTTGCTGAAGATGAGCTGCCTCCACCGCCACCACCCGCCCCACGCAAAGTCGTGCAACCCATCGTCAGCGAAGGTGATTTACCCGCTTTAAGCCTACTCACCCCAGCGCCCCAAGCACAGGAAACCATTAGCAAGGAAACGCTGGAATTCACCTCCCAGCTGATCGAGCGCAAGCTGGCGGACTTCAATGTCGAAGTCAAAGTCGTCGCGGCCTACCCGGGCCCGGTGATTACCCGCTATGAAATCGAGCCGGCAGTGGGGGTGAAAGGCGCGCAGATTGTGAATCTGATGAAAGACCTAGCCCGTGCATTGGGGTTGGTGTCGATCCGCGTGGTAGAGACCATTCCGGGCAAAACCTATATGGGCCTGGAATTACCCAACCCGACCCGGCAAATGATCCGGCTAGCCGAAATAATGTCCAGCGAGCCTTATCAGGCCTCCAATAGCAAATTGACTTTGGTACTGGGTAAAGACATCACCGGCAAACCGATTGTTACGGATCTGGCCAAAGCCCCGCATATGCTGGTGGCCGGTACCACTGGTTCGGGTAAATCGGTGGGCGTGAATGCGATGATTCTGTCGCTGGTGTACAAAGCCACGCCCGAAGATGTGCGCTTTATCATGATCGACCCGAAAATGCTGGAGCTGTCGATTTACGACGGCATTCCGCATTTACTGGCGCCGGTAGTGACCGATATGAAGTTGGCGGCCAACGCTTTGAATTGGTGCGTGGCCGAGATGGAAAAACGCTACCGGCTGATGAGCGCGCTGGGCGTGCGCAATATTTCCGGTTACAACCAGAAAGTGCGCGACGCCGCCAAGGCCGGCCAGAAACTCACCAATCCGTTCACGCTTACGCCAGATAATCCCGAGCCGCTGGAGCACCTGCCCTTTATCGTGGTGGTGGTTGATGAATTCGCCGACTTGATGATGGTAGCGGGCAAGAAAATCGAAGAACTGATCGCGCGGCTGGCGCAAAAAGCCCGCGCCGCCGGTATTCACCTGATCTTGGCCACCCAGCGCCCGTCGGTGGATGTGATTACCGGCCTGATCAAGGCCAATATCCCGACCCGACTGGCGTTTCAGGTCTCGAGTAAAGTCGACAGCCGTACGATTCTCGACCAGATGGGCGCCGAGGCGCTGCTGGGGCAAGGGGATATGCTGTTTCTGCCACCGGGTAGCGGTTACCCCTTGCGGGTACATGGCGCCTTTGTGGCCGATGATGAAGTGCATCGCGTGGTGGATGCCCTCAAAGCGCTGGGCGAGCCTGACTATATCGAAGGCATTTTGAATGGCGGTTTTGAGGCTGAAGCCGCGGGCAATGCGCCGTGGGCGACCGACGGCGGCAGTGCTGGCGATGAGAGCGATCCGCTGTATGACGAAGCCGTCGCCTTTGTGCTGAAAAGTCGCCGTGCGTCGATTTCCTTGGTGCAAAGACAACTCAGAATCGGGTATAATCGCGCCGCGCGTCTGATCGAACAGATGGAAAGCGCCGGCCTGGTTAGCGCGATGGAAAGTAACGGCAACCGGACTGTACTGGCGCCAGCCAGTGAATAACAAATCATTGAAAAGACTGATCTTCCTTGATTTGTCAGCCCTCCAATGACAGGCGGCTACACCTTTCGGGATGGGCAAAACGGCCAGCTGTACCACACGACCCCCGCCGCAGGCGTGGCTGGAATGTGGCAATCTGGCACACTTATTCCGACTAACCCAGCAAATCGCAATTCGGGCTTGAGCTCGAGGTGCTTTTTGTGATATAAACGTGGACTTTTCCAGTTCCGACGTTAGGACAAGAATCATGGCACGAGTATGCAAAGTCACCGGCAAAGGCCCGATGACCGGGAATAACGTTTCCCACGCCAACAACAAAACTAAACGCCGCTTCCTCCCGAACCTGCAATCTCGCCGTTTCTGGGTTGAAAGCGAAAACCGCTTCATCCGTCTGCGTGTTTCTAACGCTGCACTGCGCCTGATCGACAAGAACGGCATCGATGCAGTTTTGGCTGACCTGCGCGCGCGCGGCGAACTCTAATTCTGAGGTAATTGAACATGCGCGATAAGATCAAGCTCGAATCTTCTGCTGGTACCGGTCACTTCTACACGACCACTAAAAACAAACGTACCATGCCAGAAAAGATGGAAATCAAAAAATTCGATCCAGTTGCTCGCAAGCACGTGATCTACAAGGAAACCAAACTGAAATAATTTCAGTGCTGGTGACCATACTCGAAACCCTGCCTCGGCAGGGTTTTAGTTTTTGTAGCGCTGCTTTTGCTCAGCAAAATAAAAGGGGTATTGCCTTGCAGGCCATACCCCTTTTTGCTTTCCAAGCTATACCCTAGACCTCAAGCTGCCAGATGGTTTTGAGTGTAGCGCATAATTTATGCATCATCGGGTCGGTCGCCCGATCACCGGAATAAATAAACTGCAGCGGCGCCCGCGTAACAATCTCGCCACCGCGCCACAACACAATCGAGCCATCGGCCGCATAGCGCTGGGCGGTTCGCTCGGCCAAAATCGCCACCCCCACCCCGGCTTTGATTAATTCCAGCAAGGTCGCTTCTTCATCAAACTCGCCGACGACTTTAGGCGCGATGTTCTGACTACGCCACAGTTCCTGCGAAATATCCGCCAGACTCGTAAATTGCGACAGCCCCAACCACGGAGCAGCCGCGAGTGCTGGCCAGTCGGCTTCCTGCAATTGGCTGGCCATGCTAGGCGGAATCGCGATACAAAAACCGATTTCGCTCAGCGGCAGCGTCATCACATTTTGATAAGGATTGCGCCCAAGATAAAACCCCGCATCGAGGGTTTTTTTGCGCACTTCATTCAGCACACTCACCGAAATCCCATGCGTGGTTTGCACCGTAATCAGCGGATAAGTTTCCCGCAACAGCGATAGCCATTTCCCTAGGCGCAAGCGTGCTGGTACACCAATGGTGCCAATCCGTACCTTGCCTTTGGGCTCGCCTTGCAAGGCCTTGGCCTGATGCAAGAGATCGCGGGCCTGCGCCAGAATTTGCTCGGCTTCCGGCAGCAATAATTTACCGGCTTCAGTGAGCTGCACCCCGCCCGGATAGCGCTCAAACAGCGCCAAACCGAACTGCTCCTCCAGCGCTTTGATCTGGGCAGTCACCGCTGGCTGGGATAAATGCAGCAATTCAGCGGCTTGGGTTAAGTGCCCCTGTTGCGCCACGGTCACAAAAGTACGTAATTGATAGAGTTCCATAGCTGCGATTATCACCCAAAGCTTGCCGCTTGTGGCGTTCAGCATGCCTTTTTCGTAGTCGAAAAACCTTGATTACAAACAACAAAGTAAGCCTCGTGCAACACTACATAACTTTCGGTGATTCTATGTATCAGAAAAAGCGATTGGCGGCCGATCGGGGCAAGGGATTAGAGTGCGTGCAGGAATGGCTCACTCGATAGCCTGGACTACACACAGGAGGCAGCGTATGCATGATTCAATGATTGAACGCGTACAGAATAATCCGAAATTTCACGCCCTAGTGGCCACACGCTCGCGCTTTTCATGGGCGCTCACCGTGGCCATGCTGGTGATTTATTACGGCTTTATTCTGCTCATCGCATTTTCGCCCGCAACACTGGGAACCCCACTCGGCAATGGCGTCACCACGCTGGGTATTCCGCTGGGGATTTTTGTCATCGTTTCGGCTTTCGTGCTGACCGGCATTTATGTGCGCCGCGCCAACTCGGAGTTCGATCAACTGACCCGTGAAGTCGTCGAGGAAGCCAAACAATGAAAACACTACAAAAACTGGGGCTAGCCGGCTTTGCCGCGCTGGCCAGCATGCCAAGCTGGGCCGCAGGGGCGATTGAAGGCGCAGTGCAAAAACGCGAGTTGAATATGCACGCCATCGTGATGTTCCTCGCCTTTGTTGCGTTCACTTTGGGTATCACTTACTGGGCGGCGCGCCGGACGCGTTCGGCCAAAGATTTTTACGCTGCCGGCGGCGGCATTACTGGCTTTCAAAATGGTTTGGCGATTGCCGGTGACTATATGTCGGCTGCGTCTTTCCTGGGTATTTCGGCCATGGTGTTTACCACTGGCTACGACGGCCTGATTTACTCGATTGGTTTTCTGGTCGGCTGGCCAGTGATCACCTTCCTGGTGGCCGAGCGCCTGCGCAATCTGGGTAAATACACCTTTGCCGATGTGGCCTCTTACCGCCTGGCACAAACACCGGTGCGCGTATTTGCCGCAACTGGCACGCTGGTGGTGGTGGCGCTGTATCTGATCGCGCAGATGGTGGGCGCGGGTAAGCTGATTCAACTGCTATTCGGTCTGGATTACACCTACGCCGTCGTGCTGGTGGGGATCTTGATGGTACTGTATGTGATGTTCGGCGGGATGCTGGCCACCACCTGGGTACAGATTATCAAGGCGATCTTGCTGCTTTCAGGCGCCACTTTCATGGCCTTTATGGTGATGAAACACGCCGGTTTCAGCTTTGAAACCATGTTCCAGCAAGCCGTGGCGGTGAAACACGCCGGCGCCGAAGCGCTAGCCCACAAAGCCGCGGTGGCATCCGAAGTAGCAGCCAAAGCCGTAGCCGCCAATGCCTCCGACGCGTCTGCTGCCGTCGCTTCCGCCACGGAAGCCGCCGAGAAAGCCGCTAAAGCCGCGAAAACCAATATCATGGCGCCGGGCGGTCTGGTATCCAACCCGATCGATGCCATTTCACTGGGCTTGGCGCTGATGTTTGGTACCGCCGGTCTGCCACACATTCTGATGCGCTTCTTTACCGTGGCCGATGCCAAAGAAGCCCGTAAATCGGTGTTCTACGCCACCGGCTTTATCGGTTACTTCTATATCCTGACCTTCATCATCGGGTTTGGCGCGATTGTGTTGGTATCCACTAATCCAACCTTTAAAGACGCCACCGGCGCGCTGATTGGCGGCTCGAATATGGCGGCGATTCACCTGGCCGACGCCGTGGGCGGTGATCTGTTCCTCGGCTTTATCTCGGCCGTGGCCTTCGCCACGATTCTGGCGGTGGTCGCGGGTCTGACCCTGTCCGGCGCTTCGGCGGTGTCGCATGATCTGTATGCCTCAGTCATCAAGAAAGGCAAAGCCAACGAAGCCGATGAAATCCGCGTGTCGAAAATGACCACGCTGGCCTTGGGTGTTGTGGCCATGCTGCTGGGGATTCTGTTCGAGAAACAAAACATCGCCTTTATGGTGGGCCTGGCGTTCTCGATCGCCGCGTCAGCTAACTTCCCGGTGCTGTTCCTGTCGATGTTCTGGAAAGGCCTGACCACCCGTGGCGCTGTCATTGGCGGGGCAATTGGTCTGATATCGGCGGTAGTGCTGATTATCCTCGGCCCAGCGGTATGGGTAGATGTACTGGGCCATCCAAAAGGCTCTGAGCTGTTTGCCTACAAAAACCCGGCCATCTTCTCGATGACTGCGGCGTTCTTCTTCACCTGGCTGTTCTCGGTGCTGGATAACAGCGAGCAAGCTCGCAGCGAACAAGGCAAATTCAATGCGCAGTTCATCCGCTCTATGACGGGTATCGGCGCAGAAGGCGCAAGCAAACACTAATTGCAACACATACCCTAGCGGGTATCTGGCAGCGCCCCGTCATCACCATGGCGGGGCGTTGTCGCTCAATGGGGCAGCACCATGACCACCGCGTTTCAATTCAATCAGCCGCCGTTTGATACGCTCAGCGTGCAAGAGCAGCGCGAGCTGGCCAGCCAGCTCAATCTGGAATATCACCCAGCCGGACAAACACTGATTGCCGCAAACACGCCGGTCGATTCGCTGTATGTGGTGATGAAAGGTCTGGTCGCCGGTGGCGACGAGCAAGACAGCCTGTATGGCGAACACGAATTATTTGACGGCAAGGCCGTACTCGAAGGCCTGAGTAGCCACCCGTTTGTAGCGCTGGAAGACACCCTCGTCTGGCAACTTCCCCGCGCCGCAGTGCTCGCGCTGTGCCAGCGCAATAGCCAGTTTGCAGCGTTTTTCTACCAAGATGTGGCCCGCCGCATTGGTGAGCTTTCCCCCAGCCCGCAAGCGCTGAGCCAGGCCATGCAAATGCTCAGCCGCGTGGGCGAGGTGACGCTAACGCCGCTGCATACCCTGCCGGCTAATGCCAGCGTGCTCGAGGCCACGCAATGCATGGATAGGCACGGCCTGAGTGCCGTCCTGCTCAACGACAGCGCCGGGCCGCGCATGTTTAGCCAGAGCGATCTGCGTCGTGCGATTTGCGCCGGGGCAATTCCCGCCAGCACGCCGGCTAGCGCCTACGCCAGCACGGCGCTGTTTACGATTAGCCCGGATGCCACCTTGCATGAGGCTATGCTGCTGATGATCCGGCACAGCATTCACCGTCTGGTGGTGAGTCGCGATGGCGAGCTAGTCGGCATTCTGGAGCAGCTTGATCTGTTATCCAGCCTTGCCAATAACCCGCACAGCATCGGCGTGCAAATTGAGCGCGCCAACTCGCCCCACGAGCTCAAACTCGCAGCCGAGCGCATGCACAGCTTGATTCAGCTGCTACAGCACAGCGGTATGAAAGTTACCCTGATCGCGGAAATGATCGGCGAGCTGCGCCAAAAACTCCTGGCGCGGCTCTGGCAGCTACTGGTCCCGCCCGAACTCACCGGCCAGATTTGCCTGCTGGCACTGGGCTCGGAAGGCCGGGGCGAGCAAATCTTGCGCACCGATCAGGATAACGCGCTGATCTATGCCGACGGCGTCGATCAGGGCGTGTTAGCCGGTGTCGCCGAGCAATTTACCGCCACCCTGATCGCATTGGGCTATCCGCCCTGCCCCGGTGGCGTGATGATCAGCAACCCGGCCTGGCGGCGTAGTGAGGCCGAATTTCGCCAGCAGATCAGCGCCTGGACCAGCTCGCCCAGTGGCGAGCATGTAATGAACCTGGCCATCTGGCTAGATGCCAGCCCGATCATTGGCGATACCACCCTACTGTATCGCCTGCAAGATCATTTAGATCAATGCCTAGATGACAATACCCTCCTTATGGGGCATTTTGCGCTGCCGATTGAGCGCTTTGCCAGCAGCCATGGCCTGCGCCCCAGCTGGCTACCCGGCGCGGCCAGTAGCCAAATCGATCTGAAAAAAGCCGCGATTTTCCCACTGGTACACGGCCTGCGTAGCTTGGCACTCGCCGCCGGCAACCGATGCACCAATAGCTACCAGCGGCTGGCCGCCCTACGCGGGGGGACAGTGATTAGCGAAGCGCTGGGCAACGATCTGGCCGCCAGCCTGAGCTTTTTGCAGGGCTTGCAGCTGAAATATGGCCTGCAGGCGCAGCAAGCGGGTCGCCCGGCTGAGCCGCAATTGGCGCTCGCGCAACTGAGCAGTCTGGAGCGCGAACTACTCAAAGACGCACTTGGGGTGGTAAAGCAGTTTCGCGCCTTGCTGCGGCATCATTTCAAGCTGGATGCACTATGAGCTGGCTTGCGCATCTTCGCCCTAGTGTGTGGCTACGCCAGCAGCAACGCCGCCGCCTGCTCCGACCGGAATACGCCTTTTTATTCGCGCCGCCACCGGCGCAAGAATGGGTGAGTCTCGATTGCGAGACGACTAGCCTAGATCCGAAAACCGCAGAAATCATTAGCATTGCCGCGGTGCGCATTCAGGGCCCGCGGATTGCGCTGGCCGAGCATTTTTCGGTGCTGATACGCCCCAGCGGTGCACTCGACCCGAAAAGCATTCCGATTCATGGCTTGCGCGCACAGGATGTGGCGCAAGGGCTGGCATTGCCTGATGCGCTAGCGCAGCTACTGGCTTTTATCGGCTCGCGCCCACTGGTGGGTTACTACCTCGAATTTGATCTGGCCGTGCTCAATCGCCAGCTCAAGCCGTGGCTGGGGATTAACCTGCCCAATCCGGCGATTGAGGTATCGGGACTGTATTACGACAAGATGGTGAGCGCCTACAACCCGGAGGTGGATCTACGCCTGGCTAGCATTCTGACGCAATTACAGCTCCCGACACTGCCGCGCCACGATCCATTAAACGACGCGCTGATGGCGGCGATGATCTTCCAGAAACTAAGAAAAAACCCTAATAGCAATTGATTTACAAGCACTTACAGCCTTCATCAGCGAGATTGATTTCGCGCATCAGAAAAGACAATTAGCTTTGCCCGCTGGCCAGCTTTACAGTCAGCCTATCCCTTTTGACCAACCGATTTGGCTTGTAGGAGTACACAGCATGAGCGGTATCGATTCAGTTCTGAAAGAAACACGGATGTTCCCACCTACCGACGATTTCCGCGTGAATGCGACTGTGTCGGGGATGGAAGGCTATAACGCCCTGTGCGAAAAAGCGAATAACGATTACGAAGGTTTCTGGGGCGACCTGGGCAAATCCATGCTGGATTGGAAAAAACCATTTACCAGCGTGCTAAACCAAGACAATGCGCCGTTCTACAAATGGTTTGAAGATGGCGTGCTGAACGTCTCTTACAACTGTCTGGATCGCCATCTGGAAACCAAAGCCAATAAAGTTGCGATCATTTTTGAAGCCGACGATGGCTCGGTCACCCGCGTCACCTACCGCGAGCTGTATCACCGCGTGTGTCAGTTTGCCAATGGTCTGAAATCACTGGGCGTTGCCAAAGGCGACCGCGTGGTGATCTATATGCCACATACCATCGAAGCCGTAGTGGCCATGCAAGCGTGTGCGCGGATCGGCGCGATCCACTCCGTGGTATTTGGCGGCTTCTCGGCCGGCGCACTGCGTGACCGGATTCAAGATGCGCAAGCCAAACTGGTGATTACCGCCAACGAAACCGTACGCGGCGGCAAAACCACCCCACTGAAATCGATCACCGATGAAGCGCTGGGCCTGGGCGGCTGCGAATCAGTGAGCAAAGTGGTGGTGTTCCAACGCACCAGCAACAAGCCAGAACACTGGAGCGAAGAGCGCAATATTTGGTGGCACAAACTGGTCAAAGACCAACCCGATACTTGCGAGCCAGAGTGGGTAGAAGCCGAGCATCCGCTGTTTATTCTGTACACCTCAGGTTCAACCGGTAAACCCAAAGGCATCCAGCATTCTTCAGCCGGCTACCTGCTGGGTACCCAAGTCACCATGAAATGGGTATTCGATTACAAAGAGTCGGATGTGTATTGGTGCACGGCCGATGTGGGTTGGATCACTGGCCACTCTTACATCGCCTACGGCCCACTGGGCATTGGCGCGACGCAAGTGGTGTTTGAAGGCGTACCAACGTATCCAGATGCTTCACGCTTCTGGCAAATGATCGAAAAACACGAAGTCACCACGTTCTACACCGCACCAACCGCGATTCGCTCGCTGATCAAGCTGGGCGGCGATCTGCCAAAACAATACGATCTGTCGTCACTACGCCTCTTGGGCACCGTGGGCGAGCCGATCAACCCAGAAGCGTGGATGTGGTACTACGAAGTGGTTGGCGGCAGCCGTTGCCCAATCGTGGACACCTGGTGGCAAACTGAAACTGGCGCGAACATGATTGCCCCACTGCCAGGCGCAGTGGCGACCAAACCGGGCTCTTGCACCTTGCCTATCCCCGGCATTATGGCCGACATCGTGGATGAATCGGGCGCGCAAGTTGAGCTGGGCAAAGGCGGCTTCCTGGTGATTAACAAACCATGGCCATCTATGGTGCGCACCATCTGGGGTGATCCAGATCGCTTTAAGAAAACCTACTTCCCGGACGATTTTAACGGCAAGCTGTATTTGGCCGGCGATTCAGCGCACCGCGATGAAAATGGCTACATCTGGATCATGGGCCGGATTGATGATGTACTGAACGTATCAGGTCACCGTTTGGGCACCATGGAAATCGAATCGGCCCTAGTGGCCAACCCACTGGTGGCCGAAGCCGCTGTGGTAGGCAAGCCGCACGAGGTGAAAGGCGAAGCCGTTGTTGCCTACGTGGTACTGAAAGGCCAGCGCCCAGAAGGCGATGATGCCAAACGCATCGCGAAAGAGCTGCGCGAGTGGGTGGCCCATGAGATCGGCAAGATCGCCCAGCCGGATGAAATCCGCTTCGGTGACAACCTGCCAAAAACCCGTTCCGGCAAGATCATGCGCCGCCTGCTGCGCGATATTGCCAAAGGTATTGAAATTACTGCGGATACCTCAACGCTAGAAAACCCTGCGATCCTGGAGCAACTGCGTCAGTCGGCAATCTAAGCAGATCGCCCTACTGGCAGTAACAAAGCAATACGCTTGACTGTAAACCACAGTACTTCACCCACCCGAGCCTCGCGCCGGGTGGGTTTTTTTTGCCCATCGTGCGCTGTCATAACGGACTTTGTAGCGCATAATTTAATCCCTCTGCGCTACAGACCACCTGCTTGCAATGACCATCACCGATCCACCCACTCTTGTTACCCCTCCAAGCGATCATCGCCAGCGGGTGGCCGCCCAACGCCGCCTGCGTACTCGTGAGCGCCTCTTGTGTGAAGCTGTGCAGGTGTTTGCCCGCCAGGGGCTCGGGCAGGCAGTCATCGGGCAAATTATTCAACAGGCCGGCGTTGCGCGCGGCACTTTTTACAACCACTTTGCCACCGATGAGGCGCTGTATATTGCCGTAGCGAGTGAAGTCAGCGATGCGATCTTGCAGCTGGTTGATCCACTAGTGCTGCAGCACACACATCCGGCGGCGCGCGTGGCCTGTGGCATCAATACCGTGCTGTCGCTCGTGCGGGCGCAACCGAAACTTGCCCGTTTTCTCGACCGCGGTGGGGTAATGGCATTGCGTCATGGCACACTGGTCAACCAAGTCGTGCCGCGCGATTTGCTGGCGGGCATGCAAGCAGGCTGCTTTAGCGCGCAACCACTGCCATTGGCGGTTGATCTGCTGCTGGGGCCGCTGCAAATGGCTTTTCATCTGCACGCGCATGAAGACCCCGGCCCTGCCTATGGGCCACTGATGACGGCGGGGATTTTACGGGCCTTGGGGCTAGCCGCTGTCGAAGCCAGCGCGCTTGCCAATACACCGGTGCACTGCCCAGCTATTGCGCCCGACAGTATTTTGCACTGGCTACAAAATGAATAAGGCCACCGAGCGGTGGCCTTATGCTTGAGCGCAAATAATCAGAGATCAATCCGATCAATTTGCCAATCAATGCCATTGAAATCGGGCATTTCACGGCCATCATCGGCGCCAAACTCAGCCTGAATCACGGCATTCAGTTTGGCATTCATCTGCAGCACCAGCTGAGCTTGCTGGCCTTTTTTCGCTGCGAGATTGTGCATTTCCTGCGGGTCTTGCTGCAGATCGTACAGCTCGACATCATTCCACTGATAAATCTCATCGAGCGTTTGCGGCGTATTGCGCTCTAGCGGTGAGAAATAGCGGGTAAATTTATAACGGCCATCAAACACCGTGCGCACGCTGCCGCGCTTTTTGAAATTGGGCTGATAGCCTTCGGCCTTCAGCGCCGCCATCGGGTCAGTCTTTTTGGCCAGCGCGGCAGAAATTCGCCGGATTAGCTCGCTATCGTTGGTGGCCAAGCCGCTGTAGGTAAATAGCACCGACTCGCGCACCGCATGCAAACCGGCTTTGCCCGGGTTGGCAAATAAGGTGGAAAGATCTTTGCCCGGCAAAGTGCGGCCCGCATATTCAGAAGCCTTCGTGGCATTCACGCCCGCCATGCTCAGCAAGCTGGGTACCAAATCAATATGCGCAGTCAGGGCTTTACAGTGCTGGCCGCCTTTCACCTGTGGATGCACGATATAGAGCGGTAGGTGAATGACTTCTTGGTATGGCATCGGGCCTTTGCCGCGCAAGCCGTGCGCGCCGCCCATTTCACCATGATCCGAGGTGAACACGATGATGGTGTTGTCATCCAGATTCAGCGCCGCCAGCTCGTTGAGCAGCGTTTGCAGTTGCTGATCCACCAGTTTGAGTGAATTAAAGTAAAAATCGTTAAACCGCTGCCAGCGCTGGGGCTCAGCGGGTACCCGCCCCAGGGTATAGCCCCAGCAGCGATCAAATTCGCCGTGCGCAGCCGGACGCCCCGGTGCATCAAAGGGCTGCTGCCAATTGGCAGGTAGTGGATGATGCCATTGCGTTTGATAAGCCGCATGCTCAGGCGCGCGCGCCGCTTGCATCATCAGCTCACCGGTATCCTGCACCTGCTCGCCCGGTAAATCGGTATTGAAATACATAATGTCATGTGGATTTACCAAGCTCACAAACAGCGCCCATGGTTTTTGCTCGGCATTCAGGCTTTGCCCTTTGTCGCGCAACCATGCCACCGCACTGCCGGCGATCATCTGGTCATGTTTATAGCCGCCCAGCGTATGCGCCAACACATCACCCGGCCAAACGAAATCGGCAAAACCATACTCGTCCATTTCTTTGGTAAAGAGTTTTTCCGGGGTTTCCTGATCGAACTCGGCATTCAAATGCCATTTACCTTTGTAGGCGGTGTAGTAGCCTGCTTTACGCAGCATATGCCCCACCGTCGGCACTTCGGTCGACAGCGGCTTCACATATTTCATGTCGGCGTTTTCAAACATTTTGTTGTCGGCGGTTTGCAGGCCCGTCATCAACACCGAGCGCGAGCTGGTACACATCACCGCGGGGCAATAATGATTGTGAAAGGTGATGCCGGCCTTTTGCAGTCGCTCATGCCCGGGCAAGCGATAACCGCGCGGCAGCTTGCTCATGTAACGCTCTTGGTCGGTAAATACAAACAAAATATTCGGCTGTTGGTCACTCGCGGCTTTTTTCTTCAGTGGCGCGGCTTGTGCTTGCTGGGCAGGGGCCAAGCCGGGTACCGCATCGACTGCCGTGGCCGCCGCCACGGCGCCGGTTAGCGTTAGAAAATCACGCCGGGTCACACTGGGCGCAGTAGGAGGTGTAGTGGGCTGGTGATCGGACATGTGCTTCTCCAGAGTTATCCCGCGCAGCAAGGCTGCGGTGTATCCTATGTGGTTGAATTTATGCATTTATATGCATTTATCATTTTGTGCCGTCGCCTTAGCGGGCTGGTTTTCATAATGACACTTTGTTTATTTACAAACAATCATTCGTGCTGCAAAACTCAATTCAAGCATCTGGCTGTCGCAAATCCACCCCAATCCGCCACACGCCCGATTAAAACCCGTACCTAAGCCACGCCCAAATGCTGCACTGCGGCGTTTATAGTACAAACGTTCAACAGGCTTGAACCGCAGCCCGCTTGCGCCGACAATAGCCGCTTAGCTCACCGACTGATGCCGCCATGTTTGTTGACTTCCCCAACTCCCCCTATCAGCTATTTCAACCCTTTCCGCCCGCAGGCGATCAGCCCGCGGCAATCGCCCAGCTGATTGAAGGACTTGATGATGGTTTGAAATACCAGACGTTGCTGGGGGTCACGGGCTCGGGAAAAACCTACACGATGGCCAATGTGATTGCGCGCACCGGGCGGCCTGCCATCATCATGGCGCCAAATAAAACGCTGGCCGCGCAGCTGTATGCCGAGATGCGCGAGTTTTTCCCGAACAACGCGGTTGAGTATTTCGTCAGCTACTACGATTACTACCAGCCCGAAGCCTATGTGCCGAGCCGCGATTTATTTATTGAAAAAGATTCGGCGATTAATGAGCACATTGAGCAAATGCGTCTGTCTGCCACCAAGGCCATGCTCGAGCGGCGCGATTGCATTATCGTTGCCACCGTATCGGCGATTTACGGTATTGGCGACCCGAGCTCCTATCACGCCATGATTTTGCATCTGACCGAAGGTGAAGCTATTGGTCAGCGCGACATCATCAAACGCCTCACCACCATGCAGTACGATCGCAATGAGCTCGATTTCTCCCGCGGTACCTTCCGTGTGCGCGGGGATGTGATTGATATTTTCCCGGCCGAATCGGCCGAGCTGGCGCTGCGGGTTTCGATGTTTGATGATGAAATCGAAAAACTTAGCCTGTTTGACCCACTCACCGGTCAAATCAAACAGCGGGTTGGCCGCTACACCGTGTTTCCTAGCAGCCATTACGTCACCCCGCGCGATACCGTGCTCAAAGCCATCGAAACCATTAAAGATGAGCTGCGCGAGCGGCTGTCGTTTTTTCACCGCGAACAAAAATTGGTCGAGGCGCAGCGGCTCGAGCAACGCACCCGCTTTGATCTGGAAATGCTCAATGAAATGGGCTTTTGCAAAGGCATTGAAAACTACTCGCGGCATTTTTCCGGCAAACCGGCGGGCGAAGCGCCACCCACGTTGCTAGATTACATCCCCAAAGACGCGCTGATGATTCTGGACGAAAGTCACGTGATGATCGGCCAAGTGGGGGCGATGTATAAAGGCGACCGCTCGCGCAAGGAAAACCTCGTCGATTATGGCTTTCGCCTGCCCTCGGCACTGGACAACCGCCCACTGAAATTTGAAGAATTCGAGCGGTTGATGCCGCAAACCATCTTTGTCTCTGCCACGCCTGCCGCCTACGAAGCCGAGCATCAGGGGCAAGTGGTTGAGCAAGTGGTGCGCCCGACAGGGCTGGTTGATCCGATTATCGAAGTGCGCCCGGTGGGCACGCAGGTGGACGATCTGCTGTCGGAAATCCGCAAACGTACCATCGATGGCGAGCGTGTGCTGGTCACCACACTCACCAAGAAAATGTCCGAGCAACTCACCGATTATCTGGCCGAGCATGGCGTGAAAGTGCGCTATTTGCACTCGGACATTGATACGGTAGAGCGGGTAGAGATTATTCGCGATCTGCGCTTAGGTGTGTTTGATGTGCTGATCGGGATTAACTTATTGCGCGAAGGCTTGGATATTCCCGAGGTCTCGCTGGTGGCGATTCTGGATGCCGATAAGGAAGGCTTCCTGCGCAGCGAACGCAGCTTGATTCAGACCATCGGCCGCGCCGCGCGTAATCTGAACGGCACCGCGATTTTGTATGCCGACCGCATCACCGATTCGATGAAAAAAGCCATCGATGAAACCGAACGCCGCCGCACTAAGCAAATCGCCTTTAACGAAGCCAATGGCATTACCCCACGCGGGGTGATCAAGCGGATTAAAGACATCATCGACGGTGTCTACAACGCCGAAGAAGCCGTAGCCGCTCGGCTGGAAGAAAAGAAACAGCAGCTGGTCGCCGAAATGGACGAAAAACAGCTGGCCAAAGAGCTCAAACGGCTGGAAAAAGAGATGCTCACCGCCGCGCAAAATCTGGAATTCGAACGCGCCGCCCAGCTGCGCGACGAGCTCAAACAACTGCGCAATCGCGCTTTTGGGCACGATTAAGCTGCCCAGCGGCAACCCCATTGGCTTTAAACATCACCGACCGAAACACCACTTGCCAGCAAACACCGAGGGTATCTGCATGAAGTCATTCATTCATAAGCTCTGCACCATCATACTCGCCACCAGTATCTGTAGCGGCAGCACTATCGCGGCTGAAGCAGGCAATCAGGCCTTTGGCGAGATCACGCCAAGCTGGCTGGATTGGATGGATGGCCCGCAACCATGGCGCACCTGGCTGGTCGCACCGGTGGCCACCCGGCATTTTGATCGGCAAGCGGTGATTGATGACAATCTGAATGAAAACAACCCGGGGATTGGCCTCGAGCGTAGCAATGGTCGCTGGCACTGGATGCTGGGCGGCTACCGCAATTCTTTGCGCGACACCTCGGTGTATCTACAGCTGGGCTGGACGCCGCTGCAAATCCCGCTAGGTAGCTCAGCCCACATCGCCTTGGGCGCCGCAGCTGGCCTGGTCAGTGGTTATCAAAATACCGATAAAGGCTATCCGATTGTGCCGGCGGGCGGCTTTCTGGTGTCACTGGAAACGGATTATCACGTGGGCCTGAATCTGTTTATTGTGCCCACGCTGCAGGCGGTGGATGTGGAAGGCTTTGTTGCCGCCCAGATCAAGCTTAATTTTTAAGCGGCCACCCGCGCTGTCACACCAGCGCCACAGTCGCCCGAACATCAGCCACCCTTGCGGTGGCTTTTTTATGTCCTACACAACTGGGCATAGCCAACACCCACGCCCCGCCAAAGCGCATTCCCGCGTACAAATCCAGTTTGAAACGCTTGTTTTATAAGGGTATTTATATAGATAAACGCAGTTGATTTATTAATTTTAGCGGCATACTCTTTTGATAAATCAAATTGATTTATTTATCACAACAAACAATTTGATCACGACACCCACACACAGGAAGCACTTCAGGAGAACGATCATGCTGCAAGTTAACCGCATTCAACTCGCCATCGCCGCCTTGGCCACCAGCCTAAGCCTGCCCGCGCTGGCCGCCGAACCCGTGATTGGCCTGATCACTAAAACCGAAACCAATCCCTTCTTTGTAAAAATGAAAGAAGGCGCCGCCGCGGAAGCCAAGGCCAAAGGTGCCAAACTGCTTACCGCCGCGGGGAAAGCCGACGGTGATAATGCCGGCCAAGTCACTGCGATTGAAAACATGATCGCCGCCGGAGCAAAAACAATTCTGATCACCCCGAGCGATTCGAAAGCCATTGTGCCCACCATCAAAAAAGCCCGCGACAAAGGCGTGCTGGTGATTGCGCTGGATAGCCCTACCGACCCAATGAACGCCACCGATGCGCTGTTTGCTACCGATAATTACAAAGCCGGGGTGCTGATTGGTAATTACGCCAAAGCCGGCATGGCCGGTAAGCCGGTCAAAATCGCCACGCTGGATCTCTTTCCCGGCCACCCCGTGGGCGCCCAACGCCACAATGGCTTTCTGCAAGGGTTTGGGCTGAAATCGCTGGACGCCAAGAGCAACGAGCTGGCCAAACCAGCCGAAGTAGTGTGTATGGCCGATAGTTTTGGCGATCAGGCCAAAGGCCAGACCGCGATGGAAAACTGTCTGCAAAAAAACCCTGACATCAATCTGGTTTACACCATCAATGAGCCGGCGGCAGCAGGCGCCTATAACGCGCTGAAAAAAGCCGGCAAAGAGAAAAACGTGATGATCGTGTCGGTGGACGGTGGCTGCCAGGGGATTAAAGACGTTGCCGCCGGCAAAATCGCCGCAACCTCGCAGCAATATCCGCTGAAGATGGCCGCCATGGGGGTCGCCGCAGGGGTGGAATACGCGAAAACCGGCAAAAAACCGAGTGGCTACACCGATACCGGCGTTACGCTGATTGCCGCGAAAAGCGTCAGTGGTGTGGATAGCAAAGACACCAAAGTTGGCCTTGATCTGTGCTGGGGCACTAAATAAGCCCAGCGGGCGCAGCCCCGTGCTGCGCCCTGCCCCACCGGGGCTTTCTCATCTCAGTTCTGAATTTCTAGACCTACGCAGCAAGGAGCGGTGTGATGCCGAGCTGGAAAGACCAAATGCCGTCATTAGGAACACTAGGGCCGCTGATTGCCTTAGTGCTGGCCTGCGGCTTCTTTGCCCTACAGAGTGAGCAGTTTCTCACCGGGGCGAATTTTTCTCTGATTTTGCAGCAAGTGATGGTGGTAGGGCTGATCGCCATCGGCCAAACCCTGATTATCCTCACCGCCGGGATCGACCTTTCCTGCGGAATGGTGATGGCACTGGGCGGAGTGGTAATGACGAAAATGGCCCACGATCATGGCTTGCACCCGATCGTAGCAATCAGTATTGGCTTTGCCGTTACCGCTGGCTTTGGGCTGATTAACGGCCTGCTGGTCACACGGATTAAACTGCCCTCGTTTATCGTCACGCTGGGCACGATGAATATTGCCTTTGCCCTTACCCAGCTGTATTCCCAGTCGCAAACGATTACTGATCTGCCAGCCGGCATGACCTTGCTGGGCAATACCTTTGCCATCGGTCAAACCCAAGTAGCCTACGGCACGGTGGTGATGCTGGCCATGTATGCTCTGAGCTGGCTGTGGCTGCGTGATACCGCCACCGGCCGGCATATTTATGCCGTGGGTAACAATCCCGAAGCCACTCGCCTCACTGGGATTGCCACCCACAAAGTCCTGCTGCTGGTGTATGTGCTGGCGGGCTTGTGCTACGGCCTAGCCGCCCTACTCTCGGTAGCGCGCACTGGCGTGGGTGACCCGAATGCCGGGCAAACCGAAAACCTAGATGCCATTACCGCAGTGGTCTTGGGGGGTACCAGCCTGTTTGGCGGGCGGGGGATCATCATTGGCTCGCTGATTGGCGCCCTGATTGTGGGGGTATTTCGCAACGGGCTAACACTGATGGGGGTTTCATCGGTATACCAGATACTCATTACCGGGATTTTGGTCATTCTTGCCGTAGCCACCGACCAACTCTCACGCAAAGGGGGCCGCTAAGATGAGCGCGTTCACCGAACTCGAACCCAGCACGCACAGCCTGAATATCGACCCGCGGCCACTGGTACTCCAAGCCAAAGGGCTGGTTAAACGCTACGGCCAGGTCACCGCGCTGGATGGCGCCGATTTTGAACTACGCGCAGGCGAAATCATGGCCGTAATCGGCGATAACGGAGCCGGTAAATCATCACTGATCAAAGCCCTCTCGGGCGCGATTAGCCCGGATAGCGGCGAAATCTTGCTCGATGGCCAGCCGGTGGTATTTAAAAGCCCGATCGATGCCCGCCGCGCCGGGATCGAAACGGTGTACCAAGATCTGGCCGTTGCGCCGGCGATGACCATTGCCGAAAACCTGTTTCTGGGGCGCGAAATTCGCCGCAACAATGTGCTGGGGCAATGGTTTGGCGCACTGGATAAACGCAAGATGCTGGAAGACAGCATTGCCTATATGCAGGAACTAAAGATCGGCATCCGCTCGATGAGCCAGGCGGTAGAGACACTGTCCGGTGGTCAACGCCAAGGCGTAGCCGTGGCCCGAGCGGCCGCCTTTGCCCGCCATGTGGTGATCATGGATGAACCCACCGCGGCGCTGGGGGTTAAAGAAGGCAATATGGTGCTGGAATTAATCCGCAATGTGCGTGATCGCGGGCTACCGGTGGTGCTGATCAGCCATAACATGCCGCATGTTTTTGAGATTGCCGACCGGATTCATGTCGCCCGCTTGGGGCGGCGTGCAGCGATCTTGAACCCGAAAGCCATCACCATGAGCGATGCGGTGGCCGTCATGACCGGAGCGATGAAACCGGCCGATATTCCGCCGCACTGGCTAGCCCAGTAACAGGAGCCCACGATGCTAAAAGGAATTGATCCACTGCTTACGCCTGAGCTACTCAAAGTGCTGGCGGAAATGGGGCACGGCGATGAAATCGTCCTCGCCGATGCCAATTTCACCGCCGCGACGCTGGCCAAAGGCAAGCCATTGCTGCATCTGGCCGGCGCGGGCATGGCCCGTACGGTGGAAGCCATTATCAGCCTACTGCCGCTTGATCAGGATGTGGCCGAGCCGGTGGCCTATATGCAGGTGAGCCACCAGCCTGAGGGTTGGCGCAGCGCACTGCAGCGCCATGTGATTCACCAGCTCGTTGAGCAGGGCCACGTGCAGGCTCAGCAAGTTGAGGCGATTGAGCGGTTTGCTTTTTACGAGCGGGTCAAGCAAGCTTACGCGATTGTGCTCACGGGCGAGTTGCAGCCCTATGGCAACTTTATCCTGAAAAAAGGAGTGATTTGTGAACCGCTCGCCGGATAATGCGGCGCTGGAAAGCTCGGCCGCCAAGCTCAAGCCGCGTGGCTCATCGCAAGATGGGCTGCGGCAATATAATGAGCGGGTGATTTTGCAGGCCGTACGGCTGCACGGCCCGCTGCCGGGCGCCGAAATTGCCCGCCTTACTGGCCTGACCGCGCAATCCATTTCCCAAATCACCAAGCGGCTGCTGGATGAAGAGCTGCTGCGCAAGGAAACCCCACAACGGGGCAAAGTGGGGCAGCCATCGGTGCCGCTGGCCCTAAACCCAGATGGGGCTTTGGCCATTGGGATCAAAATCGGTCGCCGTAGTCTGGATGTGCTACTGGTCGATTTTACTGGCCAGGTGCGCGGCCGCTGGGAGCTGCAATATGCGCTGGCCAAGCCCGCGCAGGTGCTGGCCCACATTGCCGCCAGCCTGGAGCAAATCCGCGCCAGCCTGCCCGCGGCGCTGTGGCCACGGATTCAAGGCATTGGCCTAGCCGCACCGCTGAATATGGGTGGCTGGCAAGAGCTACTCGGACAAGACCCCAGCGTCGCCGCGCAATGGCGCGCGCTGGCGCTGGACGAAGAAGTCAGCAAACTGACCGGCCTGCCCGTGCAATCGATCAAAGACACCTCCGCCGCCTGTGTTGCCGAGCTGGTGGCCGGGCGCGGGCGGGATGTGCGCAACTTTGTGTATGTGTTTGTCGATACCTTTATTGGTGGCAGCTTGGTGCTCGATAGTCATCTGCACCTTGGCCGCAATGGCAATGCCGGCGCAATGGGCTCGCTGCCGCTAGGACAAGTAACGCGAGGGGCGCAAACCCAGCTGCTGAATGTGGCCTCACTTTACCAACTGGAAAACCGCTACGTGGCCGCTGGGCTGGATGGCACCGCCACCAGCGATGGCCGCAGCATGTCGGCGACCTACTGGCCACATACCAGTCTGTGGCTTGACGAATGCGCCCCTGCCATCGCGCTGGCGCTACTGAATGCAGCCTGTTTGCTTGATCTGGAAGCCGTGATTGTGGATGGCTGCTTTTGCCGCGAGCTGCAGCAAGCATTGCTGCAAGCCATTCAAAAAGCCATGCACAAAATGAACTGGGAAGGCGTCACCCCGCCCGATTTACTCGCTGGGGCCATTGGGCCGGATGCGCGTGCACTGGGTGGTGCGCTGTTGCCGCTGTATGCCAATTTTGCCCCTGATCGGGATTTATTCCTGAAACTGAATGAAGGATAAAGCAAGCATGAGCCACGCCGCCCTCCCTCGCTGCATTGCCGCTGGCGAAGCCCTCACCGATTTGATCCGCACCAATGGGGAGCAATGGGTGAGTAAGGTCGGCGGTTCAACCTGGAATGTCGCCCGCGTGATGGCAAGCCTCGGGCTACCCACAGCCTTTGCCGGCGCGATTAGCACCGATTGCTTTGGCCAAGATTTACAAGCCGCCAGCGTGGCAGCGGGACTAGATTTACGCTATCTGCAAACTGTGGCCCAACCACCACTGCTGGCCATCGTGCATCAGCAGCATCCGCCGCAGTATTTCTTTATCGGTGAAAACAGTGCCGATCTGGCCTTTAACTGGCAAGCCCTGCCCCAAGGCTGGGAAAGCGCGACCGACTGGCTGCATTTCGGCGGCATTAGCCTCGCTCGCGAACCACTGGCCAGCCATCTCGTGGAGATGGCGCGACACGCCAAGCTGCGCGGCGTGCGCATTAGTTATGACCCCAATTACCGGGTTTTAATGGGGCCCAGCTATCAGGCCACCTTGGCCAGCATGAGCGCCCTAGCGGATGTGATTAAGGTATCGGATGAAGACTTGGCCGGGCTGTTTCCGGGGCTCGAGATGGCGGCAGCCTTGGCCGCCTTACGCGAGCTCAATCCACAGGCCATGGTGTTGTTCACCCGGGGCGCAGCTGGCGCCAGCCTAATCAGCGGCGAACAAACCGTCAGCGCGCCCGCAATTCCGGTGGCCGTGGTAGACACCGTGGGTGCCGGTGATGCCGCGATGGGTGGGCTGATCTACAGCCTACTCACCCAGCCCGAGCAACCTCTCGCGCAGCATTTACACTTCAGCCTCGCCTGTGGCGCCGCCGCCTGTGCCCAACAAGGCGCCACCCCACCAACGCTGGCTCAGGTACAAAAGCTCTTAACTAGCTAAATAAAGGCCAAAAACAAAAAAAGCCACCCGCAGGTGGCTTTTTGCGTATCGAAGCTTACTTGCTTTTCGCCAGCATCGCTTCGATCTGTTCTTGTGGCACCGCGCCAGAAACAATCTGGCCATTGGCAAATACCAGCGCGGGGGTGCCGCTAATGCCCAATGACGCCCCCAGCTGCATATTGCGCTCGATCGGGTTGTCACACTCCGGGCCGTTTTCAGGCAATTTGCCATCAAAGAACCAATTGCGCCACGCCGCCTGCTGATCTGCACTACACCAGATCATGCCTGATTTACGCGCAGCATCAGGGTGCAAGCCTGGCAGTGGCATCAGGAAATTATAAATGGTGACGTTGTCTAAACCATTGAGGCTGACTTGCTCCAAGCGCTTGCAAAATGGGCAATCCGGATCGGTAAAGACCGCCATTTTGCGGCTTCCATCACCCCGCACGATTTTTACCGCATCTGCAAATGGCAGTTTGTTAAAGTCGGTTTTGGACAGCTCAGCGATGCGTTTTTCGGTCAGGCTCTCTTTTTTGGTGACATCCACCAGCTCACCAACAAACATATACTGACCTTTGGCATCGGAATAAACGATGTTGTTCTTGCCGATCACGATCTCGTACACGCCCTTCACAGGGGTGGAATTCACCGCATCAACAGGGCGGCCCAGCTTTTTACTGATGGTTTCTTTCAGGTTTTTCGGCGGTGTATCCGCCTGCGCCGAGCAAGCCACCATAGTCAGTACGCCAGCCGCAACCAGCAATCGGGTCAGATGTTTCATAGTTTTCCTTAGGAATCCATCGCGTGACGGATCAGTTGACGCTTCAACCATGGCAGCTGGTCGGTTGCAGCCAGACCAAAGTTGCGCATGGCCTTCACCAATGGATGAGGCGTATCGAATAATCGTTGCAGCCCATCGCACACGGTCTGCATTAATAACACCGGCTCACGCCGAGCACGTTCGTAACGGCGTAGGACTAGCACATCGCCCAGACGTTCCGCGGGTGTTTGCTGTAAGAGTTGCGCTAATTCTTGCACATCACCAAAGCCAAGGTTCACGCCCTGCCCAGCCAAAGGGTGCACCGTGTGGGCAGCATCACCAATCAAGGCCACCCGTGCGCGCACAATACTATCGGGCTGATTAAGCCGTAATGGAAAAGCCGCCGCGGGGGTAATCAGTTGCAGCGCACCAAGGCTCATATTTCCCGCTTGGGCCACGCGAGCCGCCAGCGCAGCGGGGTCTAATTGCAGTAGCTCATCCCGCAGCGCATCAGCACAGGACCAAACCATCGACATTTGCTGATCGGGCAAGGGCAAAAAGGCCAGAATGCCATCGGGGCGAAACCATTGCTGAGCTACACCGTAATGCGGCTTTTCACAAGCAAAGTTGGCTACAACCCCAGCTTGACCGTAAGGGCGGGTTTTAACTTCAATACCGGCTTGCTGGCGCAGCCAAGAGTTAGCCCCATCAGCCCCAACTATTAGGCGCGCGGACAGCTGTTGGCCATCACTCAGGGTCAAGGTCGCCGCAGAAGGGCTGATCTCTAGTTGCTGGGCTTGCACCCCGCTAATGATGCGGACATTGGGGGCTTCGCCAAGGGCCAGCCAGAGCGCACGCTGCAGTTCACGGTTTTCCAGAATGGTGGCCAGTGCATCCACACCACTATCGAGCGCGGAAAAATCCAGCTGGCTTTGGCCATCGCCGCGAATCTTCATCGCGCTCACCGGGCATAAACGCGCCGGCCGTAACTGCTCCCAGGCGCCAATCTCGGCCAATAATTGCTGACTAGCTCGGCTAATGGCGTAAACCCGCTGGTCCCAGCTCTCGACGGGCCAATCCAGCTGCGGCTCGCGGCCCTCAATCAGGATGACTTCATGAGCAGAATGGCGCAGCGCCAAGGCCAGTGCCGAGCCGACTAAACCACCACCCAATACAATTACATCTGCGTCATATGCTTTCATGCGCAAGAGTTTAACATCGTTAACGCACAGGCAACATCATGCAAAGTGCTAGTGGCCAAAGCTGAATGTGAGCAGAGCTGGAATATTTATACGAACTAGGGATTTGCTACAGAGATTACTACTAGGAGGAAGTGGCGTCCCCACGGGGAATCGAACCCCGGCCGCCGCCGTGAAAGGGCAGTGTTCTAACCGCTAAACTATGGGGACATTGCAGAATTTAAATTGGCGCGCCCGGAGCGATTCGAACGCCCGACCCTTTGGTTCGTAGCCAAATACTC
>NZ_CAMFLP010000013.1:0-94383 GCF_945957625.1 uncultured Chitinibacter sp.
ATTCCCCGATAGCTCAGTCGGTAGAGCAACGGACTGTTAATCCGTGTGTCCCTGGTTCGAGCCCAGGTCGGGGAGCCAAACTAAAAGCCAGCGCAAGTCGCTGGCTTTTTTCTTTTCTGCGCCAAGTGCGTTTGTACCGCACCACAGCCCGTGTATCGACATGGAGCTTTCCTGATCGGCAGATTATGCTTATTAAGATTTCTATCTGTTTGGAGTCTTGTGCATGTCTGATCCCGCTGCGGCCCCCGCTCCGGCTGAATCTTCTTCTGCTCACACCCCTGAGGCTGCGCCAGCCAGCCCTGAGCCACCATTGCTGCTCAAATACCGGATGCATTTGATCGGCGTGTTTGCGTTTCTACTCTTGGTGGTGTTTTTGCTGGGTGGCATCGCCATTGGCATGAGTAAGCGGCATTTCGAGAAAAAATTCTATCTTGAGCAAATCGACAAGCTCAAAGAAAGCGTCGAGACCATGGTGCATGAGCGCGAAGGGCTGCAGGAAGAAATCAAAGCCATGAAGCTCGAATTGCGGGCGAAGTCCGATCATATCCACGAGCTGGAAGGCAAAGTGGAAAAATACGAGCGCCAGCAGGAAAACCATAAAGAGGCGGCGCCGGAAGCCAGTGGGCACGAAGCTGCGGCACAGGGCGAAGATCAAGGCTTGAATTACCTGCGGCTCAAGACGGGGGACTGCACCATGGATGGCAATTCTACTGCGACGGCGAGCAAGTGGCGCGAGTGTCTGCAAAAGGCTAAAAAGCAATAGGTATATGCCTGTGGCCTAATGAATTTAATGCCTTCGGGTATATACCCCAAGGTTTGGTTGATGCGTGTTTGGTGGGTTATCCCCACTCAGGAGTCGCTGATGTCGCAGGCCCGAGCAACACAGGTACCGTTTTATATTCATATTTCGTATTTGTTTGTGGGCTTGTTGCTCAGTTTTGCTTTGCTTAGTAGCTGGCAGCAATATCAAACCACCACGCGCATGCTGAAGCAAACGGCCGATCAGCAGTTCCGGCTGGCGGTTGAATCGGCGACAGAAGAAATACGCGAGATTTATCACAGTGGTGCGCGCAGCAGTGAGTTGATGGCACAGCACGAGCTGATGCGTGCCCGAACGCTGGATGAGCGTTTGCAGGCTTTGCCCTATCTAGTGGCCTCGCTGCGGCACAATCCCATTCTCACGGCGCAGTATATCGGCTATGACACGGGCGATTTTTTCATGGTGCGCACCTATGGCCAAAATAAGGTGCTGCAACAGCGTTTCCAGCCGCCTGTAGGCACCGAATGGATTGTGCAAAGTATTACTTATCCGCAAGGTCAGCTGCGCGGCGAGTATTTATTTTTTGATCAAGATTTGCATCTGCTTGAGCAACGCGTGGATGAGCGCTATCGCTTTGATCCCCGCTTGCGGGATTGGTACCAGGTGCATGGGCAGCCGCAGACTTTAAAAGTAACCGCGCCATATTTCTTTGCCAGTAGCGGCCAGACGGGGATCACCTTTTCGCGTTTGGCAGCCAATCACAAGGCGGTGGTGGGGAGTGATGTGCGGCTGGAGCGCATCAATACTTTCCTGCTGCGGCATAAAATCACGCCGGATACGCGGCTAGCACTGCTTGATAGTCAGCAGCGCGTGTTGGCTTCGCAAAAGGGTGTGCCCGAGCTCACTCGGGGTAGCGACGGGCAGTGGCGCTTGCCCGAGCTGAGCCACTATGACCCGAATGTACTGCTGAGCCTACTTGGGCAGCAGACCGGGCATGCTGGTTCGGCCAGTACCTTTGCCAATGGGCAGGGGGAGCAGTGGGAGGGGATGGTGCAGCCCCTGCGTTTGCCGGGTATGCCGGATATGACGCTGGCCATGGCGACCCCGCATGCGGAATTGATGGCTGACGCGGTGAGTGAGCGCAATCGCGGGATTCTTGTCTCTTTGGGCTTGCTCGCTTTTGGGGTGTTGATGGCCATCTGGCTATCGCACAAAGCATCACGGCCGATTAATGCGCTGAGCGATGAAGTACAAAAAATCGAGCAGTTTCAGTTTGATGAGCCGCTGCATGTGCGCAGTAATATCCGCGAGATTGCCCGCTTGGCAGATGGTTTAGGCAGTATGAAGCAAACGATTCATCGCTTTATGTCGCTCTCACAGGCGCTGGCGAGCGAGCGTAATTTTGGGCAATTGTTGGCACGCATCCTGAATGAATTGGGGGCGGTGAGCTTGGCGGAGGGCGGGGTGATCTTTATTACCAGCGCCGATGGCCAGGCACTGGAGGCCGCACAATATTTCTGGCAAGGGCCGGCGCAACCAGCCGATGAGCATTCGCAGTTGATTGCGCTCGCCAGTGAGCATGCCGTGGCCAGCGCTTTGCGTGAAGGCGAGACCCTGTGTCGCTTGTCGCCCGCCCAATTTACGCAGGATTTTCCACTTTTACCGGCTACTGAGCGTGAATTAACCCAGCTCACGTTGCCTTTGCGCAATCGGGATGGGGCTTTGGTGGGGGTATTGGCCTTGGCGCTGGACGAGGCGAAGCGGCCTTCGGCCGAATTGCTGGCCTTTGTGGAAACCATCGCCGCCACTGCTGCGGTGGCTGTAGATACTCAGCGCTTGATTAATGAGCAAAAAACCTTGCTCGAAGCCTTTATTCAATTGATTGCTGGCGCGATTGATGCCAAGAGCCCCTATACAGGTGGGCATTGCCAGCGCGTGCCGGAATTAACCAAGATGCTGGCGCGAGCCGCAGAGCGGCAAACGCAAGGGCCATTTGCGGGCTTTAGTTTGAGTGAAGCGCAGTGGGAGGAGCTGCATATCGCGGCGTGGCTGCATGATTGCGGGAAGGTGACCACCCCTGAATACGTGGTGGATAAAGCCACCAAGCTTGAAACGCTGTATGACCGGATTCATGAAGTGCGGATGCGGTTTGAGGTGCTTAAGCGCGATGCCGAGCTGGCCTACTGGCAGGGCGTTGCCGCAGGCGGTGATGTGCCGGTGTTGCAGGCCGAGCTGGCCGCGCAATTGGCTGCGCTGGATGATGATTTTGCGTTTGTGGCGGCCTGTAATGAGGGTGGAGAATTTATGGCGCCTGAAAAAATCACGCGTTTGCAGCAGATTGCCCAGCGCACCTGGCGGCGGACGCTATCGGATCGCGTCGGTATTGCGCATGAAGAAAAACAGCGTAAAGCGCGCAGCCCAGAGCCCGCTTTACCGGTGCTGGAGCCCTTGCTGGCGGATCGTCCTGAGCATTTGATTGAGCGCGGTGCGCGCGAGCAGCTGGCGGCGGATAATCCGTGGGGCTTTAAAGTGAATGTGCCTGAAGCACTGTATAACCGCGGTGAACTCTACAATCTCAGCGTGGCCCGTGGCACGCTTTCTTCGGAAGAACGCTACAAGATCAATGAGCACATTATTCAAACCATCATCATGCTGGAAAAGCTGCCGTTCCCACGGCATTTGCGGCAAGTGCCGGAAATCGCCGGTGGTCACCACGAGAAAATGGATGGTACGGGTTATCCAAAGCGCCTGCGGCGCGAAGAGATGAGCGTGCCGGCGCGCATGATGGCGATGGCCGATATTTTCGAGGCACTCACTGCGGTCGATCGGCCGTATAAAAAAGGTAAAACCCTTTCCGAGGCGCTTAAGATCATGAGCTTTATGGTCAAAGATCAGCATATCGATGCCGAGCTTTTTGCGCTGTTTTTGCAGGAAGGTATTTATCGACAGTATGCCGAGCGCTTTATGCAGGCCGAGCAGATTGATGAGGTGGATATTCAGCAATATATGCCCGCTTAAGGTGGTGCGAGCCAAACAAAAAGCCTGCGCATGCGCAGGCTTTTTTATGCAGGGCTCTCACTTCAGCGAGTAGCCCACGGCAGATTACAATACTTTGGCGATTGAGTCGGCCACGTAATCGATGTTGTTGTTGTTCAACGCAGCCAAGCAGATACGGCCGGTTGAAACGGCGTAAATGCCGTATTCAGCGCGCAGTTTTTCAACTTGCTCGGCAGTCAGGCCGGTGTATGAGAACATGCCGCGCTGTTGCGTTACAAACGAGAAATCTTGCGCTACGCCGCGTGCCGCCAGTTTTTCCACCAAGCCAGAGCGCATTGCGCGAATACGCACGCGCATGCCGCCGAGTTCTTCTTCCCACATCGCGCGCAATTCGGCGCTGCCCAGAACGGCAGCCACTACCGCGCCGCCGTGGATCGGTGGATTAGAGTAGTTGGTGCGGATGACGCGTTTCAGCTGGCTCAATACGCGGCCAGATTCTTCTTTGCTTGAAGTAATGATCGACAACGCACCTACGCGCTCGCCGTACAAAGAGAAGCTTTTCGAGAATGAGCTAGAGATAAAGAATTGCAGGCCAGACGCTGCAAATGCTTTTACCGCCACCGAGTCAGCGTCGATGCCTTCCGCGAAACCTTGGTAAGCCATGTCGAGGAACGGTACCAGACCACGCTCGCGACATGCTTCAACCACTTCGCCCCATTGTGCGTCAGACATGTCTGCGCCAGTTGGGTTGTGGCAGCACGCGTGCAGGATGATGATCGAGCCCGCTTCCAGAGTGAGCAGAAACGCCTTCATCGCTGCGAAATCAACGCCGCGAGTGGTCGCGTCGTAGTATGGATAGTCGCCTACTTTGAAACCCGCTGATTCAAAAATCGCGCGGTGGTTTTCCCAGCTGGGGTTGCTGATGTAAACAGTCGCATTTGGGTTCAGACGTTGCAGGAAGTCGCCACCGATTTTCAGTGCGCCCGTGCCGCCCAAAGCTTGAGCTGTCACTACGCGACCAGCCGCGATCAATTCGCTATCAGCGCCGAACAGCAAGTTTTGCACGCCGGCGTTGTACGCTGGGTTGCCTTCAATAGCTTGGTAGCCGCGTGGTGGCTGAGCGGCTAGACGGGCTTTTTCTGCTTCTTTCACAGCTGCCAGCAGAGGAATTTTGCCTTCGTCGTTGTAGTACACCCCTACACCCAGGTTCACTTTGGTGCCGCGGGTATCGGCGTTATACGCTTCATTCAGACCCAGAATCGGGTCGCGTGGGGCCATTTCAACATTGGCAAAAATCGAGGCAGTCATGCTTTGCTCCATTGGCTACAGAGAGGGTATTTGGTGCTGCCGCACCACAGGTAACTCGGCAAGGGCAAGATTTTAGCACGAAGCCTGCTGGCCGCGCGGTGATCTTGTGCCGATCGGTATTGATCTAAGTCGTGCGTCGGGAAAAATCGCGTGGCCGAAAGCCCAGTACACCCAAGGTGGCAAAATATGCCACGATCCCGACCGAGACCAATCCGGCCAGCCGCACTAGGCGCCAGGCCATATGCCCGTCGGCCCACGGCGGCATAAATTGCAATGTGGCCAGCAAGGCCGCGGCCATGACCGTGACGGCGATGAAGAGCTTGAGCAAAAAGCTGCTCCAGCCGGCTTGCGGGCTAAATATCTGCTGGCTACGCAATTTATAAAACAGAAAGCCGGCATTGGTGAGCGCGCCCAGGCTAATTGCCAGCGCCAGCCCGGCATGTTTGAGCGGGCCAATCAGCACCAGATTAAACGCCTGAGTAATACACAAGGTGAATAGCGCGATTTTGACTGGAGTTTTGATGTTTTGTCGGGCGTAAAAGCCAGGGGCCAAGATTTTAATCAGAATCAGTCCGACCAAACCGACGGCGTAGGCGGTGAGTGCTTGCTGGGTCATGGCGGCATCGTGCGCCGTGAATTTGCCGTATTGGAACATCGCCACAGTCAATGGCTCGGCAATCAGTGCCAGCGCCACCGCCGAAGGCACCGCCAGCATCAGTGCTAAACGCAAACCCCAGTCAAGCAGGCGCGAATATTCGGCAGTGTCATTACTGGCGTAGGTTTTGGAAAGAGACGGCAACAAAATCGTGCCCAGCGCCACGCCGAGTAGGCCAGTGGGGAATTCCATCAAGCGGTCGGCGTAGTACATCCACGACACCGAGCCCGAAATCAGAAATGACGCAAAAATCGTATTGATGATCAGCGAAATCTGGCTCACCGACACGCCTAGAATCGCTGGCCCCATTTGTTTCATGACTCGCCAGACACCCACATTGTCCCAGTTGAGTTTGGGGCGAGTGAGCATGCCGATTTTGCGCAGATAGGGTAGTTGGTATGCCAGCTGCGCGATGCCGCCCACAACGCAGGCCCAGGCCATGGCTTTAATCGGCGGATTAAAATAGGGCGCGAGAAACAGCGCAAAAACAATAAACGAGACATTTAGCAGCGTGGGTACAAACGCCGGAATCGAGAATTTATTCCAGGTATTGAGCACCGCGCCGGCCAATGACGATAGCGAAATCAGCAAAATATACGGAAAGGTGACCCTGAGCAGATCAACGGTCAGGGTAAATTTATCGGCATTCTGGCTAAAGCCCGGCGCGGTCAGGGTGATGATCCAGGGCGCCGCCAAAATGCCCAGAATGGTCACAATGCTGAGGATCAGCGTGAGCATCCCTGAGACATCGGCGATGAATTCTCGCGCGGCCTCGTCGCCCTGTTTATTCTTGTATTCGGCCAGTATAGGCACGAAAGCTTGGCTGAATGCGCCCTCGGCGAAGATACGTCGCAATAAATTCGGTAAGCGAAAGGCCACGTTAAAGGCATCGGTGGCAATGCCAGCCCCGAACATCCGTGCCATGATGGCGTCGCGAGCAAAGCCCAGCACGCGGGAAACCAAGGTCATTGAGCTGACGGCGGCCACAGCCTTGAGCAGATTCATAGCGAAGAAAGCCCCTGATAGGTATGTGACGCGCATGATACGCTGCTCTTGCGCTGAAGGTGAAGAACGAATAAAATCGTCGGCTTTCTAGGGTTGTGTGTGCTGCCGAAAGTCCGTGTCTCCGGCCAAGCAGTAGACCCGTTACACCTACTAGGAGCATTACACCATGGCAAATACCGCACAGGCTCGCAAACGCGCCCGTCAAGCCACCGCAGCACGTGAGCACAACGCTTCTCAGCGTTCTGAATTCCGTACTGCAGTTAAGAAAGTACTGAAAGCGATCGCTGCTGGCGATAAAGCGGCTGCTGCTGCTGTATACCAACAGTCTGTTAGCACCATCGACCGTATCGCTGACAAGAAAATCTTCCACAAAAACAAGGCTGCTCGTCATAAGAGCCGTCTGGCTGCTGCTGTTAAAGCAATGGCCTAAGTTTTTGCCGGTAGAAAAACCCGCTCTCGAGCGGGTTTTTTTTCGCCTAGCAAAAATGCCTAGACTGACATCATAAGGCAATTCGGGCTTGGTATTGGCTTGAACTGATTGAAAGTGCTTGGCTTGGGCTTGATACCTTGGTTGGGTATACTTTGATTAGTGTTGCGACAGGCGGAAGCTGCGCATGATGCGCCAGTAGGATTCTTCTTCTAGCACGAAAATCCGGCCATCCGGCGCTTCATGCGGGGCAATATCGATGGCGATGCGCACAAACCGGCCGATATCTTGCCACAGGGCGGCGGCGAGGCGCTCAACAAACCAGTCGGCGCTTTCGCCGGGTTTGAGCTCGGCTTCGTGGCGAACTTCCAGCAAGATCACGCCATCGGCCAAGGGCTGTTTGCGTACCCACGAGGGCATGCACCAGGTGCGGCGAATCGCGCCCAGCGCAATATCGGCCTCTTGCGGAGCCAGAGGCGATAAGCCTATTTGCAAACGGTACGAGCTGGCCATGATTTATCCATCCGCCGGTGATGGTTTCTTTATGACATGGCAGGCCAGTGCCTGTCCAGTGTTAAAGTGGCGGCATTGCTTTCACACCAATGCCGCCATGGTATGCTAGGCTTGAATTCTAATCGCACCCACACCGATTGCCGAAGATGAATGACAATACCGAGCTGGCGACCCGGCCGAAAATTCTGGTCGTTGATGACTCCCGCATCGTCCGGGCGACAATCCGCAAACACCTTGCCGATGCTTATGAGCTGATTGAAGAGGCCGACGGCGAAGCCGGCTGGCGCCGCCTGCTGGCGGATGATTCGATTGATCTCTTGCTCTCTGATCTCACCATGCCCGAGCTGGATGGGCTGGGGCTCTTGGCCCGCATCCGGGGCTCGGGCGAGCCGCGCATGCACTATTTGCCAGTGATTATTATCTCGGGTGAAGAAGACGAGGCCACCAAGTTGCGCTGCGTCGATTGCGGCGCCAATGATTTCGTTACCAAATCCACCGACCGCACCGAAATGCTGGCGCGGGTGAAAGCCAATCTCGAATTGGCCGCCACCCGGCGCGAGCTGGCTGAAACCCGCGCGGTGCAGGTGCAAACTGCCACCACCGATGCCGTTACGGGTGTTGGTAGCTCGCATTTGCTGAATCTGCAACTGGAGCAGGCGCTGGCCTTTGCGCTGCGGCACAACAGCGAGGTCACACTGTTGTTGCTGGAGGTCAATCACGGCGTCGCCTTGCACAATAAGCTTGGTGAGCGCGTGCATGGCCAATTGCTGGGACTGCTGGCGAAATTGCTCGAAGCCAAATTGCGCAAAGAAGACACACTGGCGCATCTGGCCGACTCGCGTTTTGCCATTGTGTCGCCGGCTACGCCGCTGACCGAAGCGCGCGTGGTGGCCGAGCGCTTGCGCCAGACCATTGCCAACGCGCGGGTGAATTTCCGCAACGAGCAAATCCGCGTCACCGCATCGATTGCGGTGGCTAATTCTTGGCATGACGATGTGCATTCGGTCGAGCGCATGCTCAGCGTGGCGCAAGACCGGCTGTATGCCGATCCAATGGATAATCAGGTGTTTATGCCTGATCCGGCTGCTGCGCAAGCACCGACCCCGCTGATTTCCGAAGCTTTAGTGATGTTGCACAAAGGCAATCTGGACGAGCTGCGGCCGCATTTGCGCGCGCTGCTGCATAATCTGAAGCCCTTGCTAGAGCTGGCCAAAGACGAAGAAGGGCTGGATTGGGATCTGAGCCAGATCTAGTGGCGACAGCGCTGTAGTCAGCCAATACCCCGTGCAGTATCTAACAGAAAGCCCGATTAAATCGGGCTTTCGACGTTATACCCGCCGCGATTGGCTGGGGGAAGGGGTGGGCGCTGGGTGCGGCGATCGATGAAAATACTGTTGCCCTGCTCGCGTTTGGCCATGCTTTTGGCGCTGCTGGCGATATTGGCCACTTCGTGGTGCGATTCATACCATTTGGCCAGAATCTGCGCGGCGCCCAGCGACAGCGACACTAGCGGGTGAAACTGCATTTGCCCTTGCCGATTGGGCGCGTTGTAGCCGCCGGCTGCGCGGTCTTCGCTAGTGAAATAGCTGCCGATCATGGTTTCAAATTGCGCCAGCACGGTTTCGCAGCGCGCCTGCCAATCGTGGCTACGCAGCAGCAAAATAAAATCATCGCCGCCCACATGGCCAACAAAATCCAGCACCGGGTCAAAGGCCTGCTGCAATAAAGCGCCCAGAAATTTCAGCAATTCATCGCCGCGCGCATAGCCATACACATCGTTGTAGGGTTTGAAATGATCCAGATCGACGTACACCACGGTGAAATCCAGCTGCTGGGCCAAAAGATGGCTCATGGTGTCCTGAATCGGCGCATTGCCGGGCAGACCGGTGAGCGGATTGGCGTGGCGGGCGGCGGCCAGCTGCATTTCGGTCATGGCGCGAATCAGCTCGCGGCCCGTGCCCATGCCCAGATAGCGGCCCCGCTCGGTAATGATAAAACCATCATCCAGATTCAGCCGCTCGCTGGCGGTCACCAATTGCGCCAGCTCGGTCAGGCTGGTGCTTTGCTCCACAACCAAGGGCTGTGGGTCCATATGCAAGCGGCAATCGCGGTTACCAAATAGCTCGCGGCTATACGGGCGCGAAAACAGCTCCAGAATATCGTGGCGTTTAATCAGGCCAATGGGCTGATCGTTTTCCACCACCGGGATGGCATGCAGGTCGGCTTGTTGCTGAAAGCGGCGCCAGATCGCATCGTGGTTATCGCGAGGCGAGGCGGCGGGGGTAAGCTGCAACAGTGAGGCGGCGGTGGTTTGCAGCTCGCGCGCACGCAGGCTGGCCGGCGCCGAGGGCAATTGAACTGTATGTAGCGGTTCAGCCGCCGGGCGGGCCAACAAATAGCCCTGAATCAAGGTAATGCCGATTTGCCGCACGCAATCGAGCTCGGCCACGGTTTCAATGCCTTCAGCGATTACGCTGGTTTTGGTATTCAGGGCAATTTGCTGGATCGAGCGCACAAACTGCCGTTTTTGCGGATCGCTATTGAGGCCCTGAATAAAATATTTATCGATTTTGACAAAATCAGGTTTGAGCTCCGACCACAGCCGCAGCGAAGAAAAACCCTCGCCCAGATCATCCAGCGCCAGCTTAAAGCCCTGCTCGCGACAGCGGCGCACCGCGGTGGAGAGCTCGGCGTAGTTCTCAATGGTTTGGGTTTCGGTCAGCTCGATGATCACATTGCTGGGGGATAGCCCCGCCGCGTGCAACACATCCAGCAGCGCTTGCTGCTGCGGCAAGGGCACGGTGAGGCTGCCAGGGCAGATATTCAGAAACAGATGGCCGGGCAGAGCCAGCTCGGCGAAGCGGCGAATAATCACGCTGCGGCAGGCCGCATCCAGCTCAGCCACCAGATTGGCAGCTTCGGCGGCGGCAAATAGTGCCACCGGCGACTCCAGCGCATGGCCTTGCGGGCCACGAATCAGGCCTTCATAACCATACACCTGGCCTTCATTCACCACGGCAATCGGCTGGAATACAGCACTCAAGCGTTGCGATTGAATGATCTCAAGCAATCCGGAGGTGAGCGAGGTGGTGGAGCTGGAGGGTGGCATGCCGATAAAGCTAAAGCTGGGTGAACTCGTAAGGTAACAGCGTAAGGTTACATTTTTGTTGCATGTAGGCAAGCAATTGGCACTTCAAATGCCGGTAAAATGCGGAAAGGCTTGATTTTGCACTGCAAAATCAATGCCTGCAGATGTAATAAAAACGCCATACAGCGAGCTGTATGGCGCGAGAAAGTGTTGTAGTTCACCGACGTTGGCATTACAGCGTAAAGCGCTGCGTGATCGGCATGCGCCAGTCTTTACCGAACGAGCGCTCGGTAATACGCGGGCCCACCGGTGCCTGGCGGCGCTTGTATTCGTTGATTTTCAGTAGCCGCACCACTTTATTCACATCGGCCTCGGCATAACCGCGGGCGATGATGTCGGCGATGCTGAGGTTTTCTTCCACATAGGCGGCCAAAATCGCGTCGAGCACGTCGTATTCCGGTAGGCTGTCTTGGTCTTTCTGATCAGGGCGCAGCTCGGCTGACGGTGGGCGCGTGATGATGCGCTCAGGGATTGGCGCCGGCTGGCCGTTGGCGATGGCTTGCTGATTGCGCCAGTTCGATAGGCGATAGACCATGGTTTTGGCCACGTCTTTGAGCACCGCAAAACCACCCGCCATATCGCCGTACAGCGTCGCGTAGCCGGTGGTCATTTCGGACTTATTACCCGTGGTGAGTACTAGCTTGCCGGTCTTATTCGATAAGGACATCAAGAGCATACCCCGGATGCGGCTCTGCAGATTCTCTTCGGTGGTATCCATTTCGCGGCCCGCAAATTCGTCGGCCAAGCCGGCCATCATGCTTTCATACATCGGCCAGATTTCGATTTCGGAATATTTGCAGCCCAGAATATCAATCATCGCGCGCGAATCGGTCACCGAAATATCGGCGGTATAGCGCGACGGCATCATCACCGCGTGGCAGCGCTCGGCGCCGAGCGCATCGACCGCAATCGCCAAAGTCAGCGCCGAATCAATCCCGCCCGAGAGGCCCAGCAAAATGCCGGGGAAACGGTTTTTGCCGATATAGTCTTTCACGCCTTGGACTAGCGCGCCGTAAATGCTCTCTTCAATGGGGGTATCGGGTGCTACTTCAGCTTGAATAAGGTCGCCAGAGACATACTCGCAGTAGGTAATCAGGCTTTGATACGCCGGCGCTTGCAGCACCAAGTCGCCAGATTTGTTTAAGGCAAACGAATGCCCATCAAACACCAGCTCATCTTGCCCGCCAACCAGGTTGCAATACACCAGTGGAATGCCGTTTTCATCGACGCGCTGGGCGGCTACGGCGCGGCGGGTTTCTTGTTTGGCTTGATGGAACGGTGAGGCGTTCAGCACCAACAGCAGCTCGGCACCTTCATCGCGCGCGGCGGCGGCTGGCTCGGTATCCCAGATGTCTTCGCAAATCGCGATACCGACTTGCACGCCATCTTGCTCAAACACCAGCGGCGCAAAGCCGGGGGTAAAGTAGCGTACTTCGTCGAACACGGCGTTATTCGGCAGCAACAATTTATCGTAGCGACCAAGTAGATTGCCATCGCGAATCACGCTGGCCGAGTTAAATACCTCGTCACCCGCAACGCCGCTGGGGTGGCCAACCACCAAGGTAATGCCGTCCACTTCATCGATAAAACGGCCAATCGCCTGTTTACATTGCTGCAAAAACGCCGGGCGCAGTAGCAGGTCTTCCGGCGGATAGCCGGTGAGGGCGAGCTCGGGGGTCAGCAGAATATCGGCCCCGGCCGCCTGGGCCTCGCGGGCCGCAGCGAGAATCAGCTCGGTATTGCCGGCCAAGTCGCCAACAATGGGGTTGATCTGGGCGAGGGCGATTTTCATGGTGCGCTGTATCCGCAAAATAAAGCGCCATTTTAGCGGGGTTTGCGTCTTGGTGCGCGGGCAAACTGCCGCCACAGGGCTGTGCGCTGCGTCACCCCGGCCACGCCGGCTGGCGGTGCGGGCTGTGGCTCAGGTTACAATAAGCGCTTTGCTGACTCTTTCTGGCCGCCCTGATGAGCTCGCCGCAGATCGCCCATTACACGCTGCAACATCGCCTCGGTGCCGGCGCGATGGGCGTGGTGTTTAAAGCGCGGGATACCCGGCTGGAGCGCGATGTGGCGCTGAAATTGCTGCAGGTTAATCTGGCCAGCAGCGAAGCCGCCGAATACGCCGCGCGATTGTTGCAAGAGGCGCGCTCGGCCGCGCGGCTGAATCACCCCGGCATTATCACGGTGTTTGATTGCGGCGAATGGCGTGGCAAAAATTATCTGGCGATGGAGCTGGTGGAAGGCGCGACGCTCAAAGATCTGCTGGCGCGGCAAGGGCCACTGCCAGTGCGTGACGTGGTGGGTATTGCTCGCCAGCTCTTTTCTGCATTGGCTCACGCACATATACATCAGATTGTCCATCGTGATATCAAGCCCGCCAACCTGATGCTGACGCGCGCCGGGCGGCTGAAAATCACCGATTTTGGCATTGCCCAACTGCCGGCCAGTGAGCTCACGCGCACCGGCACCGTGCTGGGCTCGCCGCGCTATATGCCGGCCGAACAGCTGGCAGGCCAGCCGCTGGATGGCCGGGCTGATTTATACGCCGCCGGCGTGGTACTGTATCAGGCGCTGACCGGCGCGCTGCCCTTTGATGGCGAAACCACGATGAATATCGTGTATCAGGTGCTGCATCACCAACCGCCTACGCCCGCCGTGTTGCGCCCCGAGGTGCCCGAATGGCTCTCAGCGCTGGTGATGCGCTGCATGGCCCGGCAGCGCGAGGCGCGCTTTGCCGATGCCGCCGCTGCGCTCGCGGCCTTGCAAGCCGGCTGGCAGTCGGGCACTGCGGCGCAGCCAGCCAGTGCTACTGCAACTCATCATCAGGCCACGGCGGCCACGGCGGCCACGGCAAGCCAGCCGGACACCTCATCCCACCATCCCCATCGAGCCCACACTGCCACCGCTGAGCCTAACTCTCGCGTGAGCGCGCAGACCAGCGCTGCGCCAGCGGGGGGTGATCCGCTACGGCCATGGCTGGCCAGTAGCGGGCGGCTATTGCATTGGCTGGCCCGCCATGGCTGGCGCGGCACCCGCCGGCTGCTCGCCAGCAGTGCGGCGCAACTGCGGCGCTGGACGCCAGTGCTGGCGCGGCAGACGCAGCAGCAATGGCAACGCTGGCAGCCGGTGCTGAGCCGGATAGCCCAGCAGGGCTGGCAGCGCTATCGCCGCTGGCCGTGGCCACTGCAGCTGGGCTTGGCGCTGGGGCTGGTGTTGCTGCTGGCCTGGTGGGGCCGCCCGGCGCCACAAATCGAATGGAGTCAGCCACCGGGCTAGCGGCTGGGATTTTTACCACTTGGCAAGCCGCAACGCTTGGCCGACACTCTGCCGTTTTTTGGCCGGACTCGGCCGCAAGGGAGTGACAGATGCCGCTACGCATCCTACTGGCCGTGGCCGGTTTGCTCTTGGTGTTGCTGGCTAATGCCGCCAGCGCCGCCGCCCCGCAACACTGGTTGTATTTCCCATCGCGCGGTGGCGAGGGCGAAACCCTGCGCGCCACCAAGGCGCTGAGTGACCCGCGCTTTGTCGGGGCGCAAATTGCCTACCCGTGGCGCCTGCTGGAGCCAAAAGCCGGCGAATACGATTTCAGCGCCATCCGCGCCGATCTGGCGTATTTGCGTAGCCAGCACAAACAGCTGTGGGTGCAGCTGCAAGATAAATCGTTCACGCCCCAGCCCAATGTGCCGGCATATTTATTGAGCCCGGCCTATCAGGGCGGGGCGCTCAAGCAAAGCATGGCCAGCGCGCCCGAGCGCGACCCGACCCAGCCCTTGGGCAGCGATGAATATGGCTGGGTGCCCAAAATGTGGGAGCCGAACGTACGTGGCCGCTATCAGGCGCTGATTAAGGCGCTGGGTCAGGAATTCGATGGCCAGATTGCCGGGATTAACTTCAGCGAAAGCGCTATCGACATCGGCACCGAGCATCGTGATGGCACCACCACGTGGCCGGCGGGGTTTGCCCCGGCGCAGTATGTGGCGGCCATCGAGGAGAATATGGGCGTGCTGGCGGCGGCTTTCCCGCAGAGCACTGCGATGGTGTATCTGAATTTTCTGCCAGGCGAATGGCTGCCGTGGGATGACCATGGCTATATGCGCCGGCTGTTTCAGCGCGCGGCCGAGCTGAAAATGGGGGTGGGCGGCCCTGATCTGATGCCGTACCGCAAAGCGCATATGCAGCAAAGCTATGCATTCTTGCGCGCCTATCCGGCCGAGCTGATCAAAGCGCTGGCGGTACAGGATGGTAATTTGCGCCAGAAAAACCCGAAAACCGGCAAACGCAATACCGTGGCCGATAATCTGCAATTTGCCGAGCAGTATCTGGGGCTGGATTATATTTTCTGGGGCTTAGAAGAGCCGTATTTCAGCCGCGAAGTGCTGCCGAAATTGCCAGCGGCCAAATAGTTGGGCGGGGTATCTTTCTTTGGCCATTATTAAATAATGGCTGTCGAGTAATACCCCGATTAAGTAAGGGCGCGGGTGCCCCCGCGTGCCGAGACCTACCTCGCCGCAGCCGTGTGCCCCGCGTGTTGCAGCTGCTGGATTAGCCAGCACGCGGCCGGCCCCAATTGCGCGGTGCGTAGCCATACCAGATCGAGCGTCGTGGCTTGAGGCCAATTGGCGGTGTTGAGCTGCACCAGTTGCCCGTGGCCAAACTGCGCCGCCAGCCAAGTAGGCAGGGCGGCCCAGCCAAAATTGCGCGCAGTGAGTTCCAGTAGCAGCAGATAGCTCGGTGCCAGCCAGCAACGGGGGCTATGCGGGCCGGCTGGGCTGCGGGTGTAGGTGCTGAGCCGCAACTCGCGATGTTGCAATAATTGCGCTTCATCCACCTGCGCTGCCTGCGCGAGCGGGTGCTGTGCGCCCACATACAGCGCCATGGCCGTGTGGCCGGGCAGGGCTTGGGCGGAAACATCGGCCTGATAGCGCCCCTGCGCGCGCATCACCCCCAGCTGCGCCCGCCCGCTACGCAATAGCGCCAGCACATCATCGTCTTCGCCAACGAGGCACTCCAGACGCAGCAGCGGAAATCGTTCGGCAAAGGCGGTTAATAGCGTTTCAAAGGCCTGCGATTGAAATGTATCCGAGAGCACGATACTCAATTGCGCTTCTTCGCCACCTTGCAAAGCCAGCGCTTGCTGGCGCAGCGCGGCATGGCTGTGCAGCACATGCTGGGCATGGCTTAGTAGGCGTGCGCCCGCCGCCGTGAGGGTGGGCTGGCGGGTGCGGCGATCAAATAAGGCAACCCCGGCATCGATTTCCAGCTGGCTGATGGCCTCGGACACCGTGGATTGGCTCTTGCCCATATGCCGCGCGGCGGCGGAAAAAGAGCCCAGCTGGGCCGCATGCACAAAGGCGGTCAGGCTATCGATGGAGTTAAACATAAACACACCCTATCTATCGTTAAAGCCGATGGTAACTGATTTTATTCTATCGGTTTTTCTGCGGATAATCTGGGCGAATCACCTTACTACAGAGGATGTGACATGCCTGATTTAGCCCAATTACCCGCCAAAACCTGGCCCGAGCGAGTACTGCATGCGGTGCTTTTTGAAGTTGGCGGTGTGCTGCTGGTGACGCCGATTGCGGCCTGGTTGCTGGGGGCCAGTGTGGCGCATGTGGGGGTGCTGGCGATGATTTTGGCCAGCTGCGCCATGTTGTGGAATGCCATTTTTAATTATGGTTTTGAAAAACTGGAGCGCCGGCAGGGCTGGCAGCGCACGGCCAAAATTCGCACGCTACACGCGCTGCTGTTCGAAGGCGGCTTTATCATGCTGGCCGTGCCGCTGACGATGTGGTGGCTACAGCTCAGCCTCTGGCAGGCGCTGGCTTTGGATATTGGCTTTTTCCTGTTTTTTCTGCCCTACACCTATTTGTATAACTGGGCTTACGACATGCTACGCCGGCAGTATTTTCGCCACGTGCGGCCGGCCTGAAAATAAAAAACGCCCCGAGGTCGGGGCGTTGGTCAGGGCTTAATACGGCTTATTTAGGCAGTTTGTCGAAATAAGCGCGGTGCTGAGTGCTGAATTCAAAATTATTGAATTTGTCCCAGTTGATCGACCAGGTCATCAAACCACGCAGGCCCGGGTATGTGGCGCCCGGTTTGTAGCTGCCGCAGTTCGTGCCTTTCATCAGGCAATCGAGTGCAGTGTGTACATCGCCCACGGTGGTAAAGCCGCCGCCGGCATTGGCATTGGCTGGCAGGCCGATGGCGATCTGATCAGGGCGCAGCGCGGGGAACATAAAGCTAGTGCCCGCGACTTTAAAGCCTTTTAGCAGCATATCGGTCATCGCCACGTGGAAGTCGGCATTGCCCATGGTGTGATACACGCCATCCAGACCGGTGATCGGGCCGGAGTTGTAATCCTGCACGTGTAACAGCGTCAGATCATTGCGCAGCGCGTAGATCACCGGCAGGTAAGCCCCGGCGCGGGTATCGCAACCCGAGCAAGTGCCGCCGTAGAAGCTATAGCCTAACTGCACAAAGAATGTCTCTGGCGCCATGGTCAGCGTGAATTTGCTGCCGTATTTGGCTTTCAGCTCTTTCAGCGCGGCAATCAGATTCACAATCACCGGTGCTTTCGGGTTAGCCACGTCGTTGTCGCCGGCATTCAGTTGCAATGAATGCCCTTCAAAATCGACATCCAGGCCATCGAGGCCATATTTATCGATGATGGCCGCCACCGAGCGCACAAAGGCATCTTTGGCGGCGGTGGTTTCGAGGCGAACCTGACCGTTAGCGCCGCCAATCGAAATCTGCACTTTTTTGCCTTTGGCCTGTTTGGCCTTAATCGCGGCAATAAAGTCGGCTTCTGATTCGACATTCGGGCATTCGGTCGATGGGCAGAGCTTGAATGCCACTTCACCACTGGTGGATGAGGTCGGCTCGGCAAACGACAGATTGATAAAGTCCCATTTATCCGACACATCATTCATGCGGATATAGCCCGAGCCATTGGCAAAGCTGGCGTGCAGATAACCGACCAGCAGTTTGTCGTTCGCGGGGGCTGGCGAGATGCTTGGGGTTGGTGTTGGGCTCGTGGTCACCACGGGCGTCGGGGTTGGGGGCACTTCTGGGGTTGGTGTGTTTCTTGGCTTAAGTTTCCACGCGATCACGCAGGAACCCGCGGCGTCATACACGGGTTCCGCAATATAGTCGGGCGACGGGAGCGGTGGGGTCGGCATTGGGCATGGTGTTAATGTTACGATCGGCGTGGGGCTTGGCGATACCCATGGCGTCGGGCTTGGTGAAACGTATGGTGTTGCTGTAGCTGCACTCACCAATTTCCATGGTCCCCATTCCGCGCCGCCTGGCACATCACCTTGCGTCCACCATTTGGCCTCGTAAAGCGCTCCGTTATACAGCACTCGGCTACCGCCGGTGTAAACAGCGGTTTTATCCCAGCTTGGTGCGCTCGGGGCCGTGCTAGGTTTAGGTTTCGGGGTATACCAGATTACGCAGTAGCCAGTTGGCGGTGGGGTAGCGCCAATTTCACAGGCCCAATCGCCAACAGGGGTTGGCATTGGTGTTGGTGTAGGTAGGTTTGGTGTGGCGGTAGGCGTCGGGGTTGGTACTGGTGTGGCAGGGGTCGTGCTGCTGCCGCCTTCTTTCCACAGCGTTGGCGTACTGGCCGGATTCCAGCCTGCGCCGGCGTAGGCGGTGTGGCGCACCAGTGCGGTGTAGGTTTTGCCATTGTAATCCACGACGGTGCCGGCGCTGTAGCTGGTGCCTTCTTGCCAGCTGGCCGCGTGAACGCTGGCGGCGAGCAATAGCCCCGCCAGCAGAGCGGTAATGCGTGAGTGCATAGGTCTTCTCCATCCTGTTTAATTAACACGCCGCCGTGAAACTGACGGCGTAGTGATTTCTGCCAACATGTATTTTGCTTTTTTGGTCAGAAACGGGATGATTGTAGGCCGATGCTGCCGCTTGGCTAAATAATCCAAGTCACTGTTGTAAATAAGGAATTACTGTTTGATTGGCGTGTCAGCTACGCCGCCGCTCGACGCCATCCCACAGGCTCACCGGCTCGTGGGTTACATCGGGATACAGGCTGCGGTAATCCGCCAGAGCATCGTGCACATGGCTGTAAAAACTATCGGCGCCAATCGCCGCGGTGACGCCGTAGCGATCCAGTGCTTCGCGTAGTGGGCGGTTGCAGCGGGCAAATTTAAGGTCGATTTCGGCCTCTTCCAGCAGGCGATTAAGGGTGAGCAATTGCTCGGCGGCGGTGACATCCAGAAAGGTAATCGCTTGCGCATCAATCAGTACCCAGCGTGTATCGCCATCGGCCGCCACTAGCGCACTAATGCGCTCAACAAAAAACCCCCCGTTGGCAAACAGCAGTGGCGCATAAAAGCGATACACCAACAGTCCCTGCAGATAGCGCGATTCGCCCGTTAGCTCCGCCTCGGTGACGTCATGAAAACCTTTGCGCCCAGAGACTGAACACAGCACCGCATCAAAGGGGCGGGCCATAAATTGAATGAGGTATGCCAGCGAAAGCAAGATTCCAACTATGATACCGGGCAATACCCCCACAATCAGCACCCCGGCGGTGGTGATTAACGAGAACAGGGCGGCGGTACGATCGAGCCGATACATTTCACGCCAGCTGGCCACATCAATCAGATTCAGCCCCGCCACAATCAGCAGTGCCGACAAACTACACACCGGTAAATAACGCAGGCTATCGGACAACAGCAGCAAAAACAGCAGCAAACAGCCGGCCGCTACCAGCCCGGACAACACCGAGCGCACGCCGGCGGCATCGTTAATCGCCGTGCGTGATTGGCTGGCGCCCAGTGCAAAACCCTGCGCGCAGGCGGCGGCCATATTGGCCAAGCCCAGCGCCAGTAATTCGCGATTGGGGTTGATGTCGTCGTGGTGTTTGCGCGCAAATGCGCGGGCGAGCAAGATGCCTTCAGGCATGGCCAACAGCGCAATCCCGGCCGCGGCGGGTAAGAGCTGGGCGATTTCCTGCAGGCTGGTAAACGGCAGCACCAGCGCGGGCAAACCTTGCGGCAGCCGCCCCAGCAGCGCCACGCCGTGTTCGCCCAGCCGCAAAAAATAAGCAGTGGGGATCGCCAGCGCAAACAGCACAATCGCGCCCGGTACGCCGGGCACCACCAGCCGCAAGAGCAGCAGCAAAGCCATCGAGATCAGGCCCACAATCACCGTGGTGTCCTGGGCTGTGGGCAGCAGCTGCACCCATTGCGCTACGCGGGGGAAAAACGCGTCTTCGGTGAGGCTAAGGCCGGTGAGTTTGCCCAGCTGGCTGGCGATCAGAATACAGGCCGCGCCATTCATAAAACCCAGTAGCACCGGCTTGGACAACAGATCGGCCATGGCGCCCAAGCGGGCCTTGGCGGCGATCAGCATCAAGAGCCCCACCAGCAGCGCCAGCTCGGCTGCCAGGCGCACATATTCGGCGGGGTTGCCCTGCGCCAGCGGGGCAATTGCGGCGGTGACCAAGAGGGCAATCGCAGCATCCGGCCCGACGATCACCAAGCGCGAGCTACCCAAGATCGCATACACCAGCATACCGGCCAGGGCAGTATACAGCCCGCTTTGTGCGGGCATGCCGGCCAGATCGGCGTAGGCCACACAGGCCGGGATCAGCACCACGCAGACACTGAGGCCCGCCATGGCATCCTGCAGCCAGTAGGCCCGGCGGATTTGAGCGAGGCTGCTGCTTTGCCAGAGTTGCCGCCACGAAGGGCGCTCGAAACGCGGGCGAGGCATTGCGCTTCCTTAGCTGATGATGGTTTCAGTCTAGCCGCTGCGATGGCTCGGCGCGGGGAAAATGTGGGCCAGTTACTGCTGTTGGTTTGGCGAAAGGTTTGGCGTGAATATTTACGCTATGATCGCCGGCACATTGATTTTGCATCTTGCTCACCCGTGTCAGCCCTGACTGTTTTCCATCCTCGTTGGCGCTTTGCCCATGCCTTGGCTTTACTGGCCATGCTGGCGCAATTGCTGCTGCCGTTCGCGCATGCCGCGGCGATGGATGCGGGCGTGCCGCTGGCCTGGTGTGGCACCGGCCCGCAGCCCACGGCCATGCAGGGTGAGGGAAGCCCGGCGCAGGGCGGCGCGGGCGAAGCCAAAATTCTGGTGAAATGTGCGCTGTGCTCGGTGGCCAGCCTGCATGCACTGGCGCCACCGCCGGCGCTGACTCTCCTGGCGCTGGTGCCAGCGCCAACTCTGCCGGTGGCGAGCCTAGCGCTCAGCCATCGCTCGCCGCTCACGCGCGCGATCCCGCCGCCACCGCGTGGCCCCCCGCTGATTTCCTACTGATCTGTTCGCGCAGCACTGAGCGTGCTGCACTTTATTCATGGCTCCGCTGTGCGCGGGGCTTGAATCTGGCTGCCGTGCGTGCGCCAGATGGATAGGAAATCGTATGTCTATAACTCCAAACTGGGCCTTGCGCCCCCTGGCCTGCGCCGTGCTGGCCACCTTTTCCCCTTTCACCCTGGCCAGCGAGCCAGCTCCAGCCGCGGCAACGCCGCTGGAAGAAATCGTGGTGACGGCCACCCGTGAAGCCACGCCTTTAGCCAAAGCCCCCGTCGCGGTGGGCAAGGTGAATGCCAAAACCATCGAAGACACCAAGCCCACCTTTATCGGTCAAGTGCTGGATAAAATCCCCGGCGTGCACATGACCGATCTGGGCAATGAGCAGCACAATATGTCGATTCGCCAGCCGATGAGCTATTCGGCGGTGTATCAGTATCTGGAAGACGGGGTGCCGATTCGCCCAGTGGGTATTTTCAACCACAATGCGCTGTACGAAGTCAACCTGACCGGCAGCGACGGCATTGAAGTGGTAAAGGGCCCCGCCTCGAGCCTGTATGGCAGCAATGCGGTGGGTGGCGCGGTGAATTTCACCACGGCAGCGCCCAGCGCTCACCTCACGGCCAAGGCCGCCGTGCAAGGAAGTAGCGAGGGGTATCGGCGTGCAGACCTTGGGGTATCTAATTCCTGGGGCGATACCGGCGTGCGTATCACCGGCTATCAAGCCACGCGTGGCGACAGCTGGCAAGACTACAACAGCATGGATAAAACCGGCCTGACCGCGCGGCTAGATCACTGGCTCAGCGATGAGCTGCGCTGGAAATCGGTGCTGACCTATTCCAAGCTCGATACCGATATGCCCGGCAGCCTGAACGAAAGCGATTACCAGACCCGCCCTGGCTATTCCTACCAAACCTTTACCACCCGGCAGGTTGAGGCGCTGCGCGTCAGCACCGGGCTGGAAGGCGAGCTTAATGCCGGCGGCCTCACCAGCGCCACCGTGTATTACCGCGATAACAGCACTTACCAATTGCCGAGTTATCTGATTTTCAATACCGGCCCTAGCTCGGCGAGCGGCCGTACCACCGATAACACCTTTACCTCGCTGGGGCTGAGTGCCTTTCATCGCCAGCAGTGGGGCGATTTGAAGCTCACTGTCGGCGGCCTGCTGGAGCAAAGCCCGAATGATCAGCGCGAGGTGAATTTATCCATCGTGCGCGACCCGAAAACCGGCAAATACCTCAGCTACAAAACCGGCAGCGTGCGTCGCGATTACCATGTGGATCTCGGCAATCAGGCGGTGTTTGCCGATGCCAGCTACCCACTGGGCACTGGCTGGGCGATCAATGGCGCGCTGCGCTACGACCGAGTGGTGTATGACTTCACCAATAATCTAACCCCTTCGGCCACCACGGGTGCGGCTTCGCAAAGCCAGTCGTTTGCCAGCACTTCGCCTAAGCTGGGCCTGACCTGGGAAGCAGCGAATAATCTCTTTGTTTACGGGGGTTACAGCCGGGGCTTTACCCCGCCGGAAGTGGGCTCGCTGTTTAGCAGCGCCACTGTACCCGATCTGCAATCGGCCACCTTTGATCAGTTCGAGCTGGGCGCGCGCTGGCAGGCGCTGGCCAATCTGAAAGTCGATGCCGCGCTGTATCGGCTGGATGGGCAGGATGAGCTGGTGACCTACACCATCGTGCCGGGTAAATCCGAGCCGCGTAATGCCGGTAAAACCCGCCATGAAGGGCTGGAGCTGGGTCTGGATTGGGCCGCTACTGCGCAGTGGAGTGCCCGTCTGGCGGGCCAGTATGCGCGCCACATCTATCAGCAATACCAGCCGTCGCCGCAGGAAAACTACGCCGGCAAAGATATTCCGGCCGCCCCGCGCTGGCAGGGCACGCTGGAAGTGGCTTTCCAGCCCAATGCCAATCTGCGCCTGGCGCTGGAAACGGCCTATGTGGGCGGCTACTGGATGAATAACGCCAATAATGTGCGCTACGGCGGGCATACGCTGTTTAATCTGCGCGGCGAATACCGCTGGCAAGATTGGACACTATGGGCGCAGGCGCTCAATCTCACTGACGAGCATTACGCCGAGATCGCGTCTTCCAGCTACAAAGGCGTAGGCGAGCGCAATGGCAACACGCAAGACAGCTACAGCCCGGGCGCGCCGCGCACCTTCTTTGTCGGCCTAAGCTATGCCTTTGGCAGTAAAAGCCAAGGAGGCGGGCAATGAAGCGCGATGATCTGACGCTGGATGCCGCGCTGCGCCCGCCACGGGCGGCCGGCTCGGCGCTGGGCTGGCTAACGCGCTGGCATCGCAAGCTGGCCTGGGTGGCTGGCTTGGCCGTGCTGGCTTGGGGGCTGACCGGGGTGTTGCACCCGATTATGTCGGCGCTAACGCCGACCGTGCAGCCTTTGCCGCCCGCCGCGGCCTTGCCGGCCGACTTGCAGCCAGTGCCGCTGGCGCAGCTGGCCTTGCCGGCTGGGCCGATTCAATCAGTGCGCTTGCGTATGCTGGGGGAGACCCCGGCCTGGCGTATTGGACAGCCGGGGCAAGCGCAGGGGCTGTGGTTTGATGCGCGCAGCGGCGCCCAATTGCCACAGGCCGATGCGCAAGAAGCCGAACGCTTGGCGCGGGCCCTGGTGGGTGATGCGCACAGCCCGGTGCGCCAGCTGACGCCGGTGTATGAATTTAGCCGCAGCTATCCGGCGATTAACAAAATCTTACCGGTCTGGCGGGTGGAGTTTGCCCGCGCGGATGGCATGGTGGCCTTTGTCGATACCGAAGGGCGGCGGCTAGCGAGTTTGTCGGATCGCACCAAACGCACGCTGATGCCAGTATTTTCGCTGCTGCACACCTGGAGCTGGGCTAGCGAGCCAGTCAAACGCGTCGGCATTACCGTGCTGCTGGTGCTGGTGCTAGCCAGCATGGCGGGCGGGCTGGCGATGTATGTGTTGCGCTGGCAAAAAGGTACGCTCAAAGCCGGGCAAAAACCTTTACGCCGCTGGCACCGTGGCCTGGGCGTGGTGCTGGGCTTGGCCGGTATCGTGCTCACCGCTTCAGGGCTGACGCATTTATGGTTGCAGCGCGCACCCTATGTGGCAGCCAGCCCCAAACCGCTTGCGGTGCTGCCCGAGCTGCATCATCTGCCGGCCCAGACTGCCGGCTTAACGGCCGTGAATGTGCAGGGCCAGGCGTATTGGTTGCAAGAGCGGGCCAAGCCAGCGAAAAATGCTCAGCCGGCGGCGGGTGGGCATCAACACCACGCGCCAGCCGCGTCAAACAGTGCCTTGCCGATTTATCTGGATGCACACGGTATGGCGCAGCCGGGCCTTGCGCTTGTGCATGCGGGCGAGCTGGTGCGCCAGGTGCAGCGTGGTGAGCTGGTTGGGCCCGTGAAACAGGTGCAGCTGATCGAGCGCTTTGGCGGCGAGTATGGGTTTTTCCAGAAACGCCTGCCGGTGTATCGGGTGGATCTGGACAATGCGGCCAATAGCAGCTGGTATATCGAGCCGGCTACCGGTACTTTCTCCACGCGCGTGGAAGATGCCGATCGCTTCGAGGGCTGGCTGTTTGCCTATTTGCATAAATGGCATTGGCTGGATGGGCTGGGCAAGAGCAACCGTGACCTGATCCTGGCCAGCGCCGCGGCGGCGAATGTGGCGTTGGCAGTGTTGGGCCTGCTGTTGTGGCGGCGCAAACGCCCGACCGCCGCTGCGGGCAGGTAAAATGCTGGCTTTCGCGCCATCACATCGGTGGCGAGCAAACGGGGAGGGCGCGATGCCCGGACGTTGGGGCTGGATTTTGCTGCTGTCGCTGCTGGTACACGGCCTGCTGCTGGGCTTATTGCCCAGCTGGCAAGGCCGGCTGCTGCCCGCGCCGGCTGAATCAGCCAGTGCGGCGGTGGTGGTGATGTTGGCCGCCCCCGCCCCGCAAGCAGCGGCGCGATCTGCTGCTGCGCGCCCGGCGCCAGTACCCCACCCGCGGCCTGCGCAGCCCATCGCCGCTGCTGCGCCTCAGGCAATCTCCGCTCCGGCACAGCAGCCAATCAGGCCGCTCAATCCTGCGTTGCTGGCGCTGAAATCGGCCCCACCAGCCGCGCCTGCCTTGCCAGAGCCTGTGGCCAAACCGGGGCTGAGCGCAGCGGGCGCCAGTAGCAATAATCAGCCGGCGGCGCCTGCGCCGGTGGACGCACCGCGTAGTCAAGCTGCGGCCACGGGCGAGCGCGCGAGCGGCGGCGATGATCGCCCGGCCAGTGCGCAGGGCCCGCAATTGCGTAATCCACCGATCAAGGTGCCGCGCCGTTTGCGCCAGACCGAGCAGGCCCTGCAGGGGCGGGTGGTGGTGCTGATTCGCGTGAGTGCGCAGGGGCGGGCGCTGCGGGTGACAGTGCAGCAGGGCAGTGGCAATCCGCTGATTGATGAGTCGGTGACGCAGCAGATACTCGACAACTGGCGTTTCGAGCCGGCCCGCCGTAATGGCGAGGCGATCGAAAGCGAGCTGCCTATCGCGGTCACTATGATTGTTGACTAGGGGTATTGCCCTGTGGGTTATTTAAATGATGGCCTGTAGGGCGATACTGTCCTGGGTATTTGGTGCGCATAGCGGTAAAGTGAGAGTAAAGCGCGTGTACACGCCCACCTCGCTGCTGACGCTGAGCTCCCCGCCCAGCTGGCCAGTGACCAGGTTGTAGACAATATACAGCCCCAGCCCGCTGCCACCCTGGCCCAGTCGGGTGGTGAAAAATGGATCAAAAACCCGCTTCAGATGTTCGCTGGCGATGCCGGCGCCATTGTCTTCAAAAATCAGTTGGCATTGCTGGTGATCACGCTGGGCCAGATACAGCCGGATCTGCCCATGCCCTTGTTCGCCAAAGCCATGCAGCAGGCTATTTTGCAACAGATTACTCAATACTTGCTCCAGCGGGCCGGGGTAACTATCCAGCAGCAGATCTTCCGGCAATTGCAGCTCTACATCGACCCGCGCCGCATCAATATGCGGCCGCAGCATCATGACCACTTCGCGCGCGAGCTCGGCGAGCCCAAATTGCCGTCGCCGTTCGCTATCGGTATCCACCGCCACTTGTTTGAATTGCGCTACCAAGCCGCTGGCGCGGCGAATATTGCGCTCGATAATGTCGCTGCTGCTATGGGCAGTGAGCAGAAAATCATTGAGCTCGGTTTTTTTCAGATTGCCGCTCTCGAGTAGGCCCCGTGTTAAATCGCTTTCGCTATGCAGCGCGGTGGCGCAAGTGAGCGCAGCGCCTAGCGGGGTATTTAGCTCATGGGCAATCCCGGCCACCAGACTGCCGAGCGCGGCGAGTTTTTCGCTTTGCACTAACTTGGCCATCGCTTGTTGCAGCTCGGCATTGGTGCGGGCCAGCTCTTCGGTGCGCTGTTGCACGCGTTGCTCCAGCGCTTCATTGGCTTCCAAGAGACGCAGATTCAGCTCGCGGATTTCGCGCTGGAAAATCCGCCGTTCGTGATTATTCAGCGCGCGCAGCGCAATATCGGCGATTTGCCCGGCATGCATGATTTCATCAGGAATCCAGTTGCGCTGCTCGCCCACGTGTTCCAGTAGCAAGATGCAATGCTGGTGGCTACTGCGCACCGGCAGAGCCAGCATCGATAGCGTTTGGCGCGGGTGCAAAAATCGCTCGGCCAGTGTCCAGACTTCCGGGTGGTGCAGCGCATCGTGGGCGATCAGCAGCCGATTAGCTTTGAGCTCGGCGTAGGCAGCCCCCAGCTCGGCCAGCCCTAATGCGGGCGGCAAGGGGGCATCGGGGTTCAGGCTATCATGCTGCTGTAGCGGGGTGAGGCCATCCTCGCCCAGCAGCCACCAGCTGGCGCGGCTGAGCTGCAAAATGCTGCAGGCCTCAGTGCAAATCAGCTGGCGAAATTCGGCCTCGCTGCCGTGTTCGATATCATGGTGATTGGCCAGCTGAATCAGCTGGCTGCTGACACTGGGGCGCAGGCCGGTTTTCATTTCCAGCTCGGCGCGCTGCTCGGGCTGGGCTTGCTCGATGATTTTTTGCTGGTAGGCAAAGCCGTCTTTCAGCTCGGCCAGCGCCAGTGGCGCATTAAATAAGGCCTCGGCATAACGCGCCGCGGCCAAATGCTGGCGCATCAGGATGTGGTTGAAGTTATTGGTGAGCGCAATTTGCTGCCCCACCTGAATCAAATCCAGCGCGGTGAGCCAGTCTTCCTGCCGCGCATACACCTCGGCTAGCGTGCTGTAGATATTGGCTTCGCCCCATTGGTAATGCACTTGCCGTGCCAGATCGAGCGCGCTTTCCAGTTGCTGGCGAGCGAGCGGCAAATCGTTTTCGGCCAAGGCGATCTCGGCTAAGCGAAACAGCGATTCGGCCGCGTAATCGGGATAAGGGCCCAGGCATAAATCCAGCGCGCGCTGCAGCTCTTGCCGTGCTTCGCTGTGGCGCTGACATTTTTGCAGGTTTACGCCCAGATTGATGCGGATTTTGGCTTCCAGATAGGGATCATCCACCTCGCCAATGCGGCTAGCGGCGGCCTGATGCAGCAAAATCGCCGAGGCGGGATCACCCAGCGCATCATAGATTTGCCCCAGCCCCACTTTGGCCAGCATCCAGGTAGTGGGCTCGGTCTGCGCCAGCTCAATCGCCTGTTGCCAGTTTTGCAGCGCGGTGCGGTAATCTCCCTGGGTGTAATGCAGGCGGCCAATTTGCTCGTAAATGCGGGCTTCCAGCCCGAATTCATGCAGCGACTGCGCCTGCTGGATGGCCTCGTAAAGCACATTGCGCGCGGCAAAAGCCTGACCTTCGTGATCCATGATTTTGCCGTACAAATCGGCGGCTTGAATCTGGATGCGCGGCTCGCGGGCGCTGCGGGCTTCATCAATCAATTGCAGGCAGGCGCGCCGCGCGGCTTCAGGTTGCAAATGCCAGGCACGGTGCAAATCGGCCAGCCGGGTGGCTAAGGTCGCTTGTTCGGTAATGGGCAGCGGATCGCGCATGATGAAACCCCAGCAATGGGATGACTTCAGTGTGGCAGATCCGCTTTACATTGCCAGCGCGTTGGTCAGGCGGCTACTGTCTGCTGCCGTGATGAGCGGGTATTCCCCGGGCGCAACCGGCGCAGTGCTTGGCCATCGGCCGTAAACACATGAAAAGATTGGCTGGCCGCGCTGATGCTGATGTCGCTCCCCAGCGCTACCTCGCGCTCGCCATCGCCGCGCACCACCAGATCGCAGCCATTATCCAGCGTCAGATACAGGTAGTTGGCCTCGCCCAGATGCTCAACCAGATTGACCTTGCCATTGAATTCTTCGCTGGCGCCGGTTTGTGCGCGCTGGCCTTCCAGCAAATGCTCGGCACGAATGCCAACGGTGACGTTTTGCCCCGCTTGCAGGCCACTGCCATCCACTTCGGCAAAAATCTCTTTGCCTTGTTTGAGCCACAGGCGCACGCCATTGGCTTCGACTGCCCGCACTTCAGCTGGCAGCAAATTCATTTTCGGCGAACCGATAAAGGTAGCGACAAATAGATTGGCCGGCTGCTGATACAGCTCCAGCGGGGTGCCGGCTTGCTGGATATGCCCGTCGTGCATCACCACGATTTTGTCGCCCAGCGTCATCGCTTCGACCTGATCATGCGTCACATACACCATGGTGGCGTTGAGTTCGCGGTGCAGTTTGGCGATTTCGAGGCGGGTTTGTACGCGCAGGGCGGCGTCCAGATTGGAGAGTGGCTCGTCAAATAGAAAGAGTTTCGGCTCGCGCACAATCGCACGGCCAATCGCCACCCGCTGGCGCTGGCCGCCCGACAATTCGCGCGGCAGACGTTCGAGCAGGTGATCGATTTTTAGAATTTTGGCGGCATTTTTAATGCGCGCCTCGATCTGGCTTTTGCTCTCGCCAGCGATTTTCAGGCCGAAGGCCATGTTTTTGTACACGCTCATGTGTGGGTACAGCGCATAGCTTTGAAACACCATCGCGATACCGCGCTCGGCCGGTGGCAGATCGTTCACCACCGTGTCGCCAATCGATAATTCGCCGCCGGTAATCGATTCCAGCCCACACAGCATGCGCAGCAGCGTGGATTTGCCGCAGCCCGATGGGCCAACCAGCACCACAAATTCGCCGTGTTTGATGTCAAGGTTAATGCCATCCAAGACCTTGGCTTTGCCGTCGTAGGATTTGGAAAGGTTATTGAGTTTAACTGTGGCCATGATTTAAATTCCTCTTGCAACCTTCAAGGGGTATTGCCATGAAGGCTATATTCATATTGATCTTGATGGATATACCCATCAAAAGCTGTTCTTGGTGATGCGCTGATTGTGCTGGGGCTTGAATCCCGTGTAGCGAAAACCGCGGCGAGGAGTGAGACAAACGTAGTTTGGCTCACGACGAAGCAAGGGCAGCGCGGAGCGCTTTTCGCCCGGGTCGACTTTCTTTGCTTCCTTTCTTTGGCGAAGCAAAGAAAGGAAGTCCCCGTCGCGGATTGCGACTGTAAACAGCCGTGCCGCAGGCACTAACACGCTTATTTCACCGCGCCCGAGGTCAAGCCGCGGATCAGTTGGCGCGAGAAGATCATGTACATAATCAGCACCGGAATCACCGCCAGGCTGAGGCTAGCCAGCACCGAATTCCAGTCGGTAACGTACTGCCCGATAAACTGCTGCACGCCCAGCGTGACGGTTTGGGTTTCTTCACCCGGCGCCAGAATCAGCGGGAACCACAGATCATTCCACACCGGAATCATGGTAAACACCGCCACCGTCGCGACCGCAGGGCGAATCAGCGGCAAGATGATCTGGAAGAAAATCTTGAATTCGCCCACGCCATCGCAGCGTGCTGCTTCTTTCAGCTCTTTCGGGATTTGGGCGATAAATTCGCTCAAAATCATGATTGCCAGCGGCAAGCCCTGCGCGGTGTAGACCAAGATCAGCGCGGTGAGGGTGTTGATCAGATCAAGCTTCACAATCAGCTCTAGGATCGACACGGTGCCCAAGCGAATGGGCACCATAATGCCGATGGCCAGATACAGCGCCAGCAGGCGATTGCCACGGAATTTATATTCCGCCAGTGCCCAGGCCGCCATGGCGCCAAATAGCAAAATCAGCGCCAATGAAATCAGCGTGACCGTCAGGCTGTTGCCGAAATACAGCATGAAATGCGACTTGGCCAAGACCTTTTCAAAGCCGCCGATAAAGAAGGTTTCCGCGTTCGGCAGCGCCAGCGGGTCGTCAAAAATGCCGGCGCGACTTTTAAAGGCATTAATCAAAATCAGAATGATCGGAAACAGCGCCAACAACGTGTAGCCGCCCAGCACCAGATGCACGCCGGCACTGGAGAGCGGTTGGGTGATTTTATGAGTTTTCATCGCGCAGCCTCACAGCTCGTAACGTGTCAGCTTGCGCTGCACGAAATAGAAATACGTTCCCACCCCGGCGAGGATGACCAAAAACATCAGCGTGGCTACGGCCGCGCCCATGGTTGGGCTGCCAACCTGGCTTTGGTAGCCAAAGAAGGTGCGGTAAAACAGCGTGCCGAGAATATCGGTGCTGTAGTTCGGGCCGGCGATCGCGCCTTTCACCGAATAAATCAGATCAAAGGCATTAAAGTTGCCGACAAAGGTTAGGATGGTAACGAGGCCCAACGTGGGCAAAATCAGTGGCAGTTTGATTTCCCAGAAAATGCGCCACGCCGAAGCGCCTTCCACATGGGCGGCCTCAACGATGTCTTCCGGCACAGCCAGCAGCGCGGCGTAAATCAGCATCATCGGAATGCCGACAAACTGCCACACCGAAATCAGCGCCAGTGTAATCAGCGCGCTGCTTTCCTGGCCCAGCCACGGCGCGAAATAATCCGCCAGGCCCACCTTGGCCATTAAGCCTTCGGACACGCCCCACAGCGGTGACAGAATCAGCTGCCAGATAAAGCCAATGATCACCACCGACAAGAGCGTGGGCAGGAAAATCAGCGTGCGATAGTGACGCGCGCCTTTGAGGCCCTTGAGCGAGAGCAGCGTGGCGAGTACGAGGCCAATCGGGTTTTGGATCAGCAAATGGATGAAGAAAAACTTGCAGTTATTCCACATCGCATTCCAGAACGATTCCGACCAGGCCGGATCGGTGAGGATGGTCAGGTAATTACTAAGCCCGGCAAAATGGGTGCTGCCGGTATCGGTGGTGGCGTAAAAACCTAGCCGCAGGGTATCGAGCAGCGGCAAAGCGCTGAACACCGAATACACCAGCACGGCCGGGGCGAGAAAGACGGCAATATGCCATGGCATGCGTTTCATCGCAGGCTCCCTGGGTCGAACTTGGGCTGCCTTGCGGCAGCGAATTTGCACAAAAAAAGGGCCGGCAACAAGCGATCATGCAGGCTGCTGCCGGCCAGCTCGCGGATGAGCGAGGAGGAGGAGAGGGTGGGTATAGCGCTACAACAATCTACCAATAATGATTGCAGTGCTATACCCAGCAGGGGTTTCCTGCTTATTTCTGCTGCGGTTTATACCATTTGGCAAAACCAGTCTGGATTTTGGCCGCAGCGTCTTTCGGCGCCATTTTGCCGTTCAAGACTTGCGAGCTCACATTCCACAGCTCGTTTTCCATCGCTGGCTCGCCACGATTCATAATCTGCGCGTTCAGGCGGATGGTGGAGCCGCAAGTTTTGCGCCAATCGATCATTTGCTTGGCGACGGGGTCTTTCACGCTAATCAGGTGGTTCGACAGCGAGAAGAAGCCGGTGACTTTATTGGTGTAGAGATCTGCAAACTCTTGCGAGCCGAGCCATGCGAGGAATTTATATGCGTCGGCTTTGTTTTTGCCTTTCGGATTTACGCCCATACCGATGTCGGTGTGATCCGAAATTTGGCATTTGTCGCCCGCTTTGGCCACTGGCGGCGGGAAGGCGCCGAAATCCAGACCTTGCTGGTTGAAGTAGGCGATATCCCATGAGCCGGCTGGGTAGATGCCGGCTTTGCCCATGGCGAACAAGTTCTGGCTATCGGCATAAGTTTGGGCTGACGCGCCTTTACTCAGATACGGGCCCCATTTGGCCATCTGATCCCACGCCGCCACAAATTGTGGGTCGGTGAATTTGGCTTTGCCGGCGATCAGCGCTTTACGGCCTTCTTCGCCTTTCCAGTAGTTGGCACCAATACTGGTGAACACGATCTGGTTGGATTCCCATTGATCGGCAGTCCCCAGCGCCAGTGGCACTTTGCCGGCTTTTTTCAGGGCTTCCAGCGTAGCGAAGAATTCAGCCTGGGTTTTTGGCTCTTTCAGATTCAGGTCTTTGAAGATCTTCTTGTTGTAGAAGAAACCGTGAATCACCGAGGCCATCGGCATACAGTAAGTGTCTTTGCCGTCATCGGTTTGCCACGCCACTTTGGCTGACGCTGGGAAGTTTTCCATGCCGGCTTTGCCGTCGAGTTTTTCCAGCTGGCCTTGTTTAAACAGCGTCAGCGATTTATCAAACGGGCGGCAGGTGATCAGATCGCCTGCGGTGCCGCCGGTGAGGCGGGCGGTCAGTGATGAATCGTATTCGGTCGGGGCGGTTGGGGCGAATTTAACCTGAATGCCGGGGTTTTTCTTTTGGAAAGCCGGGATCAAAACGTCTTCCCACAGCGCCTTGTCATCCACCCGCCAAGATTCGATGGTGACAGTGCCGGCTTGCGCCAGCGTGCTGGCCAGTAAAAGGCTGCCCAGCAGCAGTTTTGTGCTTGCATGTTGCATGTTCGATATATCCTCAGTGCGCGCCGTTGTTATGAAGGTGGCGCTTTGGTTGCCGTGATCTGTTGCCACGGTGTCGGCAAAGTAGCACGGCGATTTTTGTGACACGAATACAGGCTGATGAAACCGTGTCGAATTGGCTATGTATTTGATATTGAACAATTTAATTGAAAGTCGGGGCGTAATCTTTTCCTGCGGCTGTTACAGATATTAACGAAAGCCCGCATCGCGACCGGCAGCAAACTCAGCAAAAATAAGCATTGGAATGAAATGCTTGGCGCACGAGTGTGTTAGGGTTTAGCAAGAGTCTGTGATCTTTTATTACAATTTTGTCGTCTTGCTTACGATATAGTTTGGCCGCTGGGTGGGGTATACAACAGGTGTTTGAATACAAAGCAAAAATCTTGGCCTTGGGCTTGCTGCTGAGTTTGCCGCTGCAAGCTGCCGAATCGCTGGACGTGTTGCACTGGTGGACTTCGGCCAGTGAGCGTGCGGCCGCCCGGTTTTTGCAACAGCGCCTCGCCGATGAGCGCATAGACTGGCATGACGCAGCGATTCCCGGTGGTGGTGGCATTGGCGCGATGCGGGTATTGAAAAGCCGTGTGCTGGCCGGCAAGCAGCCCGCCGTGGCGCAGCTGATTGGCCCGGCGATTGCCGAGTGGGCTGATTTGGGGCTGATCTTAGAGCTAGATACCGTGGCTCGCTATCAGGGCTGGAGCAAGGCGCTGAGCCCCACGGTGTATCAGCTTTTGCAGCACCGCGAGCATGTGGTGGCTGCCCCGCTGGGCGTGCATCGCATCAATAATCTGTATTACAACGCGAAACTGTTTCGCAAGCTCGGCATTGCCGAGCCGCACAGCAGCGAAGATCTGAAACGCGCGGCGCTGCGGCTGGCCGCTGCCGATGTGGTGCCCTTTGGCCAGAGCAGCGAGCCCTGGCAAGTGGCGACTTTATTTGAAACGCTGGTGCTGGCCGAGGGCGGGCCGGCGTTTTACCGTGAGCTATTTGTAAAGCGTAATCCGCAAGCCTATCTGGATGTGCGCTTTGCGAATGCCTTGCAGCGCTTGCGGCAGATCCGTGCGCATGGCGGCAAAACCCCGCGTGAGCAAAGCTGGACCGAGATCGCGCAACAACTTGCTAATGGCCAGGTGGGCATGGTGATTATGGGCGATTGGTTTAAAGGCGAATTGCAGGCGCTGGGCAAAAAGCTGGATACGGATTTTGTCTGTACCACCTTGCCGGGTACGGCCAATTGGCATTTGTATAGTGTGGATACGCTGGTGATGTTTGCGGGTGATTATTCGCAGCAGCAAACGCAGGAAAAAATGGCACAGGCGCTGCTAAGCCCGCCGGTGCAGCATGGCTATAACCGGCTGAAAGGCTCGGTGACGGTGCGGCGTGATTTGTCACGGGCCGAGCAAGGCCAGCTTGATCGCTGTGCGCTCAATTCATGGCAGACCTTTAATCGCGGTAGTGCGGTGCAGGCTCCTAGCCTTGTGCACCGGATGGCCAGTGATGAAAAATTTAAAGACGCCGTGGTGGCGCAAGTGCATAAGTTTTATCTGGATGATGGCCTGAGTGTGGCCGACAACCAGCAAAGAATGGCCGCCATGGTGCGGGCGCTGAATATTCAGGAGAACAATAATGACGACCCGAAAAATCCTGATCGTTGATGATGACCAGAAAACCCGGATGCTGCTCAAAGCTTATCTGGAGCGCAACCAATATGATGTGCGGCTGGCGCACGATGGCGAGAGTTTTTATCAGGAATTCGAGCGTTATCGCGATGAGCTGAGTCTGGTGATTCTGGATGTGATGCTGCCCGATACCGATGGTTTTGCGCTGTGCCAGTTTGTGCGCAAACAGTGCAATGTGCCGATCATTATGCTGACCGCCAGCTCGGATGACACCGACCGCATTGTGGGCTTGGAGCTGGGCGCCGATGATTACATTGCCAAACCGTATAACCCGCGCGAATTGCTGGCGCGGATCAAGGCCATTCACCGCCGCGCGGGGCTCGACGCCGTCAGTACCGGTGGGCGCTTTTATCGGTTTGTCGGCTTTACCCTTGATACCGTCGAGCGCACTTTGCAGTCGCCCAGCGGCGATCTGGTGAAGCTTACCGGGCTGGATTTTCAGCTGTTGAAGTTTTTCCTTGAGCATCCGGGCGAGATTTTGGATCGCAGCCAGCTGGCTGAAGAAACCCGTGGCCGCGATATTGGTCCGCTGGATCGCTCGCTGGATGTGCAGGTTAGCCGCCTGCGCCAGCGCCTCTCCGACAATGGCAAACAGCCTAGCCTGATTAAAACCGTGCGTGGTGCGGGCTATGTGCTTTCGGCCGAGGTGAGCCAGAGTAATGCCTGATTCCCGCGCCCGGCCGGCTCCACCGGCCGAAGTGAGTGAAGCGCCAGCGCCCGGCTTCTGGCTGCGCTTGCAGCGGCGCTGGGGCTCCCGCGCGCCACGCTGGTTTGAGCGGCTGTTGCCCGCGAGCCTGTTAGCGCGCTTTTTGCTGGTGATGACTCTGGGCGTGCTGGCCTCACAAATCTTGGGCAATCTGATCTGGGCAAACTATCTGCAGGCCAAATCCGAGCAGGAAGTCGGGCAGGCGGCGTTGCAGGTGTCTTCGGGCGCGGCCAGCGCGATTCAGTATTTCCAGAGCCTACCGCTCACCTACCGGCATCTGGTGATTGAGCAGATGCGCGAAATCGGCGGTACGCGGTTTTTTATTAGCACCAATAATTCGGCGATTGATTTTCAAAGTATTGGCCCGCAGCCCATGGCCGATTTGGTCACGCAGAAAATCCACGCCGATTTTGCTGCCCGCCTGCCGCAGCTATTGGGGCTGGATGTGCAGTTTGCCTGGCCAGATGATCTGGTGGTGAATAAATCCGGCACCCATATGCTGGAGCTACCTGATCACTGGATTCGCAATACCATCCTCACCCAGCCACGCCCAGCGCCGGTGCTGGTGATTCAGGCGCAGATCGAGCCCGGACAATGGCTGTATCTGGCCACGTTGATGCCCGATCCGTTTTTTCTGGATAACAGTAATCCCTTGCCGCCTGAGCGCTGGCTGCTGCAGTTTGTCACGCTGTGTACCGTATTACTGTTGAGCTGGGTGGTGGTGCGCTGGATTACCGGCCCGCTGGCGGCACTCTCCAATGCTGCTGAGGCCTTTGGCCGGGGCGAATCGCCGGTGTTGCCCGAGGCCGGCAGTATTGAATTCGTGCGCACGGCGCAGGCGTTTGCCGCCATGCGCGAGCGGATTGTGCGCTACCTAGAAGATCGGGAAAAACTCTTTTCGGCGATTAGCCACGATTTGCGCACGCCCATCACCCGCCTGAAATTACGCACCGAGATGCTGGATGATGAAGCCACCCGCGCCGAGTTTCACGAAGATCTCGATGAGCTCGATATGATGGTGAAAGGCGCGCTGCAAAGCGTAAAAGACAGCGATATTCACGAAAACCACACTGCGATCAGCCTTGATGCCATGCTGGGGCGGATGGTGCGTGATGCGCGGCTGGCTGGGCATGAAGTGGCATTTAGTCGCAGCGGCCTGCGGGTGAAAGGCAAGCCGTTGGCGCTGAAACGTGCGATTGGCAATCTCTTGGATAATGCGCTGTATTACGGCCAGCGCGCCGAAGTGAAAGTGCTGGAAGGCGTGGGCAAGCGGGTGATTATCATCCGCGATCATGGCCCGGGGGTGCCGGAAGAATCGCTGAAAACGCTGTTTGATCCCTATGTGCGGCTGGAGCACGGCCGGCAGCGCAATAGCCATGGTCACGGGCTGGGGCTGGGCATCGCGCGCAATATCATTCAGGCCCATGGCGGTGAGCTTAGCCTGGAAAACCATCCCGATGGTGGCTTGCAAGCCATTGTGACTCTGCCTGCCGTGCTTTAAGCGGGTATATGCCACGGTGCTAGGTAAATAAATCGTTTTTGCGCTATACGGTGGGTGGGTATTTGAGACCTGCTGCAGTGCGTGCCGGCTGTATTGCCCCGCACTTGCGGCAAGTGCGCATGGGCGTCGCCCCAGCATTGCAGTACAATTACTGCCCGATATCTGGATGGACTGACCGTGGGTATTTCCTCTTTCAGCGATTTTAGCCAGCCTGCGGCAATTGCCGCCGACTTTGCCCGCGATGGGGTGGTGATTTTGCGGGGTTTTCTCGCCGCCGAACGCGTGACGGCCATTCGCGCCGAGGCGATGCACCAGCTGGATTTGCGTCTGCCGCCGCTAGAGCTGGAAGCCGAGCTGGGCTACCCCGGAGCGCCCAGCTCCACCCAGGCCGAGGGGGGGGCGACCATTCGCCGCTTGCGTGAAATGGCCGCGCGCCATCCGCTGTTTCATACCTGGGCGGGCGAGCCTGCGCTGTTGGCGCTGTTACGTCTGCTGCTGGGTAGTGCGGACATCACCCTGACGCAGGCGCATCATAATAGCCTGATGACCAAACAGCCTAGTTTTAGCAGTGATACGCTGTGGCACCGCGATGTGCGTTACTGGCGCTTTAGCCGCCCCGAGTTGGTATCAAGCTGGCTTGCGCTGGGCGAGGAATCGCCGCGCAATGGCGGCTTGGGCTTTATTCCCGGCTCGCACCGGGTGGATTTCCCCGAAGCGGCCTTTGATGCCAAGGAATTTTTGCAGGCCAGCCACCCCGAGGCCGCCCCATGGATCGCGCGGGCCGAGTTTCCAACGCTGGCCGCTGGCGATGTGGTGCTCTTTGATGCGCGCACTTTCCATGCCGCTAGCCGCAATACCACCACGCACACCAAGTATTCGCTGGTCTTTAGCTACCACGCCCGCGATAACTTGCCACTGGCCGGTTCGCGTTCGGCCAGCCTGCCCGGGATTGACTGGCCGAGCGGCTGCTAAATCGGCCGGCGGGCTTGGGGTTGCCCGCGGGCTGGTCTAGATTGGAAGCTCTGTTCCTTTCGCACGCCTGTCAGCCATGAATTTGCAGAAAAACCCGCACGATTTTATCTATTCACTGGCTGAATTTACCGGCCTGATCGACCGCGATGATCTGGCTGTGAGCTTGTGTCTGACAATTTTCGAGATGCTGCCATCCAGCTCGCTGCGCTTTTACCGCACCATGCAGGGCACCGGTAAGCAGCGGCTGGGCTTGCTGGTGGAATTCGACGAAAACGGCATCCGTCAGCATTCGCTGGAGCAAACCACAGCGAAAGCGGGGGAGGCGGAGGTAGATCCGCTGCTGCACGGCGCGCTGGTGTCTGAAAGCTCTCTACAGGTCGATGCCAATGGCAATCGGGTGATTTTGGGCCTGCATCGGCAGCAGTCGGTGTATGCGCTGCTGGACATGCGGCTCAATAAAGGCTTGGTGCCGGCGGATTTTCGCTTATTGCAGGGTATGGCGCGGATTTATGAAAACCACATCGCGCTGCTGGATTACGGTGAAACCGATACCCTCACCGGCCTGCTGAATCGCAAAACGCTGGAGCGGCAGTTTTTCAAAATCGTCACTGCGCTGCAAAACCTGCCGGGCGTGCATCCTTTGCAAAATGGCCGCCGGCAAGAGCAGGGGGTGGGGCATTATTTTCTGGTGGTGCTCGATATTGATCACTTCAAGCGCATTAACGATCGGCTCGGGCATTTGTATGGCGATGAGGTCTTGCTGCTGATCGCCCAGCTGATGCGCTCCTGTTTTCGCGCCAACGATCGCTTATTCCGCTTTGGCGGGGAAGAGTTTGTGGTGATTCTGGGGCCGCAAACCCGGGAAGGGGCGGTGCAGGCGCTCGAGCGCTTTCGCAAAAAAGTCGAAAAACACAGCTTTCCGCAAATCGATCAGCTCACCATCAGTGGTGGCGTCACCGATATTCGCCCGTATGAAGTCTTGAGCATGACCTTAGGCCGTGCCGATCAGGCGCTGTATCAGGCCAAAGACAGTGGCCGCAATCAGATCGTGTTTTTCGATACCCTGCCTCAGCAGGAAGTCGCCAGCGGCAGCGACGAGCTATTTTAACTGCGGCATTCGCGCCGCAAGGTGGCCTTGGCACAGCGGTGCCGGCCATCGCCTCTGGTAAGCTGCTGCCCAAAGCGCCACAGAGCGCGATGGAGACGAAATGCGCTTACCTGTTTTCTGCTGGGCTTGGCTCTGCGGTTTGCTCATGGCGACCGCCAGTGCCGGCCAGCTCACTGCCTATTATCCCTACTGGGTGAGTTACGCCCAGACCCGCCCCTTAGCCGATTTACCCCTTGCGAGGCTGAATCAGCTCACCTACGCCTTTGCGCGCTTTACCCCGCAAGGGGAGCTGATCGCAGGGGATAATTTTGCCGATCTCACCAAACCCTATACGCTGGCTGATGGGCGCATGTTGCGTGGCAATTTTGCGCTGTTACGCGAGCAAAAACGCCTGTATCCGCGGCTGAAAACCGTGTTGGCTGTGGGTGGCTGGAATTATTCGGCGCAGATCTCTACCGCCTTACAGCCCGCGCAGCAGGCGCGCGCAGTGCGCTCGACCCTGGCGCTACTGGCGGCGCAAGGTTTTGACGGCATCGAAATCGACTGGCGCTATCCGGTGGCGGGCGGCAAGGCCGGCAATGCGGTTGATGCCGCCGATGGTGAGCACCTGCTGGCGTTTGTGAGTGCGCTGCGGCGTGCTCAGCCCGGGCTGCGGATTGGTCTGGCAATTGGTACCCAGCCGTATCAATGGCAAGGCCTGCGTTGGGCCGAGCTCGCGGCACAGGTGGATTACTTTATGCTGATCGCCACTGATTTTGTCGGCGCCTGGTCAGGGCAAACGGGGCATAAATCACCACTGTATGCGCCACCAGGGCAGGTATCTATTGCTTCTGCGGTCGATACGGTATTGGGGTATGGTGTAAAGCCTGCGCAGCTGAGCGTACTGATCCCCACGCAGGGCATTAGTTTTAATGCCGTGCCACCGATGTCACAGGGGCTGGGGCAGCCGCATGGCGGCGTCAGTATGGGCTCGTGGGATAATGAGCAAACTGGGGCCACCGGCGTGTTTGGCCAAGATGAGCTGGCCGCCTTGCGGCAGGATGGCGATTTTGTAGAGCATTGGGATCCGCTGGCCAAGGCCACCACTTTTTACAGCGCCAGCAAACGGCAGTTTATCAGCGTAGAAAGCCAACCGGCGCTGGCGGCCAAGCTGGATTTTGCCCGCGCGCGCGGCTTGCGCGGGATTGCGCTGTGGGAGCTCACTAGCGACGCGGCCGATTACCGGCTGCTACGGCAAATCGAACACGATGCCGCGCCATGGCAGTGCCGCTGGCATGATCTGCAATACTGGTGGCGGCATCACCCGGCCTGGGTGGAATTGCTCTTGGGCTGTATCCTGGCTGCGCAGCTGGCGCTTATGCTGCAGTGGTGGTGGCGTCGCAAGCAGCGCGCACAACTGCTGGCGCAGGAAGTCGCGCAAATCACGCAGTTGCGGCTACAGCTGAGCGAGTTGCCGATTCAGCTGCTGACTTTGGCCGAGCTGGCCGAGCAGGGTGGCCCGGCGCAACAGCCGTGGGTGCGGCGTAGCCGCCAGCTGGCCTGGCAGTTGCAGCCCTTGCTGCCGGCTCCGCCGCGCCCAGCGCTCGCTACGCCGGCTGTGGCGGTAGAGAGTGTGCCAGAGCCCGAGTCGGCAGTCGCTGAAGAGCCAGGTGAGCCTAGTACGCCCGCGGTGTTAGCAAATGAGTTGGCTGCCGCCGAACTGAGCGAAGCCACGCTCGGCGATGCCCCTCAGGCCACTTCCCTCGCCCAAGCCATGGCCAGCCCTAGCGCAAAACCTGCCGCCAGCGCCGCGCAGCGCTTGCAGCGGCTGACCGAGTTGGGGCGGCAATTGGGAGAGCAGCGCAGCTTGGAAAAAATGCTGGAAATCACGCTGGGCTTTCTGGCTACCGAACCACTGGTGCGCCACAGCAGTGTGCTAGATCTGGATGCCGATGAGGCGAGCCCCAGCCCGCGTGAGCTGGGCGTGGCCGCGCAGCGCATGAGCCAGCCGCTGGATGATTATGTCCTGCAGCTTGAGTTCACCGCCCCACTGGATGAAGACGACGCGGCGTATTTTCAAAGCCTGTTGCAGCAGCTACAGATTGTGCGGCGGCAATTGTATGAACTGGGGCGTCAGCCGCAGCTCTTAAGCGAGGTGTATGAGATCGCGTCGCGGCGGGATAAGCTCTTATTTATCCGCGCCGACAAGGGTTACAGCGCGATTCATGCCAGTGATCTCGTCGCACCTTTGTATATTACTTTACGTTTACGGGCGATTCGGCTTTACTTTGAAGAGAGCCTGCTGGTGCAAGTGCACCGCTCCTATCTGGTTAATCCGCGCAAGGTAACCGGGATGAGCAAGCGGGGGCGGGAGCATTGGTCGGTGCTGCTGGGCGAGACGGCGATTCCGGTGGCCCGTTCGATGGTGCCCCGGCTGCGGGAACAATTTCCCCATTGGTTTACCGAATAACAACAAGCATCGCAAGGAGCTGAAATCATGACGGTGAGTCTGGCGCAACTGGATGAACTACTACAACAAGTTCAGGCACCGCACCCGTTTAAAGCCTATGTCGCAGCCACCAAGCTGGAGCAACTTCGACCGGAAATGGATGATGCCCAATTGGCGGCGTATGAAGCGGCTTTGCTGGCGGCCGCGGTGGTGCGCGAGGCGCCCGCCGCTGGTAGCGAGGGTAATTCTGCTATGAGTGCATAGGGGTATGGCTGGCTAGCCCTTATTAATAAAGACTCTCGCAGTAATACCCAAGCGGTCAAGTGCTTAGCACTTGGCCGTTTCGCGTTTCTGGTTATACGCGCAATATCCGGGGCGCGGCCCGACTTGCGGATGTTTGCGACAGGTATTGGGGCGGTTTTCGTAGATGGTGCAGCGGCGGCTGCGCTCATCCAGATAAATACAGTCGTGATTGGCCCGGCGCGCCAGCGTGTAGATTTCGTTTTTGAAATTGAAATGCTCGATGATGCGCGCCTTCATCAGCCGTTTGGCGATGTTTTTCGCCGGCTCTACCGCATCAAATTCATCCACCACACCCATGCGGATCAGATCAACGATTTTGACTTCCACCGGCATGGTGCAGCAGCTGCCGACGCAGTCGTCACATAAGCCGTTGTAATACTTCACCCAAGTCTCGGTGCGATCGAGATCGGTGATGGTGATGATATTGCGTTTCTTCAGATTTACCACGTCCATCCTGCTTCGCGTGTTCTAGCGCCGGGGTGGCGCGCACGTCTTGGTCGAATCAGCCGCGAAGAGTAGCACAGGGTGATGACAGAAAAAAATCCCCGTACGCCGGATGGCAGTACGGGGGCAAGCTCAAGCAGAGTATCTGACCCGAGCGGGGAAAAGATGTAGTGCGACGTTTACTGGCTGTCGCCCAGCGTGATAGCGCCGGCCAGTGGGTGCGCCGTCACCAGCCAGCTACCGGCCGGGCCGGCCTTCACTGCCAAGGCCTGACCGCCTTGCGTGGCTTGCAGCGAGCCACGCAGATTGGCGACCGTCAGCTGCAGAGTCACTGGGGTGGCATATTTCTGGCATTCGGCACTGGTGTTAAAGCCAACGGTGCGATTGCCCACTACCGCAGGTATGACCAAGCTACATTTTTCGCGGGCGTAGCGATATTTGATCACATTCGATGGGGTATCCATCCACAGCTCGCCACTATCGACTTTAGCCTTGGCGTAATCGAGGTGAGCTAGATAGCGATTGAGCGGAATGGTCTCCCAGTAGCCGGTATCGACACCATGCGCGGTACGCGTCGCCCAGCCGCCTTGGCTGATGGCCGCATCAATGTGCAGATTGAGAATCTCGCTGCCCATTGGATAGAGCGACCATTTGCCATCGGCGGTAAACAAGTCCCATTTCACGCGGTATGGATTATCAAAGTTGGCTGGATTCACCCCGGCTGGCATGGTGGTGTAATCCACCGCATTGTTCGGGCCAGAGCCATCGACCAGATGCGTCGCGCGGCCGCCAATAAAGTTGGGCTGCGCTTTCAGGAAGTCGATCGCTTTGGTCGATGCCACATCACCCGGCCAGATAAAGTAGCTAGCTTGATAGCCATCCAGTTTGGCCGCGATATCGGCCGTTGCACCGTTGATTTCGGTTTCCAGGCTGGCATCCGGAATATACGGGTTCGGATGATTGCGGCTGTGGCTTACAATTTCATGGCCATTGGCGATAAAGGTTTTCGCCGCCGCCCAGTGTTGCTCTGAGCAGCTGCCGGTGATCATGCCAAAACCGGCGACCAGACCGCGTTTTTTCAGCTCTGGATCCATGATTTTGATATATGGATCGGTGCCGTAATACATCGAGCAATAATCATCATGCACCAGTGAATACGCGCCTTTGGCGCCGTTTTTCCAGGTGCTAATGGCCGCGGCCGTCAGGCTGAGATTGCCTGCTGGTGTGGTGCTTGGCGTGGCTGTTGGCGTAGCGCTTGGTGACGCACTCACCGTTGGGGTTGGTGTTGCGGTGATCACGGGTGTCGGGCTTGGCGTTGCATTACCAATCACACCCAGATCTTTCCATGGTCCCCACGGATCGTTGGCATTCGGCGTCTGGCCCTGTGTCCACCATTTGGCTTCAAAGGCGCGGCCGTTGTAGCTCACCCGCTGACCACTGGTGTAGGCCGTTGCGGCATTCCAGTTTGCATAGGTGGCGATTGGGGTGGGGCTCGGCGTGGCCAGCACATCACGTGGAATGGTCACGGTGATGCTGGCGGAGCGGGTTTGCAGGCCAAGATTATCGGTGGCCACAGCATACATCACTTTTTTGCCGCCGCTTGACCAGCATGCCACGTCATTGGTGGCAGTTAGTTCGTATGGTGCACTGGTTTTAGTCCCGACGAGGGCGTTGTCAATATAAAACTCAACTTTAGCAACGCTGCCATCGCTATCACTGGCCTCTGCCTTGAGCTGGAATGGGCTTTGGCATGCTGCCTGAGCGGCCGTACTAAAACTGATGGTTGGCGCTTGGTTAACCGGCGGTGTGCTTGGGGTGGGTGATGGCGTTAAGGATGGGCAAGGCGCGGGCAAGGCATTGCTTGGCGCCCACACGGTACGGTCGTAGCTGATGGTGCCATTGCCGTTGTCGCGTGGCTGATTGGCTGCTGTACTTAAATGCGCCTGCTGTGCAGTAAAGACCAGAAACGGTACGCTAGTACTGCTCACGGCGACAATCGCGCCGCTGGCATAGTTCTGGTTACTTTGCCAGCTGGCATAGTTAGCGCTGCCACAGGGTTTAATGCCATTGGGTACCTGGCTGGCCGTTAGTGTTACCACATTGCTGCTAGGGGTAGGGCTCGGGGTGGGCGTTGGGCCTACGCCGATTAATTTCCACGGCCCCCATTCACCGGCCTCGGCTGGATTATTGCCTTGCGTCCACCAGCGGGCTTCGTAGATTTGGCTGTTATAAATAACGCGCTGGCCGCCGTTATACACGGCAGCACTATCCCAGCTTGGGTAGCTCGGCGTCGCAGTAGGGCTTGGCGTGGGCGTTGTGGCCTGAGCCGGATTCAACACCAGACCAGCGCTGGTGAGTAATGCGAACACCAGGGCGTGGCCCATGTTCTTGGCTTGCATAATCTCCATCCTCTTTCTAGTTAGGTGAGTTGCCCGCTACCGGAACCGGCACAACTCGTCACGCTTCTTGGGGTATTGCCCGGTAAGTCTTTTATTTATTATTGTTGAGGCTTATACCTCTATTGGATGCGCACATCGCCCTTGGTCGGGTCGAGCAAAATACGGTATTGGCCGTTGGCGAGTTTCTGGCTGGCCAGCGCTTGGCCCTGCTGGCTAAATTGGCCTTGCCAGTCGGCATCGGGGGTGAGATCGACAGTCAGCGCGGTGTGATAGCGCTGGCAATCGGGGCCGCTGGCATCCACCTTGATCTGCTTACCTTGTAATTGCAGATCACATTGCTGGCGGCTGATGGCATAGCGCAGCACGGCGGTGGGCGGGGCGACCCACAGCTCGCCCGCTTTGACTTTGGCGGCAAGAAAATCAGCGTATTCGGTGTATTGGGCCAGCGGCACGCTTTCAAACGAGCCATCGGCCACGCCATGCATGGTGCGATAGCTCCAGCTGCCGCTCTCGAGCGCGGCCTGCGCATGCTGGATCAACATATTGCCGTTGGCCGGTTTGTAGCGCGACCATTTGCCATCGCGCCAGTACATATCCCACTTCACAAACAGTGGGTCGATTTCATCGACGGCATTCAGGCCGGCATTGCTACCATCGTAGAGGTGTTTGGCCGCTCTGAGTCCGAGGATTTCCGGCTGGGCCGCGGCAAAGGCTTTGGCTTCGGGCGTGGCCAGATCGCTAGGGAAAGCCACAAACTGCATGGTGTAGCCCAATTTGGCCTGCACCAAGCGTTGGGCTTGGGCGATTTCTTTCAGATTGTCCCACCCCGCGATCGGGGCGAGGCTGCCCGGCTCAAGCATGCCGACGTGGCTGGTGGTGTGATTAAACAATTCGTGTCCGGCTTGTAGCGCTTGTTTGAGCTGCTGCCATTGTGGCTCGTTACATAATCCGGCAATCAAGCCTAGGCTAGCATGTAGGCCGCGGGCTTGTAGCACGGGCAGGGCATGCTGAAAAATCCCGCCGGTATTTCCGCCGCACACATCATCATGGGCAATGGTATGCGCCGCCTTGGCGCCAGCGGGCCAAGGTTGCACTTGCAAGTTGGCAGCCAGCAGCGGCAGCGGGCTCAGAAAGAGTAAAAAACAGGTAATCAGGCGGTGAAACATCATGTGCACTCCAAGCGATGGAGGCATCATGCCTTGCCACGTGACAATTCGGGGTGTGCCTAGCTCACTATTTCACGAATGGCGATGCGGCTTAAAAAAACCTTTTATTTTTAATGGCTTATCTTGTGGTCGTTGCACTGTGCATTCACGAGTTGTGTAGTGAATTTGCGCCAACTACACGACTTGCGACACGGCAAGGGCTTAGTCGGTCTGCCGAATCACCGCCATTTGCCAGCTCAGATACACCATCACCGCGCTCATCAGTAGGCCAAAGGCGGGCATGATCCAGCCAATTGACCAGTGCAGCGACAGCATGCCGGTAACCATCGCATACGATAGCGGGGTGAGCCCCATCGACGCCATGCTGTTCAGGCTCATTACCCGGCCCAGCTTGGCCTTGTCGGAAAACTGCTGAATCAGCGACATCATCGGCACATTATTACCCGCTACGCCCAGCCCGATCAGCAGCTGAATGCCTACCGCCACCCAGACCCAATGCGTGTGAGCCAGCAAGGCGAGCAGCACGCCCTCCAGCGCGATAATCACCGTGATCATCAGCAGCCGCTTGCGTTGTGGCGGATACAGTGTGAGCAAAATCCCGCCCAGCACCATGCCGGCGGCAAAGGCGCTATTCAGAAATGACAAGGTCGCTGGCTGGCCATCGAGGTTTTCGGTGACGATCAGCGGAATACCCAGCGCCAATGGCCCCATAAATAATAAATTGGCAGCGGCATACACCAGCATCAGCGCCCGCAAGACCGGGGTTTGCAGCGCATATTGCACGCCTTCTTTTAGCTCGCTGAGCATCGAATGCCCGGCTTGCACGGCGCGGGGCGTGAAAGGCTCATTAATCAGCCAAATACACAAGGTAGCTAGCAGCAGCGTGGCGCCGGTGAGGGCAAAAATCGTTTCATACGATAGCGCCGCCAGCAAAATGCCGCCTAGCACCGGGCCAAACACCAGCCCCACCTGATTGGTGGTGAGCATGACCGAGTTGGCGCGGGTGAGGTCGTGTTCTGGCACGATAGTGGGGGTGAGTGCATCGCGCGCCGGCCAGAAAAAAGCATCCAGCGCGCCATATAGAAAGGCAAAGCCGGTGAGCGCCCAGATATCCAGCCGCTGCCAATATAGCAGGGCGACCAAACCAAACAGCATTAGCACGCGGCTGGCTAGCGAAATAAAGATAATCCGGCTGCGTGGCATCCGGTCAGCCAGCACGCCGCCGACGGCCATCAGCAACACCCTGGGCACCGAGCCCGCAATCATCACCAGGCCCAGCTGGGCTTTGGCGTCCAGCGTTTTCACCACGTACCAGGTTTCGGCCAGCATGGCCACGGCGAGGGCAAAATTGCTGATGATAGAAGCCAGCCACAACAGCATGAAATTGCGATTGCGCCAAAGTGAGGGAGCGGCAGTCATAAGGCCATCCTTATCCGAATGTTCATCATGATAGGGATATAGCCCGACAATAGAAAGCGCCTTACAAACTCGGGCTGTAATATTTACAGATTGGGCCCCTCCAGGTGTGAGCTGCAGCTGTAGGCGCTCAGCGATGACTACAGTAAGATACGCACAGGCTGTGCAGCTTGATCTGCCAGCGAAAAACAACAACAGGATGGAGAAAATAATGCAACGACTGGTGTTATCGCTATGCCTCGGACTGTGGGCCAGTGGCCTGTGGGCGGGTGAGATTCTGATCAATAGCGCGCTGGAAAAAGGCGACTATGCCTTGGCATTTGCCTCGGCCAAGGCCGATGTGAAATCGGGCCAAGCGACGCCCGCGGTGAAGATGTTGCTGGCTCAGTTTTATATGCACGGCAAAGGCACCGAGAAAAACGTAGCCGCGGCACGTAAATTATTAGAGCCGCTGGCGCGCAGCAATGCCGAAGCGCGGTTTTTGCTGGGCGGGATGCTGAAACAAGAAGCGCTACAAGATTTGCAGGGCGCCAATGGCCGGGTCGATTCGGCGCGCTATGAAGCGCTAGGCAAGCGCAGCCTGAAAGAGCGTGAGAACGAGCGGTATGCCGCTGAACTCATTTATTCATCTGCCTTGCAGGGCTTTACCCCCGCAAAAGAGGTGGTGTGCGCCGATATTAGCAATTCGGTTACGGCGCTGAGTGGAGCCGAGCGGGCCAACTGGTATCGTCAATGTGCCAATCGCGAAGCGTGGGCACGGGCGAGCGAGCTGGGTGAGAGCCTGGCGCCGCTCAATTTACGCCGCGAAGTTATGCGCGATCCGGTGGTGACCGAGGCCTTCCAGCGCTTGGCCACGGCAGCGCAATGCACCAATGAAGACATCAAACCGGTGGATTTTCAAATCAGCCAGCCGCTGAGTGGTGCAGAATATCTGCAACTGAAGCTCAACCCAAGCAAGCCCTACACGCTGATTCGCGGCCAATGGCAGGAAACCTGGACTGGCGAAGCCTGCGGACAACGGCTGTCGCTGCCTATTAACTTCACTGCCGATGGCATGGGCGGGGCGCAGTTTGTGCCGGCGGTGTCAGCCGAGGAGCTCGCCAGCTTGCGCGCGGCGGTCAAACGCAGCGAATAAGTGGTATTGCTGGCCTGCAGCAAGTGGTTTCAGGTATCTCCCTGATGGGAAAATCGCTTATTTGTAGTGCGACTCGGGCATGATTAAAGTGCCCTTGTCGCAACGCAACATAAGAGGTTGGCAATGCCACTGGTTTCGCTTCGTCAGGTCCTCGATCACGCCGCCGAACACGGCTACGGCGTGCCCGCATTCAATGTCAATAATCTGGAGCAGGTGCAGGCGATCTTGCAGGCGGCCGAGGCCACCCGCAGCCCGGTGATCTTGCAGGCCAGCGCCGGGGCGCGTAAATACGCCGGCGAGCAGTTTTTAAAGCAGCTAATCGAAGGTGCGCTGGCCAGTTTTCCGCATTTGCCAATTGTGATGCACCAAGATCACGGTACCAGCCCGGCCGTCTGCCTGACCGCCATCAAGCATGGTTTTAGTAGTGTGATGATGGATGGCTCTTTGCTCGACGATGGCAAAACCCCCAGTAGCTACGATTACAACGTGGCGGTAACACAGGAAGTGGTGCGCATGGCGCACGCTTGCGGGGTTTCGGTGGAAGGTGAGATTGGTTGCCTGGGACGGCTCGATACCGGCCGGGGCGAAGCCGAAGATGGGGTGGGGGCCGAACGGGCGCTCAGCCACGCCGAGATGCTCACCGACCCGTGGCAAGCCAAAGAGTTTGTGGCGGCCACCCAAGTAGATGCACTGGCCATCGCCATTGGCACCAGTCACGGCGCGTATAAATTTTCCGCCCCGCCTACGGGCGCAGTGCTGGATATCGAGCGGGTGAAAGCCATTCACGACACGATACCAAGCACCCATCTGGTCATGCATGGTAGCTCCAGCGTGCCGCAGGATTTACTGCAGCAGATTCGCCAGTATGGCGGCGAGCTGCCGCCAACCTGGGGCGTGCCGATCGAGGAAATCCAGCGCGCTATCCGCTGGGGCGTGCGCAAAATTAATATCGATACTGATTTGCGCCTTGCCATGACCGCTGCGATTCGCAAGCATCTGGCCGAGCATCCGGCTGATTTTGACCCTCGGCAGTATCTGAAGCCGGCCATTAGTGCGATGCAAACGATTTGCCGCGCCCGTTATGTTGATTTTGGGTGCGCCGGTATGGCCGACAAAATCAAACCACTGTCGCTGGATAAAATGCAGCATAAATATCACCCGCAGCCCCCCAAGCTCACGCTAGTGGCCTAGCTGATTCACCGTCTCCATCCTCTGCCGCACTGTGCGCTGGCGCCGGTGCGGTCTTTTTTTGCCTAATTGGCCTTGTCGATGTAATAGTGCACAACATCCGAATTCTTACTTCACATCTAAATTATCTGGCTAGCATATAATTGCAGGTCATAAATCTAGAAAGGTGGAAGAAAGATGAAACAGCCTATCCGCGTGTTATCGGTCTTCGGCACCCGGCCAGAAGCAATCAAAATGGCCCCGTTGGTGCATGCGCTGGCCGCCGATCCGGCCATCGAAAGCCTGGTGTGTGTCACCGCCCAACATCGAGAAATGCTCGATCAGGTGATGCAGCTGTTTGCGCTGCAGGCGGACTATGATCTGGATTTAATGACCCCCGGCCAGCAACTGGCGCAGCTGCAGGCCCGCGCCTTGCAAGGCGTGGATGAAGTGTTGGCGCAGGCGCAACCCGATCTGATTTTGGTGCATGGCGATACCAGCACCACTTTGGCGGCCGGGCTGGCTGGGTTTTACCGACAGATTCCGGTTGGCCACGTTGAGGCAGGCTTGCGCACTTGGCAGCTGGATGCGCCGTGGCCCGAAGAAATGAATCGCACCGTGGTTGGGCTATTTGCCGCGCTGCATTTTGCACCCACGCCGCAGGCCGCCGAAAACCTCACCCGCAGCAGCCATCGGCAGGGCGAGATTCACATTACCGGCAATACCGTGATTGATGCGCTACTCAGCATCAGCCAGCGTATTGACCGTGAACCCGCCTTAGCCGCTGAATTGGCGAGCCAGTTTCCGTTTCTCGACCCCCGCAAAAAACTGCTGCTGGTAACGGGCCATCGGCGGGAAAACTTTGGCGATGGGTTTGAGCAGATTTGTGCCGCGTTAGCGCAGCTCGCGCAGCGTGAGGATTTGCAGATTGTGTATCCGGTGCATCTCAATCCGAATGTGCAGGCGCCGGTGCAGCGCTGGCTGGCCTAGGTGGCGAATGTTCACTTAATTGCGCCGCAAGATTATTTGCCTTTTGTGTATTTGCTTAAACAAGCGCACATCATTCTGACCGACAGTGGTGGTATTCAGGAAGAAGCGCCTGCGCTGGGAAAACCGGTGCTCGTGATGCGAGATACCACCGAGCGCCCCGAGGCGGTTGCGGCCGGCACCGCCAAATTGGTCGGCACGCAAACTGCCACCATCGTGCAGGCGGTGAGCGAATTACTAGAACAACCCGCCGCCTATGCCGCGATGGCGCAAGCCAAAAACCCGTATGGCAGTGGGGATGCGGCGCAGCAGATTGTGGCCTTGATTAAAGCCTGGAGCGCCGCACGATGAGCTGGCTTGATTTCTTGGCGACCTATTGGTTTGTGTTGGCCATTTTGCTGCGGGTGGGGATTGTTACCATCTTTATTAGCTCGATTGATGACTTTTTGATTGATGTTCGCTACTGGGTATGGCGCTTAACGCACCGTAAAGACTGGCGTCGCAGCGAATACCTGCCTGAGTATGCCGATGAGCTATATCAGGATACCCAGCAGCCGATTGCAATTATGATTCCGGCCTGGCAAGAGGCGCCGGTGATTCAACGCATGGCTGATTATGCTGCGCGCACCTTTGATTACGACAATTACCATATTTTTGTCGGCACTTACCCGAACGACCCTGAGACCCAGGCCGAAGTCGATAAGGTGGCTGCGCGCTACCCGAATGTGCACAAGGTGGTCACTCGTGACCCCGGCCCGACTACTAAGGCCGATTGCCTGAACAACATCATTGCTTTTATCACCGAGATGGAAGCGCGCGACGGCATTCATTTCAGTTGCTTGGCCTATCACGATGCCGAAGACATTATTCATCCGCTGGAGCTGCGCGCCTTCAACCGGCTGGTGCCGCAGTTTGATCTGGTGCAACTGCCCGTGATGCCGCTGGCGCGGCGCTGGACCAGCGTGGTGGGCAATCACTATGTCGATGAATTTGCCGAGTGGCACGGCAAGGATATTCTGGTGCGGCAAATGTTGACCGGCCAGGTGCCAAGCGCTGGCGTGGGCACCGCGTTTAGCCGTAAAGCCATTAGCCTGCTGGAGCAAATCAACGGTGGCGTGGTGTTTGATACCGGCACGCTGACCGAAGACTATGAAATCGGTTTTCGGCTGCATGCGGTGGGCGCGCGCGAAATGATGCTGCACTACGATGTGCAGTTTAAAGGCGAGCCGCCGAGCTGGTTTGGCCGTAAAGGTGTGCACCGCATGATTTGCGTGCAGGAATATTTCCCCAACCATCTATGGCAAGCCATACGGCAAAAATCGCGCTGGATTGTGGGTATTGTCTTCCAGGGCTGGAAAAACCTGGGCTGGCAGGGTAAACCCCTGATGCGCTATATGCTGATGCGTGATCGCAAGAGTGTGCTGGCCTTCCCATCGCTGCTGATGGGCTACCTGATTGTGCTCTCGGTATTTCTAGCTTGGGCACACCATGAGATCGACCCCGATTGGTGGACTTTCCCTGAGCTGATTCCACATGAGAGCTGGCTGTGGACGCTGGTGGGGATCAACTTTTTGTTTATGTGCAATCGCATCTTGCAACGCTTTATTTTTACCCGCCGCTATTTTGGTTGGTGGCAAGCGCTGCAATCGATACCGCGCCTGCTGGTGGGCAATGTGGTCAATATCGGGGCGTTTTTCCGCGCCTTTTTCCAGGTGCGCAATAGTCGCAAAACGGGCAGCGCGGTGAAATGGGATAAAACCAGTCACGACTTCCCCGATCTGCATGCGGATGATTAAGCCAATGAAAAAACCTATTTTTGTCGTGCCGGTCTTGCTCAGCAGCCTGCTGCTGGCCGGCTTGGCCACTCCGGTTCAGGCTAGCTGGCTTGGCGATGAGTGGCGCAATTTTCGTACCTATCCGCGTCTGAACAAGGCCTACGAGCTGTATCGCAAAAATGATCTGGCTGGCGCGCGTCCGCTGGTGGAAGAAGTTGTGCGCATCGACCCCAAAGCGCGTGAGGCGCGGATTTTGCTGTCACAAATTTGTGGTCGTTTGGGCGATGCCGCTTGTCTGGATCAGCAAGGGGCGCAGTGGAGCCATATTCGCCCCGCCGATGCGCTGGGCCCTTATTTACAAGCCTATGCCGCCTATCTAGAGCAAAACTGGACGATCGTGCCCGCGTATGCCAGCGCCGCGCTTGCCCGCAGCGGGCTGACGGCGACCCAGCAACAGCGCGGCGCGCGCGCCTGGGTGACGGCGCTACTGCATGAGCAACGCAAAACCGAAGCACAACAGGCCATCCGTTTATTGCAAGCCAAGCAGGTGCCGATCGCGACCAGCGATTTACAAAACTGGCAACAACAATTGGCAGCCGAGCCCGCAACGACTGAAGAAACCCCAAGCACCACCACGGCAGAGATTGCGGCGCCCGTAGCGCAGCCGATTGCATCGTCTCAAGAGAAAAAAACGCCATCTGCAGCGAGCAAAAAAACCAAAATGGCGGTTAATCCGCCCCGCGCAGCAGAAGTCGTGGCGCCAGCGAAAGCGCCAGAGTTTCCGTATCGCGAACTGTCCGCCGCGGAACGCCAAGCCGAGCTATCTGCGCTATTTGCCAGCTTCATCCGCCAAGCCCGTTATCAAGAGCTAGAGCTGTCGGTGCAAGCGCTGCAAACGGCGGGTTTATATACCCCCAAAATCGAGCAGCAATTGGCCAATCGACTGTCTGGGAAACATTGTGCCGAGCTGATAAAGCTAGTCGCAATTTCTAGCGATGTAAAAAGCAGCAGCAGTCATAGCCAGCTAGCGGCCGCCTACTGCGCGATGCAAGAAAAAGACCCGGCCCTTGCTGCGCAATACTTTGTTGCGGCTCAGCAGATCGCACGGCAATTAAACCAAGCGGTGCCCGTTGCATGGCTACGCGGCGAGGCCGATGCGCGGCTGGCCGCAGGTGAGCTGGCGGTAGCGCTGGAACGTTACGATCAAATCAATCAGCTAGCCCCCAGCCCAGCCCACGCCAAACATATTGCAGAGTTGGCGCTAGCACACCCGGAATTACCCTACAGCGCGGCGCTACTGGCCCGCTACGAGGCGGCATTGCCGCCGGGTGAAGTACCGCTAAGTCATGCGCGCCGATTAATGCAGCAGCAAAATTGGGCCGCTGCTGTGGCGGCCTATCAGCGTGCGTTGGCCGCCAATGAGCAGGCAGATAGCTGGTACGAATTGGCACAAGCGCATCGGCATTTAGAGCAGTCGGCGGAACAAGGCGCCGCGCTGGCCAAAGCGGTGCAACTCGCGCCCGACAATGCGCAATTTCAAGCCGAATATGGCTATTGGCTAAAACAAGCGCAACAAGCGGCACCCGCACTGGCGGCATTGAGCTCGGCCTATCAACTAGAGCCTAGTCGCAAAGAGCTGCTGCCTGATTTGGCGCAAGTCGCTTCCGACGCGGGCCAACGTGAATTGGCGGCCCAGTATTGGCGGCAATCGATCGACGCCGCTGCGCAGATTCAAGAACACTTGGATTACGATGCCGACACCGCAGCCGAGCGGCAGTTTGGCTGGCAGCGCGCTGTGCAGACGCATGAAGACCGCTGGTCATTTATTTTGGGCGGGCAATGGCGGCTAGATAATCAGCCCGATACCGCCATGATGACGAGTCCCGTGCAATATGCCCAATACAATAGCCAGCTCGCTGCCAATGTGGCTTACCGGCTTGATCCGCTGTGGGATAGCGCGCATCCGACCTATGTCTTTGGGCGGGTCATGACAAGCTTGGAAGAGCATTCACTGCAGCCGCTGCGAGATGCTTGGATGACTGGGTTTGGGGTCAGCCAGCGCTTATCCAAAGACTACAATGTGCTCGGCTCGGCCGAATGGGTACATTCCGAGCAGGGGGCGGTGCAAGATGACATCATGCTGCGCTTATCAGGCTCGCACTCTGTGGGCGCCGACTGGAATCCAGTCGCCTCAGCGTGGAATCACTTTAATGTGTACGGCGATTTTGCCTGGCTGGTACGCAATCAATACTATTATTTGACCGCCAAGGCCGAGGCTGGTCGCCATTACAAGCTCAAGCAGTTTGACGGCAAAATGACACTCGAGCCTTACATAAACAGCATTTTTGCCATGAACAACGCCAATGACGCCGATTCGGCGGTGAGCCGTTGGGATGTGGGCGTGGGGCTGGCGCTAACGATCTGGCACGGCGGTGATACTTGGCGCGCACCGGACTGGACGCAACGCTGGAGCCTTGAAGCTCGGCAGGCGATTGGCGGCAATACCAAAGATCGCCATAGCATCTTGCTGAACTGGCAATTGGTGCACTAATGGACAAGCGAATTGCTAGCTACGCTGCGCTACTGTTGAGTTTGCTAGCCCACCCAGCCCAGTCTGCGCTGGAGTGCAGCAGCCAGCCCGCGCCCATGGTGTTTTACCAGCCCCTCTTGCGACATCAGGGCTTGAATGAAGAAATGCTGGAGCCGATTAAAGCCAAGCTGCAAGCGCGCCAAGTAAAGACCATTATTCTGCAGTGGAGCCGTTATGGCGCTTATTCCTTATGGGATAGTGGCGGTTATGACTGGCTGCAACGGCGCTTGTGTGGCAACCGCAAGTATCAGTTCATTTTTGGTCTGTATGCGGATCCGCAGTTTTTCGAGCGGCTAAAACTTAGCGATGCTGAGTTGAAAGACTATCTGCATGCGCTGGCGCAGGCCAATCTGGCGGAGGCGGCCAAAATTAAGCCCCACATGGGCGCACAGGTGAAAGGCTGGTATCTATCGGAAGAAATCGACGATTTAAACTGGCAATCCTTGCCTCGGCAGCAAATGCTGGCCGAGCATTTGCGCGAGCAAGTCGTGGCCTTGCGCAAACTCACGCCGGGCAAGCCGGTGTATGTGTCGACCTTTTTTGGAGGGCATAGCCCACCCCGGGTCTACGCCGAAATGCTACAACGCTTGCAACAGCAGAGCGGGGTGATCTGGCTGGTGCAAGATGGGCAAGGCGTGCGCCGTGATCCACGGCCAGATACCGCGGCCTATTTACAGGCGGTGGCAGCCACATTGCCCGCTGAGCGCTGGCAGGGGGTGCTGGAGGTATTTACCGAGCGGGTGCAAGACGGACAGAGTAGTTTTTGCCCCGTATCCCGCCCCACCGAAGCGCGGCGGCAACAGCTCTGGTGTGCCGCCACCGGTCGAGCGGCACAGGCGGTGTTTTCACTCAATCAACTGGCCGGTGAGCAATTGCTCGACCCCGGTCAGCAATGTCGTAGCCAAAATCAGCGCATTCGTTAGTGCCTAGTGACCAAGGCACAGATATTTCAGCTCAAGGTATTCTTCAATCCCATACTTTGAGCCTTCGCGCCCAAGCCCTGACTGCTTGATGCCACCAAAAGGGCCCACCTCATTGCTAATCAGCCCCGTATTGATGCCGACCATGCCGGTTTGCAGCGCGGTCGCCACGCGCAAAGTGCGGGCCAGATCACGGGTATACACATAGGCGGCCAGCCCGTATTCGCTGGCATTGGCCAAGGCCAGCGCTTCTGCTTCATCACTAAAGCGCACTAGCGCCGCCACCGGGCCAAAGGTTTCTTCGTGATTAATCAGCGCCGTGGGCGGTACATCGCGCAGCAGGGTCGGCGCAAAAAAACTACCCCCTAGCGGGTGCCGCTGGCCGCCGCAGACGAGTTGTGCGCCTTGTGCCAGGGCATCAGCAATATGGCTTTCGACTTTCTCGATGGCGGGGGTATCAATCAGTGGCCCAATCTGGGTACTATCTGCATCGCCATACCCCACCTTTAATTCGCTAATGGCTTGGGCAAACCGGGCGGTAAATGCCTCGTAAATCTCGCTTGCAATTAAAAAGCGGTTGGCGCAGACACAGGTTTGGCCGGCGTTGCGAAATTTGCTGGCCATCGCGCCAGCTACCGCAGCATCCAAATCGGCATCGGCAAAAACAATAAACGGCGCATTGCCGCCCAGCTCGAGCGAGAGTTTTTTGATGTTGCTGGCGCTACTGGCCATCAGCTGGCGGCCAGTGGCGGTGGAGCCGGTGAACGAGAGTTTGCGTACCTGTGGGCTGTTGGCTAACGTTTCGCCAAGCTCGGCGCCGGGACCGGTAATGACATTGAGCACTCCGGCTGGCATACCGGCCCGCTGGGCGAGTTCCGCCAGCGCCAGCGCGGTGAGCGGGGTTTGCGAAGCGGGTTTGACGACGATGGTGCAACCCGCCGCCAGCGCTGGCCCGACTTTGCGCGTGAGCATGGCGGCCGGGAAATTCCACGGGGTGATTGCCGCACACACGCCGATGGCTTGTTTTAGGGTCAGAATATGCCCGCCGGCTTGCGGATGTGGCATCACATCGCCATAAATGCGCTTGGCCTCTTCGGCAAACCATTCGATAAAGCTGGCCGCGTAGGCAATCTCGCCGCGCGCTTCGGCCAGCGGTTTGCCTTGTTCGGCTGTCATGATGCGGGCCAGATCGTCTTGCGCGGCCATTATCAGCTCAAACCAGCGGCGCAGATACTGGGCGCGCTCTTTGCCGCTGCGCGCCTGCCAGTCAGTTTGGGCCGCGGTGGCCGCAGCAATCGCCAGCTGAGCTTCGGCTGCACCCAGCTTCGGTACTGTGGCCAGTAATTCGCCACTGGCGGGGTTGTAGACCAGTAATACTGCACAGGCAGACTGCCATTGGCCGTTAATCAGGCAACGGGTTTGAACTAGTGTGGGGTCGCTCAGTCGCATAAAAGGCCCGGCTTTGGCTCGTGAAGCGGCTATTTTAGCGCAGAGCCGGCGTCGGCCTATACAAAGGTCGTGGTTTATACCTAAGCTGACAGAGTGACAACCAAGACCAATAACAACACAGAAGGGAACAGCATGATTAATCCAAACAATAAACCCATCGGCGTGATCGACGATGAGGAAGCACTGGACATCGTTGGCTCAGCCGTACTGAAACTGTGGGATGCGGTGGATGATTTATCCCGGCTGCGCCCGGCGCATACCCCGGATTATCACGTGACTATTTTTGGCTCGGCGCGCATTCAGGAAAACACGCCGGCCTACGAAGCAGTGAAACAACTGGCTGCCCAGCTCGCGGCCATGGGCTGCCGAATTGTCACCGGCGGTGGCCCAGGCCTGATGCAGGCGGCAAATGAAGGCGCCAGCCAAGGCGCACCGAACAAACCCGAAGCCTCGGTCGGGATCCGGATTGATCTGGATTTCGAGCAAAACGTAAATGATTTTGTCGGCCGGGTATTTGAGCACAAGACGTTCTTTTCGCGGCTACACCATTTCATTCTGCGCTCGAATGCGTTCATTGTGACGCCAGGCGGGATTGGCACCTTGCTTGAGCTCTCGATGGTGTGGCAGCTCTTGCAAGTGCGCAAACTTTACGACACCCCGCTGATTCTGGTGGGTGAAATGTGGCATGAGCTGGTGGATTGGGCGCAGCACTATATGGTGGACAACGAGGCTGGCCTAGCGAGCGCCGTGGATATGCAGATTCCGATCGTAGTGGACACCATCGAAGACGCTATCCACCTGATCCGCGAGCACCACGCCCGATGGCAGGAAGTGGATCATCAGCTCAAACTGAACCCTAGCCGCTCATCGCCACCACGCTAAGCCATCAGCAAATAAAAAGCCCCGCAGTGCGGGGCATTTTGCTGTAGACGCGGTTAGCGTTGAATCCAGTATTTGTTTTCACGAATGATGCTGCGGCGCAGCTCACTATTGCCGAGCCCAAGTGCCGCACTGCCAGGTAGGCAACTACTAGGGTTATTTTTGCGATACAGCGCCGCTTTAAGCATGCCCTCGGTGACATCGCCCAGTTGTTTGGTGAGATCGTCGCTGGCGCTGCAGGTTGGCGTGAAACCATCGGCAAAATCACCGAAGCCCTTATTGTTTACCCCTTGGAATTCCATCGGGAAATATGAAATTCCGCAATTGGATTTGCCAACGAAGCCATACGGTTTGCCGCAAGTGGTGCCGCCGATGACTTCTACGGTGACATCAATCCCGCGCAGGCCATTGATAATGGCTTCACTGGCCGAGCAAGTAGAGCCGCTGGTAATCACATACACCTTATTCAGATTCAGCGTCGGCAAGGCGGCCGTTTTGGTGCAATTGCCATTCACCAAAATGCACGATTCGCTATAGAACGGCGTCACGCCATTGGCGGTATCGGTGGGGCGTTTGTCGTTGTATTGCAGCTTTTCAAACACTTTGTTGCTGGTGGCGGTAGCGCCGGCAATCATATAGGCCAATTCACTGGCGATATACAGATAGCCGCCGCCGTTGTAGCGCACATCCAGAATCAGGGTGTTGACATTCTGGGCTTTGAAATTGGTGATGGTGTCGATCAGTTGCTGCTCCGCGGTGGCAACATGATCGTTGAACACCAGATAGCCGACTTTGTCGCTGCCATCGGTAAAGGTGGATTTATACAGCACTGGCGAGCTGGTGACTTTGCCCGGTGTGACATCCGCATTTTGGGCCGGATTGCCATTGCGGGTGAAGGTGAAGGTATGTTTGCTCGCCACAGTTGGATACAGCAATGCTTCTAGCTGGGTGTTCACTGCTTTGTCGGTTGCCGATACCCCGTCGACCGAAACCAGCGTGTCTCCACGCATGAGCCCCGCCGCTGCAGCGGGCGAGCCCGGCTCAACATAGGCGATTTGGACTTTCTGGGTGGTGCTATTTACGCTGCTGAATTTCCATTCCGCGCCGTAGCTAAAGCTCGCGCCGCTGGCGAATAGCTCATCCCATTTCTTGGTTGGGTACGTGAAGCTGAATTTGTCTTTCTTGGCGCCGCTGGCGGTTTTGAGCGGGGTTTTCAAGGCTTCGAAATAAGCATCGAGCGAGCTATAGACGGCATTTTCATTGCTATAGGCCGCGTCACTGGCATTAACCGCCGGGATGTCTTTGTACCAGAGGTAAGCATCCAGCATGTATTGCGCTACCCAGTTTTTCTCATTGCTGAGCGTACCCACGGTGTGATTGGCCACATCGGTGCGGTAGGGGTTGTTGGGCGCGCAGACTTGCGCAGAGCCGGGGGCTGGGGTGCTGCCGCCACCACTACCTCCGCCCGGATTGAGCGGGTCGGGTTTGAGCAGGCGCGAGTCATCAAGACCACCGCCGCCACAAGCGGCCAGCAAGGCCGCGCTCATGACACAAAGACTCCAATTTAATACCTGCCGACCCACCTGCATACCTTGCCCCTGATGTGCTGTAATTATTGGGGAAAAAGCTTAGTGTATGATTGGTGAAAGCGCAAGGTTTGTATGCTTGGGGCATGCACTTGGCCGCACTAGTCGTGCGCTTTGTCCTCGGGCGGTAATGGTGCGACATAGCCGATCAGTAGTAGCAACACGCCGACTCCGATAAACGAGGCGATCCGTTCCAGCCCACTGATGTGCGATAAATCCAGCAAAAATAATTTACCAATAACCACCGCCAGCAAACCAGCGCCGCACAGCCACATCACCCGTAGCTGTCGCCGGGTGGCCAACAGCATTAGCAGCAAGGCGAGCACGGTCCAAAAGAGCGATAAGCTCATCTGCACCAGCATCGATTGCTTCAGCGCCGTGTATTGATACGCAACGCCGTGATAGTGATGCAGCGTACGCAGCAGCATGGCGTTGAGCCAAACAAAACTACCTGCCCCCAAGACACCCAGCGCCAGCACTTGGGTTGACGGTGTGCTAGCCGGCTGCGCGGTGGATTGCGCCTGCCACCAATGGCAGAGAGCCAAGCCGGTCAGAATTTGCGCCAGATCCAGCGGGTTGATGATCGGTAGATACGCCCAGCCGCTGTCGCCGGCCGCGAGGGCGCTATAGCCGCCCCAGCCGATCAGCAGGGTGACGGCGGGCCAGCTGGCGGCGCGCAAATAAATGTCAGTATGTTGTTGCACTGGCCAGCGCAATGCTCGCTGACCTGCCAGCAAGGCGCTCAAGGCGATGGCAAAGAGGCTGATTCGATATACCTCGGTGGGTATCTGTTGCTGAAGCAGATAAACCAATTCATGGGTGAAGATACCCCAGCCAATCAGTGCGCTGATTAAATGCTGTTGCGGCTGGGTGCTGGCGGCTTCATCCTGCCAGTACAGCAGTAACAGGCTACCTGGCAGCAACAAGGCCCAGGCCCAGAAATGAAATAGATGCGGGGTGACATCGAGCTGGGCGAGAGCCAGCAGGGCCACCAGCGCGGGCAGGGCGCGCAGCGGGGCGGCTAGCTCTCCCCATTGGCCGCGCAACCAGCCCAATTGCAGCAGCCCCGCCGTCAGCAGCAAAAGCAGCATCCGGCCATTCATGATCGCGTCGCCCACCAGCTCGGCGCGGGTCATTTCCAGCTGGGCAATCGCCCACCACAGCAGGCCCCAGCCCAACATGACCCAACCCAGCATCGCCCGCCACGCGCCCCAGAGCAGGGAAACCTGCGCCGCCCAGTGCTGGCTGCGCTGTTGCAATTGCCAGGCGCAAAATAGGCTGCTGAGTGCCAGTAGCAGCTGGGCGAGGTAATACTGGCTGCTATACACGGCTGGGCGCAGATCATCCAAGAGCGCCAGTGCCGCGATAAATTGCAAGGCTAGGCCAAAGAGCAGCGGCCGTTGCCGCCCTTGCCGCAGGCTAAGCCACACCACGCCCGCGCCTTCCACGGCCCAAGCCGTCGCTGTGGTGAGCGGGCCGAAAGCCAGCGGGATCGCCAGCGTGGCGAGTAATACCCCCAGTGCCAGCTCGGCTTGTGCCAGCAGGCGCAGTGTTGGGCTGCCCTGCTGGCGCTGCAAGCCATAGGCCAGCCCGAAATACAGCAGCGCCGCGATGATGGCGCTGTAGCACAGCCCGTATTGCACGCCGTCCATCAGCCGTGCCTGCAGGGCGAGCGTGATCATTGGCGTGCCAAACACCAGTGTGGCATCGACCTTGCTAGGTGGCTTATCCGGTTGGCGCAGGGCATGTAGCACGGCAATCGCGGTGTAAAACAACCAAAACAACACCACAAAAGGCTGCACGCTGGCCCATTGCGTTGGCTGGTAATCGTTGAGCAGCCACAGTGACAGCACGCCAAAGGTAAAGCCAAAACCCAGCAAATTCAGCCCGCGCCAGGCTTTAAACCAGGCAATCGCAAAAATCCCAGCATTCAGTAGCGCGTAATAGCCCAGCAGCAGCTGAATCTGCCCGCCGCCCGTGCTGGTGAGGATCGGCGCCAGAAAGCCGCCGCAGATCCCCATTACCGCCAGCGGGCTGGCATCTTGGCGCACCGATAGATAGGCCGCCGCCACGCCCAGCAAGCTCAGTAGCGCAAACGCCACTTCGGGCGAGAGCAGCTGATACAGCCGCAGCGCGCCATAGAGGGTGAAATACAGCAAACCCAGCGCGCCGCCCTGCAAAATCAGTGCATAGGCCCGCCGCGACTCGCGCAGCCGCCAGCCAAAACTAAACAACACGCCGGCGCCCAGCACCAAGCCAGCCAGCCGTGCTTCAATCGGCAGCAGGGCATTATCTGCGGCAAACTTCAACAAAAAGCCCACGCCCACAAACAAAATCAACATACCCAGCCGCACCACGGTATTGCCCCCCAGCAGCCAGCCTTGCAGCTGACGCCAGAATGGATTTTCCTCAGCGGGTTGCGGCACGCTAGGTCGCCGTGGGCGCTGGGTGGCCGCCAGCAAGACCTCGGCGCTGGCGGCGCTGGCGGCCGGTGCTGCGGCGGTATTGCGTGCTGCTGCCGCAGTGCTCGTCAGTTCGCGGTCTGCGCCGGGGTTGGTCGGAGTAGTGCTGGCGCTGATGCCATGCGGCAATACTGGCGCGGGGATGGCTGGATTCGCGGCGGGTGGCGTGGCGCTCATTGGCTGGCTAGCAGCTTGGGCATCAGCAGTGGCGGTGGGGTGGACCGAGGTGGTCGCGCGGGTCTGCCGCGCGCGTAGCTGGGCCACTTCGGCCTCTAATCGCGCCACCCGCTGCACCAATTGCTGCAAGTCTGCTTGCTGCAAATCTGGCGCGGAGTCCTCCGCGGGAGCGGCGCTACGCTGCTCAAACCAGCGCCCGACCAGAAAGCCGGCAATCGGCAGCAACCAGAACAGGCGATCCAAATCATACAGCCAAGCGGCGCCCAGCCCGAGCAAGGCAAATATCCACCGCAACATATTGCTCTCCATGTAGGGTATTGCGCTGTAGGCCTTTTATGATCTTGCTTGGCGGGCAATACCTATGAAAACGCCGCTCAGAGAGCGGCGTAGGTCAGCGGTAAAAACGCTTAATTCATCACCACGGTCATGCCGGGCGAGAGCGGTTTGCGGTTTTGTTTTTTCAGCTCGGCCAGATCGACATTGAGCTTGCGGGCAATCGAGGCCAGCGTATCGCCGCGTTTCACCACATAGGCTTTGGGTGGCGCAATACCCACGCGCAGGGTGTCGCCCAGCGCCACTTGTGTGGATTTCAAACCGTTCAGCGCTTTGAGTTCCGCCACGCTCAGGTTATAGCGGCGGGCGATATTAAACAGCGTATCGCCTTTAGCCACCTTGTGTTCCCGCGCGCCTTTTTCCGCTTTGCTCGCGGCGGCTAGCACCGGCTTGGGCTGATCTTTCTCGCCGGTATCAATCGCATCGGCTTCACGGTTTTTGTGCAGCGCGGCCAAAGTCTGGCGCTCGGAGACATCCAGCCCCGCTACTTTAGGCACCAGAATCGTTTGCCCGCGGGCCACGGTATCGCGGTTGCCAATGTCGTTAATGTCGCGCAGCTCGTCGACATCAATGCCAAAGGTGCTGGCCAGCTGGCTCAGGTTTTCGCCCGGTTTGGTCACATAGGGCTGCCAATTCAGTAGTGGCTGCTCGTACTGCGCCAAGTTGCGCTCGAACTGCTCTTTTTTCTCCAGCGGCAACACCAGTTTGCGCTCGTCTTTGTGGGCGATTACCGGGCGGATAAAGCCAGGGTTGAGGCGCAGTAATTCTTCGACGCTGATGCCCGCCAGCTTGGCAGCCACCGACACATCCATGTGTTTGCCCGGTTGCAGCGTCACAAAATACGGCTGATTCGGAATCTTGCGCAGTTCGACGCCATAAGCTGCCGGATCGGCGATGATGTTACGAATCGCGAGCAGTTTCGGTACGTAATTGCGCGTTTCGTCCGGCATGCGCAAATCGATATACGCGGTAGACAGGCCCGCGGCGCTATTGCGTTCAACTGCGCGTTTTACCGCATTTTCGCCCCAGTTGTAGGAAGCCAGCGCCAATTGCCAGTCATCGAACATGCCGTGAATGTCTTGCAAATAAGACAGGGCAGCATCGGTGGCGGCAACCACATCGCGGCGGCCGTCATACCACCAGGTGCGCTCCAGACCGTAGCGCTTGCCGGTGGCAGGGATAAATTGCCACATGCCGGCGGCTTTGGCCGGTGATTCGGCTTTCGGGTTGTAGGCCGATTCGATCATCGGCAAGAGCGCCATTTCCATCGGCATATTGCGGCGCTCGACTTCATTCACCACGTGATACAGATAGCGGCTACTGCGCTCGATAATCCGGTTTAGATAATCAGGCCGGCTGGCGTAATAGTTTTCCCATTTGGTGACCAGCGGGCTATCAATATCGGGAATCGCAAAACCGGTGCGGATGCGCTCCCAGATATCGCGTTGCACTAATGGATTGGCATCGTTAAACAGCTGGATAACGGTGGCTTGGGTGTCCGCAGGGAGCTGAGCTGCGCTGCGAAATTCGTAATCGAGTTTGCCAGATTCAAAGGCCAGCACGGGCAGGGAAAAGGCGGCTGCCAGGCAGGCAGCGCACAGGCGACGCATCATGGGCCCGGATCCTGTTTCAGATATTGCTAATCCTGCGATGGTAAACGGCGCTTTCTGGCCGTGTCAATCAAGATTGGCGGCAAATTCAGTTGCATGATCAGTTGTTTAGCGTGTTTCACGCCTAAAACTGATTTTTCCATTCGCGCAGGGCAGTAAAGGTGGCCAGCTCGCCACTGATCCCGGGGCTAAAGCGCTGGGCAGCGGCCTGAATTGGTGCTTCACCACAGCGCAAAAACGGGTTGGTGGCAAGCTCAAGGCCCATGTTGCTCGGTAGGCTCGCCTTGCCCGCCGCACGCAGGGCCAGCACTTCGGCTTCGCGCTGGGCCAAGGTGGCATTTTCGGGCTCGAGATGGCGGGCAAAGCGCAGATTGCTGGCGGTGTATTCATGCGTGCAGCACACCTGTGTGCGCGCGGGCAGGGCAGCTAAACGCTGCAGGCTGGCTAGCATTTGCGCTGGTGTGCCTTCAAACAAGCGCCCACAGCCGGCTGAAAACAAGGTGTCGCCGCAAAACAGCCTGTCGGCTACAAGGTAGCTCAGGTGATCCAGCGTATGCCCCGGGGTGGCAATGACTTCGATGGGCGTCTCTAGCAGGGTGAAACTCTCGCCCCCCACCAGTGGTCTATTCACCTGCGCCACGCCGGCCGGGCCGTAGATCGGCAGCGCGGGGCTGGCCAGTGCGGCCAAGCCGCCGGTATGATCGTGATGATGGTGGGTGATCAAAATGCCAGCGAGCTGAGCCCCGCGGGCCGTCAGCCAGGCTTGCAGCGGCGCGGCCTCACCCGGATCAACGGCGATGACCGCCTGTTCGTTGTGCAGTAGCCAAATATAATTGTCGCTAAAGATGGGAAGCGCGGTGAGTGTCAACATGAGTATGCCCAGTCAGGTTCCAGCATGAATACACCAGTCGAGCAGTTTGCCGCCTGGCTGGCCACCCCGCTCGGGCAATATGTGCGCGATAGCGAGGCCGCTTGGTTTGATCGTACCACGGTGGATATCTTTGGCTACAAGGCGGTGCAACTGGAATTACCACAAATGGATTGCCTGCGCGCCAATCGCATGCCATGGCGGCTGATCGCCGGCGCGGCCGCGGGCACACAGCTGGCCTGCCAGGCCGATGCCCTGCCGCTGGCCTCTCAATCACTGGATTTGCTGGTGCTGCCGCATACGCTGGATTTTGCCACCGACCCGCACAGCGTGTTGCGCGAGGCCGAGCGCGTGCTGATGCCGGAAGGGCGGCTATTGATCACCGGATTTAATCCCTGGAGCTTGTGGGGCTTGCGCCGGCTCAAGGCCAATGAAGTTGCCTGGCAAGGGCAGTTTCTGGCGCCGCAGCGACTCAAAGACTGGTTGCGCTTGCTGGATTTACAACTGCTGCGTGGTGAATTTCTTTGCTATCGCCCACCGCTGCAACGCAAGGGCTGGCTGGAAAAAAGCCGTTTTCTGGAACGCGCCGGCGATCGTTTATGGCCGGCCGGTGGCGGCGTGTATTGCCTGGATGTAGTGAAACGCGTGAGCGGCATGACCATCATCGAGCCCGAATGGCGCACCGTGCACGTGCCCGCACGCAATGCCGCCGCGGTGGTCGAGAAAATGCGGCTGCAAGCCGAGAAAGATCGCTGCAAGTAAAGACAGGGTATATTGATGCGGCCCTTGGATTTTAATATTTTCAGAGCTATACATTAGGGGTGTATAGGCTGAACTTGGGACGGGCGCTAGCCACTCGCCCAAAACTGCCAGCGGCGCGTAAAATACGCCGCTTCCCAATCGACAGGCCAACGCCAAAGAGACGCAGTGATGGTCGAAATTTATACCGATGGCGCCTGCAAAGGTAACCCGGGCCCCGGCGGCTGGGGCGCTTATCTGCGCTATGGCGCGCATGAAAAAGAGCTCTGCGGCGGCGAAGCCCATACCACCAACAACCGGATGGAGCTGCTGGCGGTGATCTCGGCGCTGGCCGCACTCACTCGCCATTGCGAAGTCACCATCCATACCGACTCGCAATACGTCAAAAACGGCATTGAAAGCTGGATTCACGGCTGGAAACGCAACGGCTGGAAAACCGCCGACAAAAAGCCGGTTAAAAATGAAGACCTGTGGCGCGCGCTGGATGAACAAGTGGCGCGGCATGCGGTGCAGTGGCGCTGGGTGAAAGGGCATGCGGGCAATCCGGGCAATGAGCGGGCCGATGCCTTGGCCAATCAGGGTGTGGCGCAAATCCAAAGCTAGCCGCAGCCCCCGCCCCCACCATTTCACCGTCACCAATTCTTCATTTTTCGGCCCGCACCAGCCCGTATACTCGAATTGAATCAGCGGTTGATTGCTGCACGGCAACACCTGCGGCTAAGCGGAGGCACGGCAAATGGCATACACCAATTCGCTGGAAGACTGGCTGGAACTCACCCTGCTGGTCGCCGAATATCCCGATGGCGCCGACTGGGTGTTGGCGCTGGGTGAGCTAGACCGGCAAGCCGGGCGTGAAGTCGGCTACGGGCGCCGCTTTCTGGAAGCCACCATCCAGCACGGGCAGTTTTACTACGCCCTAGCCGATTCGCGCCAAGACGACACTCTGTAAGTAATCGCCCTGCCGTTTGTCGGCTACTGAGCAGTAAAGTAGCCCCTAAACCGAGCCCAAGCAGGGCTTGCGCGGCGCTGTCAGCATGGCGCAAAGCCTTGCTGACAGCGACTTTATCCCCTTCTGTCTTCCTTTTTGCGTAAGAATCGCTCCCATTTGCATCTCGGCAAGCGCAAAACTGCTCTGCTAGAACGGTGGTTGAAAACAACCAACCCGCAGGGAGGAGCGAGATGCCACCCAGGATCGCTCTCACAGCCATTATTCTCATTGCCCAAGTGCTGCTGTTATGGCTGGGCAATGCCAGTTGGTGGGCCGGATTATTGTGCATAGCCGCAACGGCCGCACTCGCATGGCACAGCGCCCCCAGCCCCACACCAAATTCAGACGCGCAGCCTCAGCGCGATCACGCCACCACACGGTTAGGTCAGTTTGCCCAGCAGGCGCGCGAGCTCTTGCTGGGGGTGTTGCCGATCTGGGCGCGTAATCTGGATGTGGCCCGCGAGCAGACTGAACAAGCCATCGGCAACCTGGCCAACCGCTTTGTCGGGATTAATCAGCAGCTCAATGCCGCGCTGGCGCTCACCAGTGGCGGCAGCCAAAGCGATTTGCCCGGCATGATTAGCCGCTCGGAAACGCAACTTAGCCAGATTTTGGAAGCACTGCACCGCGCAGTGGAAAGCCGGCAAACCATGTTGGATGAAATTCGCGGCCTGGCTAGTTTTACCGCCGAGCTCAAGCAAATGGGGACTTCGGTCAGCGCGATTGCCAATCAAACCAATTTGCTAGCGCTCAATGCCGCCATTGAAGCCGCCCGCGCCGGTGAAATGGGCCGGGGCTTTGCCGTGGTGGCCGATGAAGTGCGCAAGCTCTCCAATCTATCGGGCGACACCGGTAAACACATCACCGAGAAAATCGATCTGATCAATCAGGCCATGGCCCAAACCCTGACCCTGACCAGCGAGCTTTCAAGCGAAGAGCAAAGCATTATCCAGTCGGCCGAGCAGGTTATTCAGGGCGTGATCGGCGAATTTCATGCTGCTACTCAGGCTTTGAACGACAACCTGCAAGAGCTGGAACACCAAAACCGGCAGATCAGCCACGAAGTCGATGAAGTGCTGGTTAATCTGCAGTTTCAAGATCGGGTGGGGCAGATTCAAAGCCATGTGGTGGGCGATATCCACAAGCTGCAGCAAGCCTTGCACGAAGCCGATCTCACCCAGGAACAATGGCAGCTTCCTGATCGCCAGCTGTGGCTTAGCGAGCTGGAACGCACCTATACCACCCTGGAGCAAAAGGCGCTACACCACGGCCGATCTGGCTCTGCGAGCAATACCCCTACAACTTCAGTCGATTTTTTCTGAGGAGCGGCAATGTCTAAATTAATCATGATCGTTGATGACTCGGCCAGTCTGCGCACCGTGGTCGGCATTGCCCTCAAGGGCGCAGGGTATGACGTGCTCGAGGCGTGCGATGGCAAAGATGCGCTGAGCAAGCTCACCGGGCAAAAAGTGAACCTGATCGTTTCGGATGTGAATATGCCGAATATGGATGGCATTGCCTTCGTGACGCAAGTGAAGCAAATGCCAGCCTATAAATTCACCCCGGTAATTATGCTGACCACCGAAGCCGACGAAGCCAAAAAAGCCGCCGGCAAGGCCGCTGGCGCCAAGGCCTGGGTGGTAAAACCATTTCAGCCGCCGATTCTGCTGGATGCGATTTCCAAGCTGGTCTTGCCCTAAGCGGGGTGCTGCATGACACACACTATTCAATTGCTCGGTGAGCAAACCATTTATCAGGCCCGGCAAACCCACACCCAGCTCTGGCAAGCCCTGCATGAGCACAATGAGCCCCTGCAGCTGGAGCTCGCCGGTGTTACCGAGGTGGATTCCTCACTGGTGCAGATTTTGCTGTGGCTGGTGCCTGAGGCTAAACGGCTGGGGCGGCCGCTCACTATTGGTGAGCCCTCGGCGGTGCTGGCCGAAGTACTGGCGGTGCTGGGTTTAAGCCACATTGTGCAGTCCGAAGGAGCCGGCCATGAGTGAATACGATAGCGCCTTGCCGGCGTTTCTGGATGAAGCCCACGAATTGCTCGCCGCGATGGAGAGCATATTGATGGATGTGCAGGGCCAGCAGCCCGATAGCGAACAGCTCAATGCCATGTTTCGCGCCATGCATACCATCAAAGGCTCATCGGGCCTGTTTGGCCTCGATGCGATTGTGCGCTTTACCCATGAAGCCGAAAACGTCCTCGATGCCTTGCGCGCGGGGGAGCTTAGCTTTGATGATGAGCTCAATACCTTGCTGCTGCGCTGCCACGATCACGTGAAAGCCATGCTGCAAGAGCTGGATCACCCCGATGTGCTCGCCAGCATGGCCGCGCCACCGCTGATTGATGAGCTCAAAGCCTATTTCCGGCAGCAAACCAGCGGCGATATCAGCCCGCTGGCCGCCAGCGCCAGCGGCGGCCGAGCAAAGCTGGCTCATTTCCTTGCGCTTTGGCCGTGAAGTGCTGGCCGATGGTATGGATCCACTCTCGTTTGTGCGCTATCTGGCCGAAAGTGGCGAGCTGGGCGGCTTGCAAACCATTGCCACTCAGCTACCTAGCGGCGATGCGTTCGATCCCGAGCAATGTTATTTGCGCTTTGAGCTGGTGTATCACAGCACTATGCCGCTGGCTAAACTGAATGATGTGTTCGAGTTTGTGCGGGAAAGCAGCCAGATTCATATTTTCCCGCTGGCGACAGCAGGCCGCTATCTGGCCACCGTCACCCAGGGGCAGGATGAGGCCGAGCAGCAAGCGGTGGCCGCGGCCTGGCAGCAGCTCGGGGTAGTTATCGAGGCCGAGGCCGAAGTCGTGACCGAGGCGGCGGCTGTTGAGGCGGTGGCGCCTCTGGCGAGCAATTTGCAGTTTGCTCAGGCCGCCAAGCAGGCCAGCGGCGCAGTGGCCCGCAAAACCGAACACAAAGAAACCAAAACCACCGAAACCCGCTTTATCAAGGTGGAAGCCAGCAAACTCGATAATCTGATCAATCTGATTGGCGAGCTGGTCATCGCCGGGGCCGCCGCCAACCTCATCGCCCGCCGCTCGGGCCAAAGCGCCCAGATCGAATCCACCGCCACCATCGCCACGCTGATTGAGCAGATACGTGCCGGCACGCTCTCGATGCGCATGGTGCAGATCGGTGAGATTTTTAGCCGCTTTCCTCGCGTAGTGCGCGATGTTTCGAAGGAGCTGGGTAAATCGATCGAGCTGCATATCAGCGGCGCGGAAACCGAGCTGGATAAATCCATGGTCGAAAAACTCGGCGATCCGCTGATGCATATTGTGCGCAATGCCATTGATCACGGCATCGAGCCGGTGGAAACCCGGCTGGCAGCGGGCAAATCGGCCACCGGCAATGTTTGGCTCAATGCCTATCACGAATCGGGCAGCATCGTAATCGAAGTGGCCGATGATGGCGGCGGCCTGCGCAAAGACAAAATCGTCGCCAAAGCGGTGGCCAACGGGCTGATTAGCACCGACGCCATGCTCAGCGACAACGAAATCTACAAACTGATTTTCGAGCCCGGTTTTTCCACTGCCGAGCAGATCAGCAATATCTCCGGCCGTGGAGTGGGGATGGATGTGGTGAAGCGCGGGCTGGAAGCCCTGCGCGGCACGATTGATATCGATTCGGCCGTAGGCGAGGGCACCAATTTCCGCATTCGCCTGCCGCTCACGCTGGCGATTATTGATGGCTTTTTGGTGCAGATTGGTAAATCAACCTTCGTCATTCCGCTGGAAGTGGTGGTGGAGTGCATTGAGGTGCCGGACGATCTGAAATCTGACGGTACGCACTCGCATCTGAATCTACGCGGCGAGGTGCTGCCGGTGCTCAATCTGTCGGAGTTTCTCGAGCTGGGCGAGCCACCGGGCAAGCGGCAAAACGTGGTGGTGGTCAATTACGGCGAGAGCAAAGCCGGCCTGCTGGTGGATAACCTGCTGGGCGAATTTCAAACCGTAATCAAACCGCTGGGGCAGCTGTTTAGCCATCTGCGGGCGATTAGCGGCTCAACCATTTTAGGCTCGGGTGAGGTGGCGCTGATTCTGGATGTGCCCGCGCTGATTGAGTTTGCCAAGCAAAAAGAAGTCGCCGATTTTGCCGGGCAAACCGAACAAGGCCGGGCGCAGTTACATTGATTTCTTGTTGGGTATAGGTGTGAAAGCATTATAAACATTAGGGTTGCGGTAGATACCCATCCTGAGTACGGAGAGTGCAAAATGAATAAGCAAATGACGGTAGCAACCCGCTTGTTGCTTGGTTTTGGTGGTGTCTTGGCCCTGATGGTACTGCTGGTGGTGGTGGCGATTGCCGGCTACCTCAAGCTCAATGAAAACATCCGCATGATTACCGAGGTGAATAACGCCAAGATGGTCAGCGCCTACGAAATGTTGACCGCCTTGCAGGAAACTCAGGTACAAACGCGCACTGTGATTATCGTGACAGATAAAGGGCTGATCGATAAAGCTTCAACCGCTTATCAGGCGGCCAAAAGTAGATTTGAACAGCACAACAGTACTTTTAAAAATCTCATGGGTAAATCCAGTAGCGAGGAAGAAAGAAACCTAGCTGCGCAAATCGAAAGTGCCCTGCCTGATGCGCGCGCTACATCAGATGAAGTTGTTCGACTTGGAGCAAACAACGATAACGAAAAAGCCCAAGAATACATGCTGAGCAAGGCCCTGCCAGCCAACAATAAACTCAACGACATTGTGCAAAAGCTGGCCGAGCTCGAAGTGAAGCAGAACAAAGAAGAATCCGAGCATGCGATGCACAGCTACGAAACGGCATTGTTCCAACTGCTGGTGGTGGCCGCGATTGCGATCTTGGTGGCCTGCGGTGTGGTGTTCTTCCTGGTGCGCAGCTTCAACCGCGTCTTGGGTGGCGAGCCGCACTATGTGGGTGATGTGATGCGCGAAGTGGCCGCCGGTAATCTCTTGGTGAATATCACGCTGCGCCCGGGCGACACCACCAGTTTGGCCGCCTCGATTTCGAATACCATCGATAAGCTGCGTTCGCTGATGGGCGATATCAAGGCCAATGCCGATAATGTTTCGTCCGCCGCGATTCAGCTCACCTCTACCTCGCAATCGCTGGCGCAAACCGCCGCCGAATCTGCCGCGAGCATCGAAGAAACCTCGGCTTCGGTGGAAGAAATTTCCTCATCGATTAGCCAAACCAGTGAAAACGCCCGCATCACCGAAGGAATCGCCAGCAAAGCGGCGCGTGAAGCCACCGATGGCGGTGATACCGTGCGGCAAACCGTGGCGGCAATGCGCCAAATTGCTGAAAAAATCAGCATCATTGACGACATTGCCTACCAGACCAATCTGCTGGCGCTGAATGCCGCAATTGAAGCCGCGCGGGCCGGTGAGCAGGGCAAGGGCTTTGCGGTGGTGGCGGCAGAAGTGCGCAAGCTGGCCGAGCGCAGCCAGGTGGCCGCGCAGGATATTGGCGAAGTGGCCAGCAGCAGCGTGAAGCTGGCCGAGCGCGCCGGCGAATTGCTGGAAGAAATGGTCAGCTCCAGCACCAAAACGGCCGATCTGGTGCAGGAAATTGCCGCTGCCGCGGCCGAGCAAGCCAGTGGCGTGAATCAAGTGAATGCCTCGGTGCAGCAAAGTAATCTGACCACTCAACAAAATTCGGCTTCGAGCGAAGAGCTGGCTTCTACGGCGGAAGAGCTGAGCAGCCAGGCGGAAAACCTGCAAGAGCTGGTATCCTTCTTCAAGCTTGATGAGAGCGGTAATAGCGGGCGCCGCCGCGGTGGGGCTGGCCGCAAAGCCAGCAGTGGGCAGGGCGGCGGCAAAGCGCATAGCTATGGCGCCAAATCAGGTGGCGAGCTGGATGACGCCGAATTCACCCGTTTCTAAGCGAGGTGTGTCATGGGAGCTTTAGCCTTAAAAACCAGCAAGGAGCGCGTCCAGCAGGAGGAAGCGCACCTTGATCTTTCGCAGTATCTGACTTTTCAGCTCTGCGGCGAGACTTTCGCGATCGGGATTCTGGCGATCAAGGAAATCCTCGAATACATGCCAATGACGCAAGTGCCGATGATGCCGGACTTTGTGCGCGGGGTGATGAATTTGCGCGGCGCGGTGGTGCCGGTGATTGATTTGTCGCTGCGCTTTGGCAAAGGGGAAACCACAGTACGCCGCCGCACTTGTGTGGTGATCATCGAGATTGAACACGATGATCTGCAACAGTATTTTGGCGTGCTGGTAGATGCGGTGCACGAAGTGCTGGCGATTGCCGATGGCGATATTGTGCCTGCTCCGCAGTTTGGCAATCACATCCGATCGGATTTCATTGCCGGCATGGCCAAGGTGCAAAATCGCTTTGTGGTGCTGCTGGATTTAAGCCGCGCCTTGTCGGTTGAGGAAATGGCACAGTTGGCCATGCTGGACGAAACTGCGCTGGACGTGGCCGAGGCCGCTGCCGAGGAGCATGTGAGCCATTAAGCGAGCCTGCTGCCCATGCCTGTGCTAACCGACGCTACTTTTGTGCGCTACCAGCAATGGTTGCGCGAACGCACCGGCGTGAATCTCACCGAGGTGAAAAAAACGCTGGTGCATCAGCGGCTGATCAAGCGGCTGCAGGCGCGCAATATTGATACCTTTGAAGCCTATTTTCGCGTGCTGCTCGCCAGCAGCGAGGAAGCCGAGCGCCAATTGGCGCTCGACTTGCTCACCACGCATGAAACGTATTTCTTTCGCGAACCCAAGCATTTTCAATGGTTTAAGCATTATTTGCTTTCGCCGCAGGCGGTAGGCCGCGCCTTGCGGGTGTGGAGCGCCGCATCGTCATCCGGGGAAGAAGTCTGGAGCATTGCCATGATGCTCAGCGACTTTTTAGGCCTGCAGGGTACTTGGTATTTGCTGGGCAGTGATATCAGCCAGCCAGTGCTGGCCAAAGCGCAGCAAGGCCACTACCCGATGAGCCGCTGCGAAGGGATTCCGCCGGCCTATCTGCGTGATTTCTGTTTAAAAGGGCAGGGCGCGCAGCTCCACACCTTGCGCATCATGCCGGCGCTGCGCAAACGGGTGGATTTTCGGCTAGTGAATTTGAATGAAGCGTTACCCGACCTAGGTCACTTTGATGTGATTTTTTTGCGCAATGTGCTGATCTATTTTGATATCGAGACTAAAAACACAGTACTGCTTCGCTGCATCGATGCCTTGCAACCCGGCGGTTATTTGCTGGTGAGCCATTCGGAAAGCCTGACCGGGTTTCAGCTGCCACTAGATTTAGTGCAGGCCGGCATTTATCGCAAGCGGGCGTAGCCAAGGGGCCAGGGGGCGCCATGACCATCAAAGTAATGCTGGTAGATGATTCTGCCGTGGTACGGCAGGTATTGGGGCAACAACTCAGTAGCGCGGGGGATATCCAGATTATCGATGTGGCCCATGACCCGATCATGGCGCAGGAAAAACTGCAGCATCGCTGGCCGGATGTGATTGTGCTCGATGTGGAAATGCCCAAGATGGACGGCATTACCTTCTTAAAACACATTATGGCCACCCGCCCCACGCCGATTGTGATCTGCTCATCGCTCACCCAGAAAGGCGCCGATATCAGTATGCAGGCACTGGCGGCTGGCGCGGTAGATGTGATTGCCAAGCCCATGGCGGGGGTCAAAGGTTTTCTCGAAGAAAACCGCAAAATGCTGATCGATGCGGTGCGCGCGGCGTCGGTGGCGCGGGTGAATCGTTTGCGCCAGCCCGAAGCGCCGGCGGCGAGGCCTGCCACGGCAGACAAAGGGGCCTTGCCCACGATTCGGGAAAAACTGGCGGCCGATGTGATTTTGGCCGCGCCCACCGGACATGAGGTGTTTCGCACCACCGAGCGGATAGTGGCTATCGGCACCTCCACCGGCGGTACGCAAGCCTTGGAATTCGTGCTGACCCAGTTGCCCAAAACCAGCCCGGGCATTGCGATTGTGCAGCATATGCCCGAACAATTTACCGCCGCCTTTGCTCGCCGGCTGGATGGGATTTGCCAAATTGAAGTCAAAGAAGCCAGCAATGGCGACCGGATTATGCCGGGCCGCGCGCTGATTGCACCCGGGGGGCGGCATTTGGCCATTCAGCGCAGCGGCGCGTTTTATCATGTGGAAGTGATCGATGGCCCGCCAGTCAGCCGGCATCGCCCCTCGGTGGATGTGCTCTTTCGTTCCGCCGCGAAATCGGCCGGGCGCAATGCGCTGGGCATTATCATGACCGGTATGGGCGATGATGGCGCTAAGGGGCTGAAAGAAATGCGCGAAGCCGGCGCGCACACCATCGCGCAAGATGAAAAAAGTTGCGTGGTGTTCGGCATGCCCAAAGAGGCCATTAAGCTGGAGGCCGCGGCTGAGGTGATGCCTTTGGCGCAAATCGCGCAATCGATTTACCGCTACGGCTAGGGGCTAGTATGAGCAGCGCGGCGCCGATTAAAGTGATGATCGTCGATGATTCGGCGATTGTGCGGCAGGTGGTGCGCGAGATTTTGCAGCGCGAGCCTGATATCACGGTGATTGGTGCCGCCTTTGACCCGCTGTTTGCCTACGACAAAATGCAAAAGCAGTGGCCCGATGTGCTGCTGCTGGATATCGCCATGCCGCGTATGGATGGCATTACGTTCTTGCGGCGCATTATGAGCGAGCAACCCACGCCGGTGGTGGTGATGTCGGCCCTGACCGAGCGGAATGTGGAGCTCAGCATGCTGGCGCTGGCCTCGGGGGCGCTGTGCGTGATCAACAAACCGGCGATTGGTTTTCGCGATTTTATGCACGCCAGCAGTAGCGAGCTGGTGCATGCGATTCGCGCTGCTGCCCAAGCCAAGGTGCAAAAGCTGAACTTACCGCCTATACCCGAACACGACAGTGCAGCCTTGCGTCGCCCTGCTAGTATGCCGCCGCAAATCAATCCTGTCTTGCCCTCCAAGCCAATACCCGCCACCCCTATGCCTGCTTTTGATGACCCGCTGGCCCGTGGTGCGCAAGAGCGGCGCGTAGCGCCCAAGCTCACCGCCGATGCGGTGCTGCCCGCGCCGGCGAGCAAGGCCCAGGTGCCTGCAACGCCCAAAATCGTGGTGATCGGCACTTCCACCGGCGGCACCCAAGCACTCGAACAGATTCTGCCGCAGTTGCGGCCAGACTGCCCGCCGCTGGCGATTGTGCAACATATGCCCGAAAAATTTACCGCCAGCTTTGCCGATCGGCTGGATATGCTCAGCCAGATCGAAGTGCGCGAAGCGCAGCATAATGACCGGATGCGCCGCGGTTTGGCGCTATTGGCCCCGGGGGGCAAGCATCTGCTATTGCGGCGCAATGGCAATGAATATTACGTAGAGGTCATTGATGGCCCGCTAGTTACGCGCCATCGCCCATCGGTGGATGTGCTGTTTCGCTCCGCGGCGGTTGCTGCTGGGCAAAATACGGTGGCATTTTTGCTCACTGGCATGGGCGACGATGGCGCCCGTGGCCTGCTTGAATTACGCCAAGCGGGCGCACAAACCTACGCGCAAGATGAAGAAAGCTGCGTGGTATTTGGCATGCCCAAAGAAGGAATTGCCCTAGGCGCTGCGCAGCAGGTGGTGGCGCTCGGGCAGGTGGTGCCGCTGATTCAGGCGGTGCATTAGCCGGGCAGTATTTGAGAGCTAGCTAATAGACGCAAAAAAGCCCAGTCCGAAGACTGGGCTTTTTATCTTTGGGGTGGCTGATGGGGCTCGAACCCACGACAACAGGAATCACAATCCTGGACTCTACCAACTGAGCTACAGCCACCACAAAACCTTGAAATCTGCCGCTGTGTGCTGGCGCACCCGACAGGAATCGAACCTGTAACCTACGGCTTAGAAGGCCGTTGCTCTATCCAGTTGAGCTACGGGCACATTCAATACTTTGTGTGTCTCTTGGTCGGGGCGGTGGGATTCGAACTCACGACCACCTGGTCCCAAACCAGGTGCGCTACCAGACTGCGCTACGCCCCGACTAGAGAAGGCCGAACTATACGCAGCAGCTGCACAGGCGTCAAGTGCTTCCCCAAAAAATTTTGCTAAAAAGTGCAAAAAAGCCCGATCAATGCGAAAATCCCGTTTTTGCCCATTTGCCGGAGTTTCCCGCCATGACTGCCCAGATCCTTGATGGTAAAGCCATTTCCCAAGAAATCGTTCAAGAAGTGCGCGCCAAGGTCGATGCCCGCGTGGCGGCCGGCAAACGCGCACCAGCGCTGGCGGTGATTCTGGTGGGCTCCGATCCGGCCTCACAGGTGTATGTGGGTAATAAAAAACGCCAGTGCGAAAACGCCGGGATTACCTCACTGGCTTACGATCTGCCCGCAGAGACTAGCGAAGCCGATGTCCTGAAACTGGTGGCCGAGCTGAATCAAAATGACAATGTGGATGGCATCCTGGTGCAGTTGCCACTGCCTAAACACATCGATGCCGATAAGGTGATCGAGCTGATCGATCCGGTGAAAGATGTGGATGGTTTCCATCCCTATAATATCGGTCGCCTCACTTTGAAAATGCCGCTGCTGCGCCCATGCACGCCACGCGGGGTGATGACTTTGCTGGAAAAAACCGGCATTGATCTGGTGGGCAAAGATGCGGTGGTAATTGGCGCGTCGAATATCGTTGGTCGTCCGCAAGCGCTGGAGCTCTTGCTCGCGCGTGCCACGGTGACCGTATGCCACAGCAAAACCAAAGATCTGGCCGCCAAAGTGGCGGGTGCGGATGTGGTGGTGGCTGGCGTGGGCATCCCGAATTTTGTGAAGGGTGAATGGATTAAAGAAGGCGCGATCGTGATCGACGTGGGTATCAATCGTCTGGAAAGCGGCAAGCTGTGTGGCGATGTGGAATTCGATACCGCCAAAGAGCGCGCCAGCTGGATCACACCGGTGCCGGGCGGTGTTGGCCTGATGACCGTGGCCACATTGATGCAAAACACCTACGACGCGTGCGTAAACCGCATCGGCTAAGCCAGCCACACGTAGCGCAACTTAAAAACAAGCAGCGAAAATACGCCGCAATTTGCCAATGGTGCCCGGCGGGCGCCGTTGGTGTCACTGGAGAAGGTACACAATATGGCTTATCAACTCGCCAAACCGCTATTGTTTATGCTCGAAGCCGAGCGCGCGCACCACGCTGCGTTTAAAGGATTGGGCCTGCTCAATAGCCTGGGTTTTCTGCGCTCGTTGGCCCCGACCGTACCGAATGATCCGGTGACCGTAATGGGGATTGAATTTGCCAACCCGGTGGGGCTGGCGGCGGGGCTGGATAAAAACGGCGATTATATTGATGCGCTGGGCGAGCTGGGCTTTGGTTTTCTGGAAATTGGCACGGTTACACCGCGCCCGCAGCCCGGTAACCCGAAGCCGCGCCTGTTCCGCCTGCCGGAGGCGCGCGGCATTATCAACCGTATGGGTTTTAATAATGGCGGCGTCGATAATCTGCTCGATAACGTTACCCAGTCCCAGTATCGCGGTGTACTCGGCATCAATATTGGCAAAAACGCCAATACCCCCATAGAAAAAGCCGCGGAAGATTATCTGATTGGTCTGCGCAAAGTGTATGCGGCTGCCAGCTATGTCACTGTGAATATCTCTAGCCCGAATACCAAAAATCTGCGCCAGCTGCAGCAGGGTGATGAGCTGGGCGATTTGCTGGCGCAACTGAAGGCCGAGCAGGAAAAACTCGCCCAGCAGCATGGCCGCTATGTGCCGATTGCGGTGAAGATCGCGCCGGATCTGGATAACAACCAGATTCAGGAAATCGGCCAGCTGCTGGTTACGCACCAGATTGATGGCGTGATCGCCACCAATACCACGCTGTCGCGCACCGGGGTCGAAAACCTGCCGCATGGCCAGGAAACCGGTGGTCTTTCGGGTGAGCCCGTGCGGGCCAAGTCTACCTCGGTGATTCGCGAGCTGGCGCAAGTGCTGGATGGCGCACTGCCGATTATTGGCGTGGGCGGCATTATGAGTGGCGAAGATGCAGTCGAAAAAATCCGCGCTGGCGCGGCCATGGTGCAGGTATATAGCGGGCTGATTTATCAGGGCCCAAGCCTGGTGAGCGAATGTGCGGCGGCTGTGGCGGCGCTGCGCCAAGGTAAGTAAGGCGCTGTGCGATTAGGTCGATAAAACATATCGACTTTATGAATTATTAATTTTAGTTCATCGTATTTTTTTGATTAGACCCGGGTCGCGGTGGCTTGCTTTTCGTTACAATATCGGGTGCTTTGTGAGCCAATTGCGGGCTCACCCTTGATTTTCCGGTGAGAGTCTATGGATTTTAGTCATTACCTGCTGCTGCTGGTCGGCGCGGTGCTGGTCAACAACGTTGTGCTGGTGCGTATTTTGGGGTTATGCCCGTTTATGGGGGTTTCCAAGAAACTGGAAGCCTCGATCGGCATGGGCCTCGCTACCGCGTTTGTACTGACGCTGGCTTCGGGTACCTCGTGGATGATGGATCAGCTCTTGATCGTCTGGAAGCTGGAATATCTGCGCACGCTGTCTTTCATCGTGGTGATCGCCGCCATCGTGCAGTTCACCGAGATGTTTATTCACAAAAGCAGCCCGGCGCTGTATCAGGCGCTGGGGATTTACCTGCCACTGATCACCACCAACTGTGCCGTATTGGGCGTGCCGCTGATCAACTCGACCGCGCGCCACAATCTGATGGAATCGCTGGTGTTCGGCTTTGGCTCGGCCGTGGGCTTCTCGCTGATTCTGATTTTGTTTGCCGCCATGCGTGAGCGCATGGAAGGGGCCGACATCCCGCAGGCCTTCAAAGGAACGCCGGCGGCCTTTATTACCGCAGGGCTGATGAGTCTGGCCTTTATGGGTTTTGCTGGGTTGGTGAAATGAGTTTTCTGTTAGCGTTAGCCGTGATGGCCATTCTGGCGCTGGTGCTGGGAGCGATCCTCGGCTTTGCGGCGATTAAATACAAAGTGGATGAAGATCCGCTGGTGGATAAAATCGATGCCATCCTGCCGCAAACCCAATGCGGCCAATGTGGTTTCCCTGGCTGTAAACCCTACGCCACCGCCATTGCCAACGAAGAAGCCGAAATCAATAAATGCCCGCCGGGCGGCGAAGACGGCATTCGCAAACTGGCCGATTTGCTGGGCAAGGATTTTGTGCCATTCGACGATGGCGGCGCCAGCGCCGAAAAAGCCCGCTCGGTCGCCATCATCCGCGAAGACACCTGTATTGGCTGTACTTTGTGTATTCAGGCCTGTCCGGTGGATGCCATTGTGGGCGCAGCCAAACATCTGCATACCGTCATCGAAAGCGAATGTACCGGCTGCGAGCTGTGTATTGCGCCATGCCCGGTGGACTGTATCGACATTGTGCCGGTGGGTGAAAACGTGAACACCTGGAAATGGCGCTATCCGATCATTCAATTGAAGAAGGTGGCCTAATGCTGGAAACCACCCGCGAGATTTTCCCCTTCCACGGCGGTGTGCATCCGCCGGAAATGAAAGACCTTTCCAATCGCAGCCCGATTGCGCGTGGCCCGCTGCCCGCGCAGCTGGTGATCCCCCTGCAGCAAAGCATCGGTAACCCCGCCAAATGCGTGGTGAATGTTGGCGATACCGTCGGTAAAGGGCAGCTGATCGCAGCGCCCGATGGCAATCTGTCGGTGGCGGTGCACGCGCCGACCTCGGGCCGGATTGTGGCGATTGATGCGCGGCAGGTAGCGCACCCATCGGGCCTGGCCGAATGGTGCGTTACGCTGGAAAGCGATGGCCGCGATGAATGGATTGCCCGCGATAAATTTGACTGGCGTGGTGCGCTAGAGCGCGGCGATGGCAAAGCAATTCGTGATTACCTGCAGCTGATGGGCGTGGTGGGGCAGGGCGGGGCGGTGTTTCCATCGCACTTGAAACTGGGCGGGCGCGAAGCGCTGCAAACCCTGATTATCAATGGCGCCGAATGCGAGCCGTATATCACCTGTGATGATCGCCTGATGCGCGAGCGCGCGATCGAGATCGTGGCCGGTATCGGCATTGTGCGCAAAATGCTCAATGCCCGCGAAGTATTGATCGGGGTAGAAGACAATAAACCCGAAGCGGTACATGCCCTGCGCGAAGCGCTGGCGCATTGCGGTTTCGCCGCCGAAGTGGTGGTGGTGCCCACGCTGTATCCGTCCGGCGGGGCCAAGCAGCTGATCAAACTCTTGACCAATAAAGAAGTGCCAAGCGGCGTGCGCTCGACCGATCTGGGCGTGCAGTGTTTTAACGTGGCCACCATTTACAGTATTTACGCCGCGCTGGAGCAAGCCGAGCCGGTGATTTCGCGCATCGTTACCCTCACGGGCGGCGTAGCCAAGCCCGGAAATGTGGATGCGCTGATCGGTACGCCGATTGATGATTTGCTGGCCTTTGCCGGTGGCAGCAGCGCGCGCGAGTATATTTATGGCGGCCCGATGATGGGCTTTACCCTGCCATCGACTGCGGTGGGTCTCACCAAGGCCGGCAATTGCGTGATTGCGATGGACGCCGCCAGCTTTCCGCCCAAAGCGCCCGAAATGCCATGTATTCGCTGTGGCGAATGCGCGGTGGCCTGCCCGCAAGAGCTGCAGCCGATGGATCTGTATTGGTTCTCGCGCAGCAAAAACTTCGGCAAGGCGCAGGAATGGAATCTCTTCGACTGTATCGAATGTGGCGCCTGTGCGTATGTGTGCCCATCCAGCATTCAGCTGGTGGATTACTACCGCTTTGCCAAATCCGAAATCTGGGAAGCCGAACGGGCGAAAAAATCGGCCGATACCGCGCGCCAGCGGCATGAATTCAAGCAATTCCGCGAAGAACGTGAAAAAGCCGAAAAAGCCGCTCGCCTCGCTGCCAAAGCGGCGCCGAAACCGGCTGAAACTGCCGCTGCGGCCAGCGCCGATGCGGTCGCCCCAGCCGCGGACGCTGATGACAAAGCCGCGAAAATCAAGGCGGCCATGGCGCGCGCCGCGGCCAAGAAAGCCGAAGCGGGCGATCTGGCTGCGCCACCTACCCAGGTCGGCAATGGCAAAGTGCCGCACGTGCTGAGCGACGAGCAGGCCGCGAAGATTCGCGCCTCAATGGAAAAACGCGCCGCTGAAAAAGCCGCGCAAGAGGCGCTCAGCCCCGAAGAGCGCGCAGCCCGCGACGCCGAGCGCGCCGCCAAAATTGAAGCGGCTAAAGCCGCTGCGGCAGCGAAAAAGGCTGGTGCAGATACCCTAGTGGAGCATGCCTCTGCAAGCTCTGAACAGGATGCGTCTGCGGCAGATACCCCGGCCAAGTCTGCGCTCGACGAAGAAAAAGCCGCCAAGATTCGCGCCGCGATGGCGGCGGCTGCGGCAAAAAAAGCCGCTAAAGAAGCAGGCGCTGCTAGCCCGGCCGCCGCTGCGCCAGATAAAGACGCTGTGGCGCCAAGCCCTGCCGCGAGTACCGCCACTGAGGCAGCCCCCGCCAAAGCTGCGCTCGACGACGAAAAAGCGGCCAAAATCCGCGCGGCCATGGCTGCCGCCGCGGCACGCAAAGCTGCCAAAGAAGGCAGCGAAGTCGCGCCGGTGGCCGAGCCTGCCGCAGCCTCGATGACAGAAGTGGTCGCAGAAGTCGCCGCAGCTGCAGATACCGCCCCGGCGGCAGCGTCTACGCCAGAAGCTGTAGCGCCAGCCGCAGCGGGGATAGATCCGGATAAAGCGGCCAAGATTCGTGCCGCCATGGCTGCGGCTGCCGCGAAAAAAGCAGCGAAACAAGCTGCGCAAGATGAAGGTCAGGCATGATGCGAACGTCTCCCCATGTGGTAAAACCCACTCCCTTGCAGCTGGTGATGCTGAAAGTTGCCGGCGCTTTGCTGCCCGGTATTGCGGTGTATGTGTATGTGTTTGGCGCCGGCATTGTGCTGCAATTACTGCTGGCCACCGTTACCGCGCTGCTCACCGAAGCAGCTTGCCTCAAGCTGCGTAATTACCCGGTGAAGCCGTTTATCACCGATGGCTCGGCCGTGGTTACGGCCTGGCTGCTGGCGCTATCTCTGCCGCCTTTATCGAGCTGGTGGATGATTGTGCTGGCGACGGTGATCGCGGTTGGGCTGGCCAAACATCTGTATGGTGGGCTGGGGCAAAATCCGTTTAACCCGGCGATGGTGGGTTTTGCAGTGATGATTGTGTCGTTTCCGGCGCAGATGGGCCGCTGGAATGCGCCACTCTCGCTGCTCTCGCACGAGCTCACTAGCTGGCAGCAGTTTGGGTATATCCTCACAGGCCAATTACCACAAGGCTTGGCGTTTGATACCCTGGCTTCGGCTACGCCACTGGATGCGGTAAAAACCGGCCTGACCCAGCAACATGCACTGCCGGATATTTTGCAGGGCGCGATTTTTCAGGCCGGCTGGCTGCCGAGCGAAATGGGCTGGATTGCGGCTGCTTATCTCTTGGGCGGGCTGTTTTTGCTGCAGCAGCGCGTGATTCAGTGGCATAAGCCAGTAGCGTTTCTGGCTGCTTTGCTGGCGTTTTCGGGGCTGTTTCATCTGATCGACCCCGCTCGCTACGCCAGCCCGCTGTTCCACGTCTTTAGCGGTGCGGCGATTCTGGGTGCGTTTTTCATTATTACCGACCCGGTTTCGGCCCCGACTACTCCACTGGGGCGGCTGATCTACGGCGCTTTGATTGGTTTGCTCACCTGGTTGATCCGCACCTACGGCGGTTATCCGGATGGGGTGGCCTTTGCTGTGTTGATTATGAATATTGCTGCGCCGTTTATCGATCAATACACCCAGCCGGCGGTATTTGGCCGCAAGCGTGGCAGTGTTGGGGCGAAAGGGGGTAAAGCATGAAAACCATGCTGCAAAACGGCGTGCGTGGCGCGCTGACCTTGCTGGTGTTTGCGCTGACCTTTACCGCTCTGATGGCAGGTACCTATACGCTGACTAAAGACATTGTGCTGGGCAATGAAAAAGCCGCCAAAGTGGCGCTGATTGCGCAGGTATTGCCGGCGGGCAGCTTTGATAATCAGCTGCTCGATGACGCCGTTGCCCAGGATGCGGCGGCGCTTAAGCAGCTGAATAACGAAGCTGGTTCGCAGATTTATCGCGCCAAAAAAGCCGGCCAAACCGTGGCCGCGGTCATCGAAACCGTGGCGCCGGATGGTTATTCGGGCAAGATCAAACTTTTGGTCGGCGTGAGCAAAAGCGGGCAAGTGCTGGGCGTGCGCGTGGTGGCGCATAAAGAAACCCCAGGGCTGGGCGATTACATCGATGTGCTCAAATCCAAATGGATTTTAGGCTTTGATGGCAAATCGCTGGCCGCACCGGCTGCCAGCGAGTGGAAAGTGAAAAAAGACGGTGGGGTGTTTGATTACACCGCCGGCGCTACCATCAGCCCGCGCGCGGTGGTGAAAGCGGTGAAAAACACCCTCGATTATGTGGCCGCACAGCCGGCTGTGGTTTTTGGAGCTTAAAGCCATGATGAGCTGGCAAGACGCAAAAGACATTATCTACAACAGCATCTGGAAGCAAAACCAAGGTGTGGTGGCGATTTTGGGGATGTGCCCGGTGCTGGTGATGTCCAGCAATATCATCAATGGCGTGTCGCTCGGTTTGGCCACCAGTATCGTGATGCTGATTTCCGGCGCGGCGATTGCGGCGATCCGTGATTTTGTCCCCAATGAGCTGCGCGCGCCGATCTTTATTTTGATCATTGCCGCGCTGGTGACGATGGTGGATCTGCTGATGAATTCCTATGTGCACGATCTGTATCTGGTGCTGGGGATTTTCATTCCGCTGATTACCACCAACTGCATCGTATTGGCGCGGGCCGAAGCGTTTGCCTCGAAAAACCCAGTCAGCCAATCGGCGCTGGATGGCTTTTTTATGGGCTTGGGCCTGACGCTGGTCTTGGGGATTTTGGGTGCAATGCGCGAGCTGGTGGGCAAGGGCACACTGCTGTCGGGCATTGATCTGGTGTTTGGCCCCGCGGCGCAAGGTTGGGTAATTCATGTGATCCCCGCGCATTACAATTATCAATTCCTGTTGGCGATTCTGCCGCCGGGCGCGTTTATTGGTTTGGGCTTTTTGATTGCCGGTAAGCAGGCGCTAGATCGTCGCGCCGAGGCACGCGCCAAAGCCGCCGCCCGCTTAGCCCCACCCCCTGCGGAGCCACAGGCCGCCAGCTAAATTGCGGTAATACCAAAACAACGGCGCTACGGCGCCGTTTTTGCTTGCGGACCAACCTCACTCGCGAAGCGAGGCGCCCCTCACGGAGGGGACGGGAGGTGTGGGTATAGAACATCAAGGCTGCAGCTTGACAGCCTTTTTTCCTAGGCTCGGCTTGGCCGAGACTTGAAGAAGATGGCTCTTCCACTTTGACAGCAGCCTGCAACGGCACTTCGGCGCCGTTTTTTATGCCTGCGACCTATTCACACGGTATTAAGTCGCACTTAAGCTTGCCCGCTATTGCCGGGTAGTGGCTTTGGATTATGCTAGCGCCTAACCAATATGCAGAGTGAATGAGGTAAGGTATGAGTAGGCTGGCGGCAATCAAGCAGGGCTGGCGCAAGCTGGGATTCTGGCGCTGGGTGGGGCTCGCGCTCATCGTGGGCGCGCTCTGGTGGCTGTGGGGGCGCAAGCCGGTTGATCCGGCCAGCCAGGTGATTACTGCGGTGGTGAGCAAGGGCGATGTTGAAGTCTCGGTGCTGGCCACCGGCGTGGTCGATGCGGCCAAAACGGTCGAAGTGGGCGCACAGGCGTCGGGGCAGATTCAGCATCTGGCGGTGGCGCTGGGCGATCGGGTGAAAAAAGGCGATCTGCTGGCCGAGATTGACCCTAGTGTCACCAAAACCGAATTTGACGCGGCCCAAAGTGCGATTGATGGCCTCGAGGCGCAGCAAACCGTTCGCCAACTCGCCCTGGATGAGGCTGAGCAAGAGCTGGCCCGGCAGCAACTGATGTTGAGCGGCGATGCCACCGCGCGTAAAGAGTTCGATGCTGCCCAACTCGCGGTGAAAACCCGCCGTGCGGAAATCCGCATGATTGCGGCGCAGCTGAAAGAAGCACAAGTGCGGCTGGAAAAAGCCCGCACCAATCTGGGCTTTACCCGTATTGTGGCGCCGATGGATGGCGTGGTGACCGCGATTGCCGCCAAAGAAGGCCAGACCGTGAATGCGATCCAGTCCGCGCCGCCGATCCTGACCCTGGCGGCGATGGACAATATGCAGGTGAAAGCCCAGGTGGCCGAAGCCGATATCGTGCGCCTCAAACCCGGTACACCGCTGTACTTTAGCGTGCTGGGCGCGCCGGAGCGCCGCTTCGAGGCCAAAATCAGCGGTATCGAGCCCACGCCGCAAACCATCAATAACGCGATTTTCTACAATGCGCTGTTTCTGGTGCCCAATCAGCAAGGGCTATTGCGCCTGCAAATGACGGCGCAAGTGACTTTCCTGCTGGATCGGGCACGCAATGTGCTCACCGTGCCGGTGGCGGCGCTAAGCCAGCCCAAAGGCCAGCTCTATACGGTGACGGTGCTAGAGGCCGATGGCCAGCTGCGCACGCGGCAGGTTGAGATCGGGGTGAAAGGCAATGTGAATGCCGAGGTACGTAAAGGCCTGCAAGCCGGCGAAAAAGTCGTGGTGAGCCGTGCCGACAGCAGCAAAAAGTCTGGCGATGATGGCCACCCTGAGCCGGAGCCTGGCCATGGCTGAGACGCCGATTATTGAATTACGCGATATCGTACGCAGTTTTCCGGCCGGCGATGAAGTCGTCCAGATTTTGCGCGGGGTGAATCTCACCATTCGCCGCGGTGAAATGGTGGCGATTATCGGGCAATCGGGCTCGGGTAAATCCACCTTGATGAATATTCTGGGTGGGCTGGATAGCGCCAGCAGCGGCTCGTATCGGTTTGCCGGCCGTGAAGTCAGCGAGCTGGATGCCGACGAGCTGGCTACACTGCGCCGCGATCATTTTGGCTTTATTTTTCAGCGTTATCACTTGCTGGGTGGGCTCACGGCTACCGAAAACGTGGCGATGCCCGCGGTGTATGTTGGCACACCACCCGATGAGCGCCAAGCGCGCGCGGAGCAATTATTAGCCCGGCTTGGGCTGGGTGAGCGGCTGGCGCATCGCCCGCGGCAGCTTTCCGGTGGCCAGCAGCAGCGGGTGTCGATCGCCCGGGCGCTGATGAATGGCGGGGAAGTGATCTTGGCCGATGAGCCGACCGGCGCGCTGGATAGCCGCAGCGGTCAGGATGTGCTGCAGATCTTGCAAGAGCTGCACGCACAGGGCCACACCGTGATTTTGGTAACGCACGATAGCAAGGTGGCGGCGCAGGCGGAGCGGATTATCGAGATTCGCGATGGCGAGATTGTTTCGGATGCGCCTAATCCGGCGCGGGTAGCGCTGGACGTACCCGAAGTAGCGCCCACAGGCTTGCATCATAGCCGGCAGGCGCAGGCCTTGCTGGGCCGTTGGCAAGAGGCCTTTACCATGGCGCTGCGCGCCTTGCTGGCCAACCGCATGCGCAGCTTGCTGACCATGCTGGGGATTATTATCGGTATTGCCTCGGTGGTGACGATTATGGCGCTGGGCGAGGGGATGGAAAAACAGGTGCTGGATAATTTCTCGGGCCTGGGTACTAGCAATATCGATATCCGCCCCGGCACAGGGCCGGGGGATGACAAAGCCGCCAGCATCAAAACCCTGCGTGAAAAAGATCTGCGCGCGCTCGAGGCCGAGCCCTACGTGGCTGCGGTGACGCCGTTGACGCAAATTGGCGCGCGGGTGCGCTACCAAAATATCGACGTCAACGCTGCCGTGCAGGGCGTGGCGCCGGCGTATTTCACCTTGCGCGATCAGCGTTTTAAAGCCGGGGTGCCGTTTAGCAATGACGATGTGCGCCGGCAGGCGCAGGTGGCGGTGATCAGCGAAAGCACCCGCGCCAAACTGTTTGGCAGCGCTGATGGCATTGGGCAGATTATTTTGCTGGGCAAGATACCGGTGCAGGTGATCGGCGTGGCCGAGGCGAAATCCAGCGGATTTATGAGTAGCGATAGCCTGGATGTGTGGCTGCCGTATTCCACCGCGGCCAGCCGGCTCTTTGGCCAGCTGCATTTCAATCTGATCACGGTGCAGGTGAAACCCGGCTTGCCAGTGAAGGCGGCCGAGCAAGCCATCATCAGCCGCATCCGGCTGGAACATGGCCAGCAGGATTTTTACACCCGCACCATGGAAGACCTGATGAAGTCGTTTGAAAGCACGGCCAATAGCATCAAGCTCTTCCTGACCATGATCGGGGTGATTTCGCTGGTGGTGGGTGGCATTGGGGTCATGAATATCATGCTGGTGTCGGTGACCGAGCGCACGCATGAAATCGGCATTCGCATGGCCGTGGGCGCGCGGCAGGGCGATATTCGCAGCCAGTTTTTGATCGAAGCCGTGCTGGTGTGTTTGCTGGGCGCGGCGATTGGGATCGGGCTCTCCGGAGCGCTGGCGCTGTTGGTGAATATGCTGGTGAAAGATTTCCAGATGGTGCTGTCTTTCTCCACCATCAGTATCGCGGTGCTGTGCGCTAGCGGGATTGGCATGGTGTTCGGTTTTCTGCCCGCCCGGCGGGCTGCGCAGTTGGCGCCGATTGAAGCTCTGGCGCGCGAGTAGGGGTATATCTATGCAGGCTAAATTTAATAAGGTTTATAAGGCTATACCCGTGGGTGTATTGCTGGCGCTGCTGTCTTTGCTGGGCGCGTGCGCAAGCCCGGCCTGGCAAGCACCGGCGGTAAATACCCCGGCCAACTGGCAAAGCGCTACGGCCAGTCAGATCAGCCAGCCGGCGGCCGATGCGGCATTCTGGGCCAGCTTTGCCGACCCGCAGCTGCTGCAGTTGCAAACCGAGGCCCTAAGCCGTAATGCCGATCTGGCGCAGGCTGCGCTGCGCTGGCGCAAAGCCGGTTTACTGGTGACGCAAAATCAGCAAGCTCAGCTACCTAATGTCAGCCTTTCGGCGAATTCGGGCGCCGCCTGGCAGCTCGATCCGGCACGCCATACCAGCGATTCGTTCGGGCTGAGTTTATCGGCGAGCTGGGAGCTTGATCTGTGGGGCAAGCTCGCCGATCAAACTCGCGCCGCCAGCTGGCGCACCACGGCCAGCGCCAGCGATTGGCAGGCTTTGCGCCAATCAGTGCGCAGCGAAGTGGCGCAAGCCTACTGGGCCATCGCCCGCGAGCAAGCCGCCCTGACCCTGGCGCAGGCCGATCTGGCCCGCGCCGAAGCGCTGCAAGCGCGGGTGAATACCCGCTATCAGGCGGGCTATCTGTCTGGGCTGGATGTGGCGCAGGCGCGCGATAGCGTGGCCCAGCAGCGTAGCCGAGTGCTCGAAGCCCAGCTGGCGCTGGATAAAAGCCGCTGGGCGCTGGCCACCTTGCTCGACCAGCCCCCTGCCACCTATGCCCAGCTGCAGGCTGCGCTGCCGAGCGAATTGCCAAATGTGCCGGCGGGCTTGCCCGCCGAGGTGCTCGATAGGCGGCCCGATCTGGCCAGTGCCCGCGCCAATCTGCAAGCGGCTTTTGCCGACGAAGCGGTGAGCCGAAAAAGCTGGTATCCCACCCTGTCGCTCACCGGCTCGTTGGGCAGTAATAGCCAGGAGCTGAGTAATCTGCTGGTGAATCCGGTGGCTCAGCTCGGCGCCGGGCTAGTGCTCCCATTTATCAACTGGCATAAGCGCGATACCGCGCTGAAAATCAGCGCGCTGGATTACGAAGCGGCAGTGATTGGCTACCGGCAAAAGCTGTATCAGGCGCTGCAGGAAGTGGAAATCGCGCTGGCCAGCCGCAGCCAGCTGCAAGCCAATCAGCCACTCTTGGCCACACAATTGCGCGATGCCGAGCAGGCCGAGCGGCAAACCGAGCTGCGCTATCGGGCGGGCGTGATTCAGTTTGATAGTGTACTCAGCGCGCAGGCGCGGCGGCAGCAGGTGCAAAATCAGCTGCTGCAGCAGCGCTATCAGCTGGCGGTGGCCAGTAGCAATGTTTACCGCGCACTGGGTGGTGCGCCGGATGGCGCTACGCCAGACAACCTTGCGCAGGCCACTCGCTAGCACCGCGTTGTTGGCGAGCCCGACTTGGGGTATGGGTCTGAAAGCTGCTGTTATTCCTGGTTTGGTGGGGATACTTGCTCAGGGTATCCCCGCGTAGCTCGCCAGCCGCCGCACCAAAGCATCAACTTCCTCGGCTGGAATCTGGGCGTAGCCGAGGATAAAGCCATTACGCTGGTGCTCGGCTTGCCAGCAATACGCCGCGAGTGGGCGGGCGATCAGACCGTGGGCGATGGCCTGCCGGCTGCTGGTGCTGGCGTCGAATTCGGGGCTAAGCTCGAGCGCTAAATGCATGCCGGCGGCGCCACCGTATAGCGTGGCATGCGATCCAAAGTGGCGCGCTAGCGCGGTGCTGAGCGCATCGCGGCGCTGGCTGTAGAGCTTGCGCATCCGGCGCAAATGCGCGGCGTATTCACCACTTTGAATGAACTCGGCGAGTGCCAGTTGCTCTAGCTGGCGGCCCCGCGGATAGCATTGCGCCAGCATGGCCGTGACCGCTTGCACATAGGCGCGTGGCACCACCAGATAGCCTGTGCGCAAGGCGGGGAAGAGTGATTTACTGAAGGTGCCCAGATACAGCACCGGCGCATCGGGCAGCAAGCCTTGCATTGCCGGTAGCGGCGGGCCGGCGCGGCGAAATTCGCTGTCGTAATCGTCTTCGATAATCAGCGTGCCATGCAGTTGCGCCTGTGCCAGTAACGCCAAGCGGCGCGGCAAGCTCAACACATGCCCAAGCGGATATTGATGCGAGGGCGTTACATAAATCAGCCGCGGCGGTGTTTGCCAATCGGCCGCGCTGGGCTTGATGCCATCGGCATCGACGGCAATGCCGCGCACGGCTAATTGTGCACTGGTAAAGGCATTGACCGCGCCGCCGTAGCCCGGGTCTTCCACCCAGGCCACGTCGCCCACATCGGCAAACAGCTTGGCGCATAAATCTAGGCTGGCTTGGGTGCCATCGGTGATCAACACCTGACTGGCATCGCAGACTACCCCGCGCGCGGCGCGCAAATGCCCGGCAATCGCTTCGCGTAGCGCTGGCTCACCGGCCGCCTGCCCATAGGCCAGCTGACTAGGGCGAGCGCTACGCCATTGCTTGGCCAGCAAGCGTTGCCAGCGGGCGTGGTCAAATTCGGCCAGTGCCGGTACGCCAGGCGTGAACGGGGCCAGGGTATCGACATCGGCAAATGGCGCCTGATAGGCCTGCCCGCGTTGCGACAGACCGCGCTGCGGGGTGTGCGGCGCGCTGGGTACGGGCGGCAGCGCCGCCACCCGCGTGCCGCGCGGGCCACTTTCCAGTAGCCCTTCGCTGGCCAGTTGCTCATAGGCAAACACCACGGCATTGCGGGCGATGCTCAGCTCGCGCGCCAGCTGGCGGCTGGCCGGTAGGCGCTGCAAGGGCGCTAAAGTCCGCTGCAAAATTGCACTGCGCAGCGCGGCATATAGCTGCTGTTGGCGTGAGCTGCGCGCATAACTTGCGGCATATTGGCGCAGCAAAAGGGCAAAATCCATGATGATCGTTTGGCTTGAGGCTGGGGCGAAGAGTGGGCCAGCTGCAGGTTCTTGCCTGCGGCTGGCGCAGGATAGAGGCTAGGCGCTGGCTACTGTGCTGGCTTGGCGTTGCCAGCAGGGCGGAACGATTTTGCCGCGTTTAACTGCCATGCGCAGCAGAATGATGCCGGTGGCGGTGCAGACGGTGAGCGCCAAAATCGATGATTCAACGCCAAATTGGCCCCCGGTCAGCCAGTTTGGGCCCTGCATCGTGGAGCGAATCAGGCCTTGCTGCGGCGCATTGCCAGAGACAATGCCAGAGAAAATAGCTGACTGAGTGTAATTCCAGGCGAGGTGAAAGCCGATGCTCAGCCACAGCCGGCGCGTCAGCATAACCGCCGCCGCCAACAAGATACCCGCTTCAACCGCAATAAAGAGCGCCCCTTCGAGCGTCGCCGCCGGGTTGGTAAGATGTGTCAGCCCAAAGACCAGTGCCGAAACCACCAGTGCAATCCAGCTACCCAACCAGCGCTCTAGCGATAAAAACAGTGCGCCACGAAAAAGTAGCTCTTCAAAAACGCTAGAGCTCAGCGCCATGGCCACGGCCGGCAACATGTAATTCCAGCTATTGAGGCCGGTGATGCGATAGATCCCCAGCGCCATCAGCGCGAGCTCACAGATCGTATATAAGCCGACCCCAACCAAAAGCCCGATCCCCAGTTCGCGGCCCAGGCCATTCACACCCAGCTCGCTGGTCTGGCGCTGCTCGATAAAATGGGCATAGGCGATATAAATGGCAAAGCCGGCAATACACAGCGCAATAATATGTGCCGCCGCTTTGACCGGCTGGGCAGCATAGCTGGTCATTACATCGGTATTCATCCCCATCATCACGAGAAAGACAAGGCCAAGCAGCAAAATGCGGCATGGCGGAGTGGCGAGTAGCCAGCGGAGCCAGCCTAGTTTGCTGGGGGGCAGTGCTGCGGTCATGCTTTTCTCCTGTGTATGAATACGCGGTGTTAGCGACGAATGTTGGGTTGAGTATAGCGAGCCGGTGTGCGATCTAGATTGCGCAGCGCAAAATTCACCAATCGGGCGCATGGGGGATTCGGGGCCGCTGGCTGCCGAGCTTGGGCTGGCTCCGCGGGCGATTTGTGCCAGTGGTACCTGATTTTTTATAGAGAATGGATCTTATCTTGGGGCCAGTGCTTTGGCTATGCTGGCGTTTTATTTGCACCGAGATCTAGCTATGTCATCCGCACCGAGCCCCCGCACCCGTATCCGCCGCATTCCGGAAAACGCCGATTACGCGCCCAGCACCCTGTATGCGATTTTGGATAGCCACTATTTGTGTCATCTGGCGTTTCACGATGAGCGCGGCCCGCATTGCCTGCCGATGGCCTACTGGCGGATTGACGATGCCTTGTATATTCATGGCTCGAATGGTAGCCGGCTGATGAAGCATCTGGCCGGTGGGGCGCCGGTAAGTATTGCCGTTAGCCACCTCGATGGGCTGGTGTTGGCGCGCTCGGCGTTTAATCATTCGATGAATTATCGCTCGGCCGTGATTTATGGCCAGTTTGAGCGAATTGAAGGCGAAGAGGCTAAAGCCGCCGCGCTAGATGCCTTTATGGATCATCTTGCCCCAGGGCGGAATGCCGAAATTCGCCGCGGCAGCCCGCAAGAGCTGGGCGCGACCATTGTGCTAAAAATTAGCCTGGCCGAAGCGGCTTGCAAAATCCGTAGTGGCGGCGCCGAAGACGATGAAAAAGATCTACACATCGCCGCCTGGACCGGGGTATTGCCGCTCACCGTGACGCGTGGTGCGCCGCAAGCCGATGCCGACTGCACACAGCCGCTGCCGGCCTATGCGCAGACATGGTCAGTGAAGTAAGGCTGGGGTATATGGCTGTAGCTATTGTTAGGAAGTGGCTATGGCTATATACCCAATTGGGTATTGACTGATGGCGCGCTTCACTTCGCCTGTCGCTGCCGCCGCGACTGATATTGCTGGCATTGCTGCTCAACCGTGTGACGGCCATCGAGCTGTAGCCCAGCATACAGCTGGCAGGGGCGGGCAAAGGCGACTTTTGGCTTTAAGTACCAATAGGGTGGCTCGGGCGAGCAAACGTACATTTCCTCGACCTGCCAGCGCTGCTGGGTTTTTTTGGCCACCACCCACAGCATCTTATCGAGATCTGGGTCGCATTGCGTGGCCTTATTCCAGTCTAGCGTTTTGCCCTCTGGCGCCATCAGGCCACCAACAATAACGGCCCAATTCCCCACATGATTGAGTTGCTCGACCCGAAAGCGCACGGCTTGCCCGGCTTGGCGGCTGGCTTCGGGGCGGATGGATTCCAGTAATACCTGGCGCTCGGCACTACTCAGCGCTATGGCCCCGGTCGAGGTGGCAAGTATGCACAGCGTGGAGATGAGATGGCGCATGATGGCGTGGCCTCGCTGGAAAACGGCGGCCGTGTTAGCGCTGCCGGCTGCTTCAATCGAATACTTAGCGTAACGCGCGCAGCGCTGGCGCTTCAAGGCGGGCGCAAGCCCGAGCGATTAATCTGCACAGGGGCAGAGCAAGCGCTGAGTGCGAAGCGCGGGCAATAAAAAACCCGCAGAGCGAGGCTCGATGCGGGTTTTGCTACGACAGACGTGCTGCCGATTTGGAGTTGCTGCGTTGCTGCTAATGGGGTGGTGCCCGGAACCGGAATCGAACCGGTACACCTTGCGGCGAGGGATTTTAAGTCCCTTGTGTCTACCTATTTCACCATCCGGGCACAGAGCGCGCAGTTTAGCAGGCTTTCAGCCGGCTGAATAGATTGCGGCGCTACAAAAAAGCCCAGCAACGCTGGGCTTTTCAGTTTGGAGGCGGGTACCGGAATCGAACCGATGTCTACGGATTTGCAATCCGCTGCATAACCACTTTGCTAACCCGCCGTAATGGGTAAAGAAAGCCAGGGCTTTCTTAAAAATTTGGAGCGGGATAAGAGGCTCGAACTCTCGACCTATACCTTGGCAAGGTATCGCTCTACCAACTGAGCTAATCCCGCATCAGGGTGCAATGTATGGAGCGGGATAAGAGGCTCGAACTCTCGACCTATACCTTGGCAAGGTATCGCTCTACCAACTGAGCTAATCCCGCATCAGGGTGCAATGTATGGAGCGGGATAAGAGGCTCGAACTCTCGACCTATACCTTGGCAAGGTATCGCTC